>CALVKT010000016.1 GCA_944333055.1 uncultured Clostridia bacterium
TGATATTTCACATCAGCACCCTTTATCCTGCCAGTATTTGATTTTTTGACTTCACATCGTGTTCCTTGCCTCTGAAAACATTGATTTTACTGGACTATCTCATGTTTTCTTATTAGGAGGCGGGGAAACCTGCGTTCTCTTTTTGTTTTCATACTCACTCTTGATGAAAACGGCGAATCACAACCGCAATGGTCGCTACGCCCTGCTGCGGTTCCCGCCGCTTACGCCGTGATCATAGAAGACGCGCCGTCCTGAAACCTAGGATTTCATCCCTCAGACGCCCTTCTTCGCTTCGCGCTGCATTTGACCTGTTTATCAGAAATCAGCATCAGCCCTCGTCACACGATGAAAGCCCATGTTTTGTTCCTGCAAAACATGGGCTTTGTCAACGATTTGAGGCTGCTGCGCAGCCGGCTCTGAAACGGCATATTCTCCGGCGCACGCCGGGCGCCGCCCAAACCCGTTCGGGGTTTGTCGAATCCGGCAAGTTGTGTGCCCTTGCCCCCGCTTCGCGGCAGTGCAAAGATTCCCGGCGATCCGTCACATCTCGCGCCGACCCTCGATCGCCTTGGCAAGCGTCACCTCATCGGTGTACTCAAGGTCGCCGCCCACCGGCAGGCCATGCGCGATGCGCGTGACCAGAATGCCCATGGGCTTGAGCAGCCGCGCGATATAGCTGGCCGTCGCCTCGCCCTCAATGTCCGGATTGGTGGCGAGGATGACCTCCTTGACGTCCTCCTGCCCCACGCGCACGAGCAGCTCCTTGATGCGGATGTCCTCCGGGCCGATGCCCTCCATCGGCGAGATCGTGCCGTGGAGCACGTGATAGGTGCCCTTGAAATCGCGCATGCGCTCCATCGCCGCCACGTCGCGCGGATCGCGCACGACGCACAGCACGCCGTTGTGCCGGCTCGCATCGGCACAGATGGGACACGGGTCTTCCACCGTGTAATTGCCGCAGCACGAGCAGTACTTCACCGCCTTGCGGCCCTGCCAGATCGCAGATGCCAGCTCGTGCACCTGGTCCTCCGGCAGCGAGACGATGTGATACGCCAGGCGCAGCGCCGATTTGGCCCCGATGCCCGGCAGGCGGGAGAGCTGCTGCGCCATTCTGGCGATCGGTTCGATCTGTCCGGCCATCAGAACATGCCGCCCATGCCGCCGCTGACCTTGCCCATCTCGGCCTCACGGGTGTCCTCGCCCTTCTTGAGCGCATCGTTGACCGCCGCGATCACCATGTCCTGGAGCATCTCGACGTCGTCCGGATCGACCGCGTCGGGCTGGATGTTCAGCGTGAGCAGCTGGCGCTTGCCGCTGACCTTGCAGGTCACCGCGCCGCCGCCGGCCGTGCCCTCGTATTCGCGCTCGTCGAGCTCCTGCTGGAGCTGGAGCATCTGCTGCTGCATCTTCTGCGCCTGACGCATGAGCTGCTGCATATTGCCGCCCGGAATGCCGGGAAAACCGCCTCTGGCCATGTTTCATTCCTCCTGAAATCCAAAGTCATGCTGATCAATTATACACCATTCGGGCAGAATTGAAAAGACGAAAAAAGCGCGTTGCGCGCCGCTTTGAAAAAATTTGCGCAGACAGCGCGTGGCACGCGTGACGATTATTGTCAGGATATGAAGCCTCGCGCCGGTCACACTAGGCTTAACCGATTGGAGGTGAAAAGACATGGCGAGCAACGGCAACAACAATCAGATCAACGTGCCGCAGGCCCGCGCCGCGCTGGACAACATGAAATATGAGATCGCGCGCGAGCTGGGCGTCAACCTCAAGCAGGGCTATAACGGCGACCTGACTTCCCGCGAAGCGGGCTACGTCGGCGGCTATATGGTCAAGCGTCTGGTTGAGCAGGCGGAGCAGCAGATGGCCGGCCAGAGCTTCTGAGTTCCAGACGGCCCATCGATGACTGTCAAGTGAGAAAGGGGACTTCTTCCGATGTATCAGAACCAGAATCAGGGCGCCAATGCGCAGAACCAGAACATGGGCGCGCAGAACATGGGCAACCAGCAGAATACCCAGAATCAGACCGGCCGCGGCAACCGTACCGTCGTGCCGCAGGCCAAGGGCGCGCTCAACCAGATGAAGTATGAGATCGCCAGCGAGCTGGGCATCAATCTCAAGCAGGGCTACAACGGCGACCTGCCGTCTCGCCAGGCCGGCTATATCGGCGGCTACATGACCAAGCGCCTGGTCGAGCAGGCCGAGCGCGCGATGAGCCACCAGTAAAACAGGCCACACATCGCATCATGAAACCGCAGGGATCTTCCCTGCGGTTTCTGCATGTGCTTGATACGAACCCTTGATGAAAACGGCTAATCAGAACCGCAATGGTCGCTACGCTCCGCTGCGGTTCCCGCTTCTTTACGCCGTGATCATAGAAGACGTTAGGGCTGCCGCCCTAAAACCTGCCTGAGGGATTTCAGACTCCCTTCTTCGCTTCGCGCCGTTTTAAGCTCTTTCATCAAGAATCAGTATGAGATCGTCATCGCAGCGCGTCCTCATAAAAGGCGAGCAGCGCGTCGTAATACACGTCCGGCTCCAGATAGCGGCCCGCGCCGTGGCTCGCGCCCTCGATGAGCAGCAGCTGCGCGTGCGCCCCCGCCGCCGCGGCGATGTCCTCGCCCTGCCAGGCCAGCACCTGCGTATCGCCCGTGCCATGCAGCACGAGCAGCGGGCACGACAGGCCGGCGATCTTCGCGGCCACCTCGCCCTCCTCAAGCGATACGCCATACATCAGGCGATACGCCGCGCCAAAGAGCGCCCTGCCCAGCGCGTCCGTCGCCGACTCATCGAGCAGCGTCTGCGCGTGCGCCCGCACGCTCACATACGCGCTGTCCGTCGCGATGGCCCGGGCGGACGCGGGCAGGCCGTCTGCCGCGGCCAGCAGCGCCGCCACGCCGCCTTCATCCTGCCCAAAGAGCACGATGCGCGCGCCCTCATCCTCCAGCTCGATCCATTCGATCCACGCGCGCACGTCCTGCGCATCCGGGATGCCCAGCGAAGCCGTCTCGCCCTCGCTCCTGCCGTGCGCGTACAGATCCGGCGTCAGCACGCGGTATCCGTGCAGCGAGAGCACACAGGCCACGTCCTGCACCTGCGTGTGGTCGGTGCCCAGCCCGCCGTGCAGCACGAGCGCCCACGGCGCGTCCTCATCGCCCTCGACGGCTGAAAAGACCTGCGCGTAGAGTCTGCCCCGCCCGGCGCCGAGCCAAACCTCCTGCGCCTGCACGATGCTCGACCAGCCGCGCACGCGCGCATGCGTCTGCTCCAGCACCATCTGCTCTTTGAGCGAAAACGAGGAGACCTGTTCCTCCTGCGCGCGCGCCCTGCGGCCATCGAGCGCCTGCGTGAGCGTCCGCCAGCCGTGCACGGCGCATGCGACGAGCGCCGCCAGCAGCACAAAGCCGAGCAAAAGCGCCGCCAGCCGCGCAGGCCTGGCGATTCGATACGGTTTTTCTGTCATGGCAGCGCGTCCTTTCCAAGCGGGATTGCGCCCATTATAGCACAGATGGTCCCTGCGTGAAAAGCCCGATCCGCCTGCACGGAAAATACTCGCTGCACAGGTACAGCGCGGCCGGCACGCCATTCGCCAGCCCGTGCAGGCAGCAGAAGTTGCGCCACTCCTCCGGGAAGACGCGCTTCTCCCCGCCCGGATGGTTGCAGATCATCCAGACCTTCGCCGCGCCCGGTTCCACGCGCATGTGCGCCGCGCAGAACATCGTATCGAAAAGACAAACGCCCAGAATGCCGCCCGCCGCATCCAGCGAGACGACGGCGCTGACCAGCGCGCCGGTATACGCGAGCAGCGCCCGTGCAATCCGTTCCTGCATGATGTTCATCTCCTTAATCGGATATGGTGTCTTCTCCGCTGATTGTAGCGGATTTTGCGCGCGAAGAACACAATTCATACGGCGTAAACACAAAAAAGAACCGACGGTCGGTTCCGGATCTGTCGTCAAGACAGCGCGCCTCGCCGCAAGCAGCCGCGCACGCCGCCATATACGGCAACAGACCGCCGGCAAGCCCTTTGCCGACGGCCTGAAGACCGGGGAATCGCCTGCCGATGTCTCCGGCGGCTCTCCGTTCGCCGCCGTTCAATCAGCAGTAGCAGCACCACGGATAGAACATCATGCGCCCGCCGCCGCAGCACGAGCAGAGCATCTGCAGCGCGAGGAACGTGCAGCACAGGTTCGGCTGGCCGTGGGTCTGCCGCCCGTACTGCGTGCCGCGCTGGCCGTACCACGTGCCGCCGCCCTGAAGCTGGCTGAGCAGCTGCTGATACTGCATGTTGCCCGGCTCCATGGAGACCGCCTGGCGCGCATACTCCATGGCCTGCGCGTTGTTGTGCAGGCCCGCCTGCGCCAGCGCGCTCAGATAATACCAGCGCGCATTGCGCTTTCCGGGCGGCACGCTGTTGAGCGCGTTGAGCGCCTCGGCGTAATGGCCGGTATCGATGTAATTCTTCGCCGCACGCATCTCCACGACGGTGTCCTGCTGCTCCTGCTGACGCTGCTGGCCATAGCCGTATGAGCCGCCGAAGAACGCGGCGAACGGGTCGTCCTCATACCCGTCGCCGTAGCTGCCATACCCGCCGCCATAGAACGGGCGCTGCTGCTGTTGCTGCTGCGGCCCATTGTAGCCGCTGCCCGCACGCGCGCCGCCGCCCTGGCGCCTGTGCATGATCTCCTCGTAGGCCTGCTGCACTTCCATGAACTTCTTTTCCGCCTGTGCGGCGTCCGGCTTGCCCACGTTTGCATCGGGATGGTAGCGCTTGCACAGCTGCCTGTATGCCTTTTTGACCTCATCGTCCGTCGCCGTCGGGGCAACGCCCAGCACCTGATACGGATCTGTCATCGTTTACTCTTCGCCTTTCTTCGCTCGCCCGCATTCTCAAATCTCAGCCATATGCCCGAATAGAGGATGTTGCGCATGATCTCCGCATCCTCCAGCAGCGGCAGGCGTTCAAACGCCCGCGCCGCGTGGGCCATCATATCCGAGAGCATCTGCTCGCAATCCGCCGCAAACGTCTCGCGCCCGCTGCGCGCAATCAGCGGGTTGTAGTTTTTCTTTTTGACATCCTTCTCAACGTCCTCGTAGCAATCGCACAGATAGATGAATTTGCCGATGTAATACCCCAGCTCGCGCAGGTCGCGCGCGTAGACGTCCTCGCGCATCACGTAGAGCTCGGCGAGCATCTCGCCCGTCAGGTTCGCCGCCGCATCGAGGTTCTGGTCGTTTCGCGCCTCGACCTCGTGCAGCGCCTTGACGTAGCGCTCCACCGCCTCCCGCTGGCGCGGCAGGCGCTCGCCCGCGCGCTGCGCCGCCTTTTTGAGCAGCCCGCTCTCGGCCAGCCGGTCGACGCGCCGCTCATCCTCCCAGCCGTCGCGCAGGTCGTAATACGCCGTCAGCGCGCTCAGGTCGGCCGCATAGTCGATCGCCTCGTTCACGAGCATCAGCTGCCTGCCCAGCGGATGCGCCGGGCAGCGGTGGTGCTCGCTCTGCGTATCGGGCTCATAGAGCGACGTATGGAGCATGGCCAGAAAGGTCATCTCAAAGCTGAGCGCCAGGCGGCACGCGCCGCCGCAGCGCCTGCCGATCGCCCGGCAGAGCCCGCAATAATATCCGCGATAGCGGTCGAACTCGCGGAATTTGAGTTCGTCTTTGCGCACGGTCATCACGCCCAGCACCGGCCAGCACCTTCCTTTCCTTCGGACAGTATACCATATCCTGCGCAGGCGCGCCAAGGGATTGTGCGCCAAATGTCGTTTTGCGCGTCTATTTTCTGCGCAGCGGCAGCGTCACAAAGTACACCGCCGCGCACAGCAGCACGACCGCCGCACCCGCGGATGTGTCCGCATAATACGAGAGCGCCAGGCCGCACACGCCGCACGTAAGCGCGATGAGCACGGAGAGCCGCGTGTACGCCGCCGCGTTGCGCGCCACATTGCGCGCCGCGGCCGCGGGCAGGATGAGCAGCGAGTTGATCAGCATCACGCCGACCCAGCGGATGGAGACCATCACCGCCACGGCAACCAGGATCGTGAAGCTGTACTCCGTGAGCCGGGAGCGGATGCCGCGGCTGCGCGCCAGCGGCGAATTGACGCTGGTGATCATCAGCGGATTGAACAGCACGAGCCAGACGACGGCCGTAACCACGAGCGTCGCCAGCAGCGCCAGCAAGTCATCGGCCGTCACGGAGAGCACGTCGCCCACGAGCACGGAGGAATAGCGCGCAAACGCGCCGCCGCGCGCGAGCACGATGAGGCCCAGCGCGACGGATGTCGAGGAGAACACGCTGATGATCGTGTCGGCGCTCGTCTTGGAGTTCTGCTTGACGAACGTGATGAGCACCGCCCAGAGGATGCCAAAGAGCAGCATGGAGGCCATCTGATTCTCCCAGCCGAGCACCACGCCGATGGCGATGCCCGTCAGCGCGCTGTGGCCCAGCGCGTCGGAGAAGAACGCCATCCTGTTGTCCACCGCCATCGTGCCCAGCAGGCCGAAGAGCGGCGTGATGAGCAGCATCGCCAGCAGCGCGTTCTTCATGAACGTGTAGCTGAGCCACTCAAAGGGCAGCAGCGCGTCCATCAGCGCGTAAACCGCCTCCATCATGCGCGGCCCCCTTTCGTATAGAACACCTGCTCAAACTCAGGCGAGTCGAACACCACTTCCGGCGCGCCCTGCTTGATCACCGTGCCCTGCATCAGCACGACGCGGTCGGCATAGCGCTCCACCACGCTCAGGTCGTGCGAGACGAGCAGGATCGCCATGTGGTTCCTGTGCTTGAGCTCGTCCACCGTCTGATAGAACGTCTCCAGCCCGTTCTGATCGACGCCGGAAACCGGCTCGTCGAGAATCAGCAGATCCGGCTGGGGCGTGAGCGCCAGCGCCAGCAGCACGCGCTGCAATTCGCCGCCGGAGAGCTTGCCCAGCGCGCGCGATGCCAGCTGCTCGCAGTGCGTGCGGGCGAGCGCAGACATCACCTTCTCGCGCGTGCGCTTTTGCACGCCCAGGAACACGGGCATGCGCGAGAGGGAACCGGCCATAAAGTCCATGACCGTCACCGGCGAGGAGCGGTCAAACTCCAGCTGCTGGGGCACATAGCCCGTGCGCAGGTCGGCCGCGGGCCGTCCGTCGCTGGTCAGGTGGCGGATCGTGCCGGTGTATTCCACCTGTCCGAGCAGCGCGCGCAGCAGTGTCGTCTTGCCCGCACCGTTGGCGCCGATGAGCGCCGTCAGCTCGCCGCAGTGGATGTGCAGGCTCACGTCCTTGAGCAGCGTCTGCGCGCCGAAGGCGACGGACAGCCTGTCCACCTCGATGCGGCAGAGCTTGCAGCCCGCGTCCGGGCCGCCCAGCGGCGGATGCGGACAGTGCGGCGTGCCCCGCTCTCCTTCGTCCTGCGGCGCGTATTCGCTCTTGCGGAGCGGTTTGATCTTCTCCATCATCGCGCAAGCGCCTCCGTCAGCACGCGCGCGTTCTCGCGCATCGCGTCCTCATAGCTGGTCAAATGCCCGTCGCCGGTGACCACCGGATCGAGCGTGTAGAGCGCGGCGCCCGTCTCGCGCGCGATGGTCTCGGCGGACTTGACCGGATACTGCGGCTCGACAAACAACGCCTTGACGCCCAGCGCCTTCACCAGATCACATGTCTCGGCAATCTGGCGCGTGCTCGGCTCCTCGCCGTCGCTCCCCGCGATCACGCCCGCGACGTGCAGGCCGTAGGCGTCCGCAAAGTACGTGAACGCCTCGTGGAACGTGATGATCTCGCTGCCCGCAAAGGGCGCCAGCTGCGCGCCGATCTCCGCGTGCAGCGCCTCAATGCGCGCGACGTACGCTTCCGCGTTGCTCAAATACGCCTCGGCGTTTGGGGCGTCGGCCTCGGCCATGCCCTCGGCGATGTTTCGCACCTGCACGACGGCCAGAGCAGGATCGAGCCAGACGTGCGCGTTGACCGCGTGGTCGTGATCCTCGTGCGCGTGATCGTGCGTCTCCTCCGCGCAGTGCATGTCGATGCCCGCGCTCGCGTCGATGACCGGCAGGTTCGGCTGCTGGGCGCGCACCTTGTCCATGAACTGCTCCATGCCCCCGCCGTTGATGATCAGCGCATCGGCGCGCTCGATCATCGCCATGTCGCGCGTTTGCAGCTGGTAATCGTGCAGGCAGCCGGTCGTCTCGCCCGCCATGTTCTCTATCGTGACGTCCGGCACGTCCTTGGCGATGTTCTGCGCAAACACGTACATCGGATAAAACGATGCGACAAACGTCTTTCCTTCACCCGCGGCACAGCCGGCCATCTGGGAGAAGAGAAGCAGCAGCGCCGCCGCATACAGGCCCTTTTTCATCGTCGATTCAATCCTTTCAAGGGTTCACCTTGCGATAAGCATACCCAATCAACTTTATTTGTTTCGCGATTTCTCCCCTTTTTCCTGCCTCTGTGCCCGCCTTTCTTCGTCAATTCGCACGCCTTTTTCTCCTGAATTGATATTTGCCGCCCTTTGTGCTATCATAATCATATCCCGTTTCGCGCCAGAAGGAGGCCGCCATGCCCAATCCATCTTTCGTCGTCATCGACGGCAACAGCCTGATGCACCGCGCCTTTCACGCGCTGCCGCTGCTCACCAACGGGGACGGCATCTACACCAACGCCGTCTTCGGCTTCCTGAGCATGATGCTCAAGGTCGTCGCGGACGAGCGCCCCGCCTATCTGGCGGTCGCGTTCGACCTGCACGGCCCCACGTTCCGCCACACGGACTTTTCTGCATACAAGGCCGGGCGAAAGCCCACCGCGCCGGAACTTCGCCCGCAGTTTGACCTGCTCTACGAGTGTCTGGACGCCATGGGCGTGCGCCGTCTCACCTGCCCGACCTACGAGGCCGACGACATTCTGGGCACCGTGGCCCGCCGCTGTGAGGAGGCTGGCATCCCCGCGCTCCTGGTCACGGGCGACCGCGACGCCATGCAGCTGGTCAGCGACAGCAGCCACGTGCTCTACACCAGGCGCGGCGTCAGCGACGTGGTGCGCTACACGCCCGACAAGGTCAAGGAGGATTTCGGCGTGATGCCTGCGCAGATCCCCGACCTCAAGGGGCTCATGGGCGACGCCAGCGACAACATCCCCGGCGTGCCGGGCATCGGCCAGAAGACCGCCGTCAAGCTGCTGGAGACGTACGGCACGATCGAAAACGCGTTTGACCACGCCGACGCCGACCTCAAGGGCAAGCAGCGCGAGCGGATGATCGAAGGCCGACAGTCCGGCCTGATGAGCAAGCAGATCGCCACCATCGCCCGCTGCGTGCCGCTGGAAGCGTCCATCGAGGACTGCCGCCTGGGCGACATGCAGGGCGGAATGCCCGTGCTCGAGCGGCTTGAGCTCAAGTCCCTGATGGCGCGCCTGCGCCAGCTCGCGCCGGACGCGCCGCAGGAAGAGGCGGCACAGGCAGCCGGCCCGATCTGGCAGGAGGAAACCCCGTTGGAGAGCGCCGACTCCATCGCCGCGTGGATTGAGAAGGCGCAAGCGCCCGTCGCCATCCTGCAAAGCGACGCGGGCTTCACCCTCGCGGACGGCGCCGCCCGTCGCGGGGCGATCCCCTTTGCGCAGGGCCTGCTGGGCGGAGGCATGGATCCCATGGAAGCCGCCCGTGCCCTGTCCCCGCTCTGGGACGGCGCTGACAGGCTGATCCTCTTTGGCGCCAAGCGCTACATGACGCAGTTCGCCCCGTGGGGCATCGCCATCCGCGCGCCCTTTGACGACGTGCAGCTCATGGCCTATCTGCTCGCCCCGCAGACGGGCCGCTACGACGCCCCCGAAAGCGCCGCCGCGCTCTACGAGGCCGCCGAGACGTCCGCCGCGCAGCTGGAGGCGCAGGGCATGACGGCGCTCTACCGCGAGATCGAGCTGCCGCTGCTGCACACGCTCTACGCCATGGAGTGCGAGGGCTTTCTGGTCGACCGCGACGAACTTGCGCGCCTCGGCGCGCAGTACACCCGGCAGATCGCCGCGCTGCGCGAGGAGATCTACGCGCTGTGCGAAACAGAGCCCTTCAACCTCAACAGCACGCAGCAGCTTGGCGACGTGCTCTTTGGCAAGCTGGGCCTGCCCGCGAAAAAGAAGACGCAGCGCGGCTATTCCACAGACGCGGAGACGCTTCAGGAGCTCGCGCCGCTGCACCCGGTGATCGACAAGATCCTCGCCTACCGGCAGGTGACGAAGCTGCACGGCACGTACATCGACGGCCTGCTGCGCCTGACCGGGCGCGACGGCCGCATCCACACCTGGTTTGACCAGACCATCACCGCGACGGGTCGCATCTCCTCCAGCGAGCCGAATCTGCAAAACATCCCCGTGCGCACGCAGATGGGCCGCGAGATCCGCCGCGCGTTCATCGCCAAACCGGGCTGCGTGCTCGTGGATGCGGACTATTCACAGATCGAGCTGCGCCTGCTGGCGCATCTTTCCGGAGATCCGGCGATGTGCGATGCCTTCACGCGCGGGCAGGACATCCACGCCCGCACCGCTTCCGAGGTATACGGCGTGCCGCTGGAGGACGTCACGCCGCAAATGCGCTCCAGCGCCAAGGCGGTCAATTTCGGCATCGTTTACGGCATCAGCGACTTCGGGCTGGCCGCCAACCTGCACGTCTCGCGCAAGGAGGCGGCGGAGTTTATCGAGCGCTACTTTGACCGCTACGGCGCGGTGCGCAAATTCATGGACGCCTGCGTCGCGCAGGGCAAGACGGCCGGCTACTCCGTGACGATGTACGGCCGCCGCCGTCCGCTGCCGGAGCTCTCCTCCGCCAATTACAACCGCCGCCAGTTCGGCGAGCGCGCCGCCATGAACACGCCCGTGCAGGGCGCGGCGGCCGACATCATCAAGATCGCCATGAACGCCGTCCACCGCCGCCTGCAGGAAGAAGGGCTGGAAGCCCGGCTCATCTTGCAGGTGCACGACGAGCTCATTGTCGAGTGCCCCGAGGGCGAGCGCGCACAAGTCGAAGCGCTGCTGCGCGCGTGCATGGAAAGCGCCGCGTCGCTGTCCGTGCCGCTCGTCGCCGACGTGCACGCGGGCCGCTCGTGGTACGACACGAAGTGACGGCGGCAGGGATTTCGCCCGCTCATTCGTCTACATATCAGGAGCATATCACATGAAGATCGGATTGACCGGTTCCATCGCCTGCGGCAAGAGCCAGGTGAGCGACTATCTGCGCGCGCTCGGCCACGCCGTCGTCGATGCGGACGCCATCTCCCGCGCCCTGACCGCGCCGGGCGGCGCGGCGCTGCCCGCGCTGCGCGCCGCCTTCGGCGACGCCGTGTTCGACGGCGAGGCGCTCGACCGCCGCGCGCTCGCGGACATCGTATTTGCCGACGCGGACAGGCGCAGCCGGCTCAACGCCATCTTGCACCCCATGATCATCGCGCAGATCGAGCGTGAACTCGCTGAACACGACCGCCCGGGCGCGCTCGTCTTTGGCGACGTGCCGCTGCTGTATGAGTGCGGCATGGCGCATATGTTTGATCGCATCTGGGTCGTCAGCGCGCCGCGCGAGGTTCAAATTGCGCGCCTGCACGCGCGAGACGGCCTCACACGCGCGCAGGCGGAGCGCCGCATCGACGCGCAGATGCCGCTTGACCGAAAATGCGCGCTGGCCGACGCCGTTATCCGCTCCGACGGTCCCATCGAGCGCACGCGCGCACAGGTGCGCGCGCTGATCGACGCCCTATGACAAGGAGGCAGGCATGAATACACCATCCCCCGCGCCCAGGCGCAGGCGGCGCGCCCCGCAGGCGTCCGAACAGCCAGGCGCCTGCCAGACGGCGCCCCGCAGGCGCGCGCAAGCCGGCCACGCACCCGCCGATTCCGCCTTTGCGCGCATCCCCACCCCGGCGCGCATCGTGCTGATCACGCTGTGCGTCGCGCTCTTTTTCACCTGCGCCGTCGGCATCACGCGCAGCTATTTGCAGGCGCAGGAGGAGCGAAGACGCCTGGAGGCCGAGGCCGCCGAGCGCGCGCAGCACCCGCTTGAATACGCCGATCTGATCGTGCGCTACGCAAACGAACAGCAGATCGATCCGGCGCTGGTCAGCGCAGTCATCCTCTGCGAATCGAGCTTCGATCCGCAGGCCGAGAGCCATCTCGGCGCGCGCGGGCTGATGCAGCTGATGGAGGATACGGCGGGCTGGGTCGCCCATAAGCTTGACGAGGACGGCGAAGGCTATTCCTTTGACCTGCTCTACAGCCCGGAGACGAACATCCGCTTTGGCACCTGGTATCTGGGCTACCTGTCCCGGCGCTTTGACGGCGATGCGACGAAGGTCGTGTGCGCTTATCACGCCGGGCAGGGCAACGTGGATGCCTGGCTCAAGAACCCCGAATACAGCAGCGACGGCGTGACGCTCGACGTCATCCCGACGCAGGACACCGCCACATACGCCTCCCGCGTGCTGCGCGCGCGCGACGTCTACCGCAAGTATTACTTCCCTGCCGCTACGCCGGAACCCGCCGTCCCATAAAGGAGATTCGCCTATGTCCATTCGTTTTTTCAAGCGCTTTTTCGTCCTGACGGCGCTGCTCGCGCTGACGCTCTGCCCCGTTGCCGCGCGCGCCGCCTCGTACCTGAGCTGCGCCATCGTCGCCACAACCGACCTGGAGCTGCGCCCGCTGGAACTCAACCAGCGCGACGTGGTCAGCGTGCTCGACCTGGTCTACGAGGGCCTGTTCACCATGGACGACAACTACATGCCCCAGCCCGAACTCGCCTATTCCTACGAGTTTGTCAACAACGGCGACCGCCTGCGCGTCGTGCTGCGCGACGACGTCACCTTCCACAACGGGCAGAAGCTGACGGCCAACGACGTCGTGGCCACGCTGGACTACATGTACGAGCTCTCCGGGTTTGACAGCAACCTCGACTCGCCCTACGAGCTCGCGGACCGCGGGCTGTACTACGCCACATTCTATTCCATCAAGAGCTGGACGGCCGAGGACGACCGCACGCTGCTCTTCACGCTGCGCCGTTCCTGCTACGGCTCGCTCTACGCGCTCGCCTTCCCCGTGCTGCCCGCCTCCGAGGTCTCCAACGCCATGCCCGCCGGTACCGGCCCGTACACATACGACGGCTACGAGCACGGCAGCGCCATCTGGCTCAAGGCCAACACGAACTGGTGGCAGCGCACACCGCAGGTGACCAACATCCGCGCGAGCATCTACAAGGATGCCGACGCGGCGCTCAATGCCTTTGACACGCAGAACGTCGACGTGGCCATGACCCGCTCGATCAACGCCTCCCGCTATTCCGGCTCGCTGAACTCCTTCTCGCTCTCCGCGCGCACGCGCCAGCTTGAAGTGCTGCTCATGAACCGGGCCTACAAGTACTTCAAGAGCGACGAGAACGGCGACAACCTCGTGCGCGAGGCGATCGCCTACGCGATCAACCGCAGCGAACTGATCTCCTCCGTCTATCAGGGCATGGCCTCCGTCGCCTATACGCCCGTGTCGGCCGGCACCTGGCTCTCCAACGAGTCCACCATTCAGGACATCTACGACCCGCTGATGGCCGAATCCCTGCTGGATCAGGCCGGATGGAAGATGGCGGACGACGGCAAGCGCTACAAGGACAACGAAGAGATGGAGTCCTTCCGCATTCTGGTCTACGATGAGCCCGGCTCCACCGTGCGCACCAACGCCGCCAACCGCATCGCCGAACAGCTCGACGCCGTCGGCATCCCCGCCTACGTGGCCACGTGGTCGCGCGAGGACGTGCTCACCAAGCTGGAAAGCGGCGACTATTCCCTCGCCCTGTGCGCGTTCAACTTCGACGTCTGCCCCGATCCGGGCTTCACGCTGACCTCCACCGCCGTGTGCAACTACACCCGCTACCGCAGCTCCGAGATGAACGACCTGCTCTCCCAGCTGCGCAACAGCGTCGCCGCCAGCGACTACCAGAACACCATGCGCCTGATTCAGGATCAGTTTGCGGAGGATATCCCCTACATCTGCCTGTACTGGCGCTCCGGCGCGCTCCTCTCCCGCTCCGCCTTCACCAACGCGCGCGACATCCGCGAGCTGGAACTGCTGCGCGGCGTGGAGAGCTTCACCGTGCAATAGAAAAACGCATGAGGCGGCGCAGCCGGTTGGCTGCGCCGCCTCTGTTTCGTTTAAAAGATGCTGCGCGCCCGCTGAGGATTACTTGCTCAGCGCGGCGGACTCGCCCGCGATGCGGCCGAACACGACGGTGTCGGTCAGCGCGTTGCCGCCCAGACGGTTGGTGCCGTGGATGCCGCCGGTGACCTCGCCCGCGGCGTACAGGCCCTCGATGATCTCGCCGTTCTCATGGTAGACGCGGCACTGCGTGTCGATGCGGCAGCCGCCCATGGTGTGATGCACGGTCGGCACGCGCGCGCCGGCGTAGAACGGGCCGTTGTCAATCGGCGTGCCGAAGAGCGTGCGGCCGAACTCGTCCGCCTGGCCCTCCAGATCGCCGCCGGTGCAGTAGCGGTTGTATTCGGCGACGGTCGCCTTGAGGTTCTCGGCGTCCACGCCCATCAGCGCCGCCAGCTCATTGAGCGTGTCGGCCTTTACCGCGCGGCCCGCTTCCACAAGCTGGTTCGCGGTCTCGCCGAAGTTGTTGAACTCGTCGCCGGTCGGATACGTGTCCGAGTCCATCACGATCCACATGGTCGCGTCTTCCTGCGCGAACAGGTCGCGGGTCATGTCGTCGCGGCGGCCGCCCTCATCGCCGTAGCGCAGGCCGGACTTGTTGACGAAGATGCGGGAATCGACGCCGTGCTCGATGTTGCCGGAGAGGGAGCCGGTCTGCGGATCGCCCAGCGGCAGGAGCTGAATGTTGCCCATCTGGATGAAGTCCACGCCCAGCTTCTGCATCATCTTGACGCCGTCGCCGGTCGCGCCCTCGTGGTTGGTGGACTTGACGCTCTCATCCAGCGTGCCCCAGATCGCGTCATACGCCATGCGCAGCTCCACGTTCTTGGCGAAGCCGCCGGTGGCCACAACCACGCTCCTGGCGTTGATGGTGACGGTGTTGCCCGTCTCGCCGGTGCACACGATGCCGCAGGCCGCGCCGGACTCGTCCACCAGAATCTCCTCGGCCTTCGTGTTGAGCATGAGGGTCATGGTGTCCGGATGCGCGTCGATGTACTTGGTATAGGTGTCAAAGAAGCCGGTGCCGGCGGCCATCACGGGCTTCCAGGCGCGCGGCCACAGGCCGCCGGAGACGGTGAAGACCGCTTCCTCGCCGAGCCATTCCATGCCCAGCTCCTTCGTCCACTCGATGGCGTCGTAGGCATTGGAGACGAGCGTCATGACCAGCTCCGGATCGCCCTGATAGTCGCCGCCGGAGAGGGTCTGCGTGTAATGCCAGAAGACGGAGTCGTTCTGCTTGATGGCGAACTCGCTGCGGTCATCGACGGCGTTCACCGCGCCGCCGGCCAGGATGGTGTTGCCGCCGACCTTGGGCATCTTCTCCACGACGATGACCTTCGCGCCGTTCTGCTCCGCGGAGATCGCAGCCGCCAGGCCCGCGCCGCCCGCGCCGATGACCACGACGTCGGTCTCAAGCGTCTCGTCGGCCGCCTGCTCGACCACGACTTCCTTCTTCTCCATCAGCGGGGTGATATCCACGCCGCCGTTTTCAAGCGCCGCCTTCACCGTGGCCAGGATCGCGTCGGACGTCATGGTCGCGCCCGCAACGGTGTCCACGTTGATGGAGTTGAGCGCCACCATCTGCGCCGGGATCTGCTCGCAGGGCAGCTCGCAGATGCCGGGCGTGTCCTTGCATTCGTCCACGGTCACGGCCTTGATCGAGCCGTCGTCCCCAAGCGTCACGGTCACGGTCACGGCGCCCACGCCGCCGATCTGGGAATCGCCGGTGGCGGTGTAGCTGGTGTCGGCCAGCGCCAGCGCGGCGGTCATCATCAGCGCAAGCGCCAGGATGACGGAAAGGATCTTCCTCATAGCTGTTCCTCCTTCGATTTGATTGATACTTAACGATCAATCTTGCATGCACAGTATACATCCACAAGCCGCTTTTGAAGCAAGATCGATTTTTGCAGGTTTTCCATCATTTTCCGCGCCGGTCCGGCGAAGCGGCGCGTCAGGAAAACGTCATATACGTGTCAAAGTAGTGCCTTCTGACGCCGCCGGAGCAGTCCACAAACAGCATACCGCCCCACATCGTGCCCCGCTGCGCAAAGCGGTGTTCACGTGCGAAGGCCAGCACCGGTCTGAAGATCACGTCCGGATCGTCGTACTGCTCCTCCCCGCAGACGACCACCGCGTGCAGCGCCATGCCGCCGGGCACAAACCGCGCCATGCGCCCGTCCGCTTCAAGGCCGTAATCCGCGGCGCGCGCCGCCGGGACGATGAGCGTGGGCACGGCCCGCGCGTCGCCCTGCTCCCGGCAGATGGCGATGCTCACCGCAGGCATGCACTCCAGCCAGCGCCGCGTGATCGCCTGCTCGTCCTTGTCGCTGGGGATGCGCCCGCCTGAGCTGCTGCGCAGGCAGATCATGTCCTGCGCGCGGCGGATGTCCACCTCCTGCGCGTGCAGGAGGCCCGCTTCGCCGCGCGCGATCAGGTCGTCGATGTCCGCGGCCAGCGCGGCGTACTGCCTCGACCGGCGCGCCGCCTCCTCCCGCCGCTCGCGCATGCGCGAGAGCACCTGCGCGCCGGTCATGCCGTCGGCGCTGAACTGCCGGGCGATGTCGCGCACGGGCACGTCCATCGCGCGGTACTTCTTCGCGCTGATCAGGCGGTTGATGTCCGCCTCCTGATAGTAGCGCCGGCCCGATTCCACGCGCGGCGTGTCGATGATGCCCTCCTTCTCGTAGAAGTGGAGCGCACTGGTCGTCATGCCCAGCACGCGCGAGACGTCGCCGATCGAATAGCGCAAGGGAAACACCTCCAAATCAAAAGCGGCTTTTGATTTTTCCTCGAATCTGCATCCGGATTTCACGAAAAATTCACGCTCGTTACAAATTTCTCATGCCTTGATTGTACACAGTTTTGCGCAAAAGATCAAGCATTTGCAGACAAATCCGCGCACATGTGCTATAATAGCCTGCGTGAATCACGGGACGACGGAGGACTGTATGGAACGCTTTGACATCGTGGTCGTGGGCGCCGGGCATGCCGGGTGCGAGGCGGCGCTCGCCTGCGCGCGCATGGGCATGCAGACGCTGCTGCTCACGCTGAATCTGGACGCCATCGCGCTCATGCCCTGCAACCCCGCCATCGGCGGCACGGGCAAGGGGCATCTGGTGCGCGAGATCGATGCGCTGGGCGGCGAGATGGGCCGCGCCATCGACGACACGTTCATCCAGTCCCGCATGCTCAACACGGGCAAGGGGCCTGCCGTGCACTCGCTGCGCGCGCAGGCGGACAAGCGCGCCTACCAGCAGCGCATGAAGCGCGCGCTCTTCGCCGAGCCGAACCTGCAGGTGCGCCAAGGCGAGTGCGGCGACATCCTGACGGATGGCAAACGCATCACCGGCGTGCGCACGACCACCGGCGCGCAGATCGCCTGTCGGGCCGTCGTCGTCTGCTCCGGCGTGTACATGGACAGCCGCATCATCATCGGCGCGTGCAGCTGGCAGGGCGGGCCGCAGGGCCTGCTCGCCAGCGCGCACCTCTCCGGCGCGCTAGCGCGGCTGGGCGTCTCCCTGCGCCGCTTCAAGACCGGCACGCCGCCGCGAATCGACGAGGCGTCCATCGACTTTGACGAGATGACGCCTCAGCCCGGCGATGCGCTCATCACGCCCTTTTCCTTTCTGACGGACGGCGTGCTCTTAAACCGCGCGCAGTGCTACCTGACCTATACAAATGAAGAAACCCACCGCATCATCCGCGAGAACATCCATCGCGCGCCCATGTATCAGGGCGCGATCAAGGGGGTCGGCGCGCGCTACTGCCCGTCCATCGAGGACAAGATCATGCGCTTTGCCGACAAGGACCGCCACCAGCTCTTTCTGGAGCCGGAGGGACTGGACACGAACGAGTGGTACGTGCAGGGCCTGTCCACCTCGCTGCCGGAGGACGTGCAGCTCGCCATGCTCGGCACCATCCCCGGCCTGCGCCGCGCGCGCGTGCTGCGCCTGGCCTACGCCATCGAGTACGCGTGCATCGATCCCCTCCAGCTTCGCCCCGATCTCTCGCTGCGCGCGCTGCGCGGCCTCTACTTCGCCGGCCAGATCAACGGCACAAGCGGCTATGAGGAGGCCGCCGCGCAGGGCATTCTCGCGGGCATCAACGCCGCGCGCTTCGCGCAGAACCGCGAGGGCATCGTGCTCAGGCGCGATCAGGCGTACATCGGCGTACTCGTGGACGACCTGACGACCAAGGGCACCAACGAGCCCTACCGCATGATGACCAGCCGCTGCGAATACCGCCTGCTGCTGCGCCAGGACAACGCCGACCTGCGCCTCACCGAGATCGGCCACAGCGTGGGCCTCGCCAGCGACGAGCGGCTTGCGCGCATGCAGCAAAAGCGCGCGCAGACGGACGAAGCCATCGCACGGCTCAGGAAGACGTGGCTGCCCAGGAACGAGGCGCTCGATCGCTGGCTCGCCGATCACGGTCAGGGCGAGGCGTCCGGCAGCGTCTTGGCGGCGGATCTGCTGCGCCGCCCGGGCATCGGCTACGCCGATCTGGAAAGAATCGATCCCGGCTTCATCCCCCTGCCCCGCGAGGTGGAACAGCAGGTGGACGTGTCCCTGCGCTACGAGGGCTATCTGGAGAAGGAGCGCAAGCAGGTGGAGGCCTTCCGCCGCGCGGAGGACATGCTGCTGCCGCAGGGCTTTGACTACATGACGCTGGAGACGCTGCGCATCGAGGCGCGCCAGAAGCTGACCGCCCAGCAGCCGCGCTCCCTCGGCGCGGCTGGGCGCATCTCCGGCGTCTCCCCCGGCGACATCGCCGTGCTGATGGTCTGGCTGGAAAAGCGCAGCCGCGAGCAGCACGCGCGGGATGACGAAAACGGCACCGCTTGAGACGGCTTCAGGCCGCCGCAACGCGAAGCCGGGAGCGCGTTCCCCGCACGCCTGGGGCGGCAGCCCCATACGCCCGAAAGCACAGGCCGGCTTTGAGCGGGCTGCGCAGCAGCCTGCGATTGGAGCGATTTGGTTTCGCAAAGCCGAAAATTCCCGACGCCCGTCTCCGCAAAGGAAGCCGGGCGTCGGTGTTTTTGGCGCGTCATACCGATTCTTGATGAATATGAACTCTTGATGAAAACGGCTAATCAGAATTGTCGCTGCGCTCCGTTGCGGTTCCCGCCGCTTACGCCGTGATCATAGAAGACGTGAGGGCTGCCGCCCTAAAACCGGGATTTCATCCCTCAGACTCCCTTCCCCGCTTCGCGCTCATGGCTCGGCGCTTTGCAGGGCGACCGTCACGGTCTGCGTCTCATAGCGCGTCTTGTCCCAGCAGTTGAAGGCGCGCAGCGTGTAGGCGTCATACAGCGCCTCGCGGGCGAGCGTCTCGGTCTGCCGGTAATGCAGGCCCGTCTCATCCGTCCTGGTCACGCTGCCCGTACCGGTCATCCCGCTTGGCAGGCGCTGATCGTACGGTTCCTCCGCGACGCGTTCGGGATCGATGAATTCAAACCACAGGCCGTCCTCCATGGCGGCGTATGCTTCTTCATCCGTCACGGTGTAGTCGATCGTCGCGTGGATCTCCTGCGCGCGCACCTCCAGCGTGAGCGCATCCACCCGCACGCCGGTCTCCGGGAATTCGACAGGCGCGGTGCTCCGATACGTCTGCGCGTCATACGCCGCTTCCGTCAGCGTGATGGGCGCTTCCAGATCGATACGGCTTTCCATGTCGATTTGATCAAGCGCATCCGTATACGGGAAGAGCGTGAGCTGAAACACGCCTTCTCTTTGGGGCTTCATCTCCGGATACTCCCACTGACTGTAGATCGTCAGCGTGCCGTCCTCGTTGAGGTGGTGCGCCGTGCTTCCGCCGATCCATTCGTCGCCGCCCATGCGGAGCGTCGCGCTCACGCTGTACGCCGCTTCATAGCCGCGTTCCCCGTAGACGCCGCGCACCGACTGCGTGTCGGTCCGGTCCAGGCCGATCTCCATGGGCGTCATGTTGATAAACGGTTCGTCCATGCTCACGTACTCGGCAAGCAGCATGACCGCATCGCGCTTGGGCTTCACATCCAGCGTCATGCGCACGACGAGGCCGTCGTAGTACAGTTCGCGCAGATCGACCGCGACCAGCTCGTTTTCCAGATGCAGCACGTCGGACTGCACGTAATCCTGCGCGTCCCCGGGCACAGCCGCCCCGCTGATCCGTCCGGCAAAATCCAGCATCCCCAGTCGCCCTGCGGCGGCCAGCGCCGCCGTGCCGACGAGCAGCGCCGCGATGAGCACGGCCAATGCCGTCGAAAACTTCCCCTTCATCACAGGTCTCTCCTTTCCCTCGATCGCAGCCAGTGTGCTGCGTTTCAGCCGGGGAGAGACGCACACATCTTCCATCTCCGCGCGCAGACGCTCGGCAAATTCCGCTCTGTTCACTCGTCGATCTCTCCTTTCAGCTCGTTTTTCAGCATGTGTCGTGCCCGCCGCAGCCGCGTGGACACGGTGTTCGGGGACAGACGCAGGCACTGCGCGATCTCCCCGATCTTCATCTCCCGATCGTAGTAGAGCACGATCACCTCTCGATACATGCCCGGCAGGCGCAAGACCGCCGCGCGCACGGGCGATTGCGCCGCATCCGTCTCAGGCGCGGCCAGATGAAGCAGATTCTCAATCGGCTGGCTGCGGCGGTACATTCGCAGCCAGCCGCTGCGCAGCATGTCGCGGCAGGTGTTCACCGCGATGGCGCTCAGCCATGTGCGCGGGCTGCTCTGACCGCGAAATCCATCCATCGCCTTCCATGCCTTGACAAATGTCTCCTGAAACGCATCCTCCGCGAGCTGTCTGTCGCCCAGATAGACCAGACACAGCCGAAGGATGTCGTCGCCCCAGCGGTCGATGAGCTCCTCGATGGTCATGCGGGTTCTCCCCCTTCCTGTGACGTCACATCCATATAGACGTGCCGCGCCGCAAAAATCGTTCACGTCGCGCGGCTTTCCTTCCGGTTTATTCCAAAATGCCGTCTTTTGCCGGCTGTTTTTTTCGTTTCTCTCTTGCCATATACCCCATGGGGGTATATAATGGGAGCATCCAATCGAGAGGTGATTCCATGGACGAGTGCAAAAACGGCTGCGCGCACAGGACGAAGGTGCGCGATGAACAGGAATACCGCGATCTGATCACGCGGCTCAACCGCATCGAGGGGCAGATTCGCGGCATCCGGCGCATGGTCGAAGAGGACGCATACTGCACGGACGTGCTCACGCAGGTGTCCGCCGCGAGCGCGGCGCTGGGCAGCTTCACCCGCGTGCTCCTTTCTAACCACATCAAGACCTGCGTGGCGCAGGACATCCGCGCGGGCAAGGACGAGACGATCGACGAGCTGGTGGCCACGCTGCAAAAGCTGATGCGATGAGCCGCCGCACAGGGAGGGACATATGGAACAATACAACGTGACGGGCATGAGCTGCGCCGCATGCAGCGCCCGTGTGGAAAAGGCCGTGCGCGCCGTGCCCGGCGTGACGGACTGTTCGGTCAACCTGCTGACCCATACCATGGCCGTGGAGGGCACGGCGGATGCGCAGGCCATCGTCGCCGCCGTGACCGACGCGGGCTACGGCGCTTCGCCCAGGGGCGAGGCGCGCAGCGCGCAGGCGGCGCTGGACGAAGAAGCGCTCGCCGACCACGAGACGCCGGCGCTCAAGCGCAGGCTGATCGCCTCGCTCGGCTTTCTGGCGGCGCTGATGTTCCTGTCGATGGGCTGCGTGATGTGGGGCTGGCCCGCGCCGGCGTTCCTCGCCCACAATCCCGTGGCGATGGGGCTGGCACAGATGCTGCTCGCCGCCGCCGTGATGGTCATCAATCAGAAATTCTTCATCAGCGGCGTGAAGGGGCTGATGCACCGCGCGCCGAACATGGACACGCTGGTGTCGCTGGGTTCCGGCGCGTCGTTTGTGTACAGCGTCTACGCCCTCTTCGCCATGACGGGCGCGCAGGCGCGCGGCGACGCGGCGGGCGCGGCGCACTACCTGCACGAGCTCTACTTTGAATCCGCCGCGATGATCCTCGCGCTGATCACCGTGGGCAAGATGCTTGAGGCGCGCTCCAAGGGCAGGACGACCGACGCGCTGCGCAGCCTCATGAAGCTCGCGCCCAAGACGGCTGTGCTCGTGCGCAACGGTCAGGAGTTGACCGTGCCCATCGCCAGCGTGCGCCGGGGCGACATCTTTGTCGTGCGGCCGGGTGAGCACGTGCCGGTCGACGGCGTGGTGCTCGACGGGCAGAGCGCGATCGACGAGTCCGCGCTGACCGGCGAGAGCATCCCCGTGGACAAGGCGGCGGGCGACACCGTCTCCGCCGCGACGGTCAACCGCTCCGGCTTCCTGCGCTGCGAGGCCACGCGCGTGGGCGAGGACACGACGCTCTCCCAGATCGTCAAGATGGTCTCCGACGCCGCCGCGACAAAAGCGCCCATCGCCAAGATTGCCGACCGCGTCTCCGGCGTATTCGTGCCCGCCGTCATCGCCATCGCCGCCGTCGCCACGCTCGCGTGGCTGGCCGCCGGGCAGAGCGTCGGCTTCGCGCTCTCGCGCGGCATCTCCGTGCTGGTCATCAGCTGCCCGTGCGCGCTGGGGCTGGCCACGCCGGTGGCCATCATGGTGGGCAACGGGCTGGGCGCCAAACACGGCATCCTCTTCAAGACCGCCGTGTCCCTGGAGGAGACCGGCAAGGCTGACATCGTCGTGCTGGACAAGACGGGCACGATCACCCGCGGCGAGCCCCGCGTCACCGACATCCTCCCGGCAGACGGCGTACAGGAGGATGAGCTCCTCGCCCTCGCCTGCGCGCTGGAGCAGAAGAGCGAACACCCGCTCGCCCGCGCCGTGATGCAGCGCGCGGCACAGGCGGACATGGTGCCGCAGGAGGTCGCCGAATTCCAGGCGCTGCCGGGCAACGGGCTGACGGCGAAGCTGGGCAGCAGCGTGCTCACCGGCGGCAGCCTGGCGTTCATGCAGACGGTCGCCCCCCTGCCCGATGCGCTCCGCGCGCGCGCCGGGCAGCTCGCCGAGGCGGGCAAGACGCCGCTGTGCTTCGCCAGAGACGGCGCGCCGCTGGGCATCATCGCCGTGGCCGACGTGATCAAAGAGGACTCCCCCGCCGCCATCCGGGCGCTGCAAAACATGGGGATCCGCGTGGTGATGCTCACCGGCGACAACGCGCGCACGGCGCAGGCCATCGGGCGGCAAGCAGGCGTCGATGAGGTGATCGCGGGCGTGCTGCCAGACGGCAAGGAGGCGGCCGTCCGCCGCCTCATGCAGCAGGGCAAGGTCGTCATGGTCGGCGACGGCATCAACGACGCGCCCGCGCTCACCCGCGCGGACATCGGCATCGCCATCGGCGCGGGTACCGACGTCGCCATCGACGCGGCGGACGTGGTGCTCATGCACAGCCGTCTGTCCGACGTGCCCGCCGCCATCCGCCTGAGCCGCGCGACGCTGCGCAACATCCACGAAAATCTCTTCTGGGCGTTCTTTTACAACGCCGTGGGCATCCCGCTGGCCGCGGGCGTGTTCATCCCGCTCTTCGGGCTGAAGCTCAACCCCATGTTTGGCGCGGCGGCGATGAGCCTGTCGAGCTTCTGCGTGGTCACCAACGCGCTGCGCCTGAACCTCTTCAACCCGCACGACGCCGGAAGGGATCGGAAGCTGCACAAGTCCCACCATCAACCGAAACAAAAGGAGGAAACCACCATGACACTGACCATCGAAGGCATGATGTGCCCGCACTGCGAAGCGCGCGTCAAGAAGACGCTCGAAGCGATCGAGGGGGTCGCTTCGGCCGACGTCAGCCACACCGCCGGCACCGCCGTGGTAACGCTGAGCGCGCCGCTCGACGCCGCCGTGCTCAAGAAGGCGGTCGAGGAGCAGGGGTATCCGGTGACGAAGATCGAGTAAGCCGGAAAGCCTGCCGTGCCCCACGAGGGCGCGCTTTGCACGCATGCAAAAAGAGGGCGTTCAACCCCGTGCCATTCAGATGACACGGACGGTTGATCGTCCTCTTTTCATATCGTGAAATGGTTTACAGGTAGTCAATCATGTCCGAGAGCTTGCCGAAGATCAGGTCGGGCTTGACATCGGATGTCTCCACGTCCTGCATCGTCGCCTCGCCGGAGAGCACCAGAATGCCCGTCATGCCGTGGTTGACGCCCGTGGCCACGTCGGTGTAGAGCCGGTCGCCGACCATCGCCATCTCCTCCAGCGCAAAGCCGGTGCGCCTGAGCGCCTCATCGACGATGCCCCTGTACGGCTTGCCGAGGATCACGTCCGCCTTGCGGCCCGTGCTCGCCTCGATGAACGCCATGATCGCGCCCATGTCCGGGATGAAGCCGGTCTCCGTCGGGCAGTTAAAATCCGGGTGCGTCGCGATGTACGGCTTGCCCTCGCGGATGTAGTCGCAGACCTTGCACATCTTCGCATAGTCAAGCGTCGTGTCAAACGCCACGATCACGTAGTCCGCGCCGTCCTCGGTCAGTTCAAGCCCCATCGCCTGCATCTCCTCGCGCAGCATCGGGTTGCCCAGCAGATAGCACTTTTTGCCGGGGAAATGCTCCAGACAATAGTGCGCCGTCGCATGTCCGGAGGAGATCACGTCGCAGTACGACTCGTCAACGCCCATGCGCAGCAGCTTCTGCCGGTAGACGGAAGCGGACTTGCTTGAGTTGTTCGTGAGGAAACGCGCGGTGCGTCCGGTGCGCCTGAGCGCGTCCAGGAAGTCAAGCGAGCCGTCGATCAGCCGGTCGCCCAGGTAGAATGTGCCATCCATGTCCAGCAGGAAGCAGCGGATGTGCGAAAGCCTCTCGCGGATATCGTCCATGATTCACCCCACGCTCTTGGTCGCAATGACGTCCACGCCCGTGCCGCACACGTCGGCGAGCACCACGCTGCCCGCCGCGACCGGCGCGCGAAGCGTCAGCCCTGCGAGCGCCTGCATGCACGCAGCGATCTGCTTTTTCGGGATGGGCGTGCGCGTCTTGACGCTCAGGGGCATGGCGCTGCCCTCGACCGGCACCACGGCCGTCACCATGCGCAGCGGATCGACGCACTCCTGCTTGGCGTAGGTCACGCCGCGCGGGCAGGTATTGCCCGTCACACTGACCACCTGGCCGCCCTCCATCTCGACGCTCAGGCGGCAGCCCACCGGGCAGTTGATGCAGGTAATTTCCATCATGCTCAGCTCCTTTCGATCTTCACGGTCACGGCGGCGTCAAGGCCCGCGACCACCTCCGGCTTGAGCTTCACGACGGCCATCTCGCCGGGGGTGAAGATCATGGCCTTCTTGCGCGCGATTTCCCGCTCGCCGCAGGTGACGACGCAGGTCGCATTGCGGAAGACGCCGGACGGGCGGAACATGAGGTCGACGCTATCGCTCGCGCCCTTGCGGATGAACTGGGGCACCGTGCCGCGCACGCCGTCGCCGTCCAAGACCTGCACGGTCACGCCGGGCGTCAGCCCGCCGCGGGCATAGGCAGCCGCCGCGTGACCCGCCTTGAAGGACTCGTTGGAGACGTGATCGACCAGGTCGTGCACGTGCAGCACGTTGCCGCAGGCAAAGACGCCCGGCACGCTGGTCTGCAATGTGTCATCGACCTCCGCGCCGGAGGTCAGCGGGCTGAGCTTCACGCCCGCGCCCTCGGAGAGCTCGTTCTCCGGAATCAAGCCGACGGACAGCAACAGCGTGTCGCAGTCGAACTCGATCTCGCTGCCGGGGATGGGCTGGCGGTTTTCGTCCACCTTGGCGACGGTCACGCCGGTGAGGCGCTCGCGGCCCTTGATGTCCACGACCGTGTGGCTCAGGTAGAGCGGGATGTTGTAATCGTTGAGGCACTGCACGATGTTGCGGTTGAGGCCGGAGCTAAAGGGCATGAGCTCCACGCAGGCGAGCACCTTCGCGCCCTGGAGCGTCATGCGCCGGGCCATGATGAGGCCGATGTCGCCGGAGCCGAGGATGACCACGCGCTTGCCGGGCATGTAGCCCTCCAGGTTGACGAACTTCTGCGCGGTGCCGGCGGAGTAGATGCCGGCGCAGCGGGTGCCGGGCGTGCCCAGCGCGCCGCGCGGGCGCTCGCGGCAGCCCATCGCCAGCACGATGGCCTTCGCCTCGATGAGCTCCACGCCGTGCCTGCTGGAGACGCAGGTCACCAGATGGCGTTCGCCGTCCACGGCGAGCACGGTCGTGTCGGTCTGGATCTCGATGCCCAGCTCAGCGGCCTTGTCGATGTCGCGCTGGGCGTATTCCGGGCCGGTCAGCTCCTCTTTAAAGCGGTGCAGGCCGAAGCCATTGTGAATGCACTGGCGCAGGATGCCGCCGGGGTTGTGCTCGCGTTCGAGCACGAGCAGGTTGTCTATGCCGTCCTCCTTCGCCGCGATGGCGGCCGCAAGGCCCGCAGGGCCGGCGCCGATGACGAGAACGTCTACAAGCCTCTTCTTCATATCATCAGCCCTCCTTCTTCATCGCGTCGTGAATGGTGCCCACCAGCAGGCGGCTCTCGCCGCCGCACTTGGTGACCTCCAGCATGGAGATGCCCAGCTCCTCGGCGATGATCTCCGCCACGCGCGGGCTGCAGAAGCCGCCCTGGCAGCGGCCCATGCCCGCGCGGGTGCGGCGCTTGACGCCGTCGATGGTCGTCGCGCCGACGGGACGGCGGATCGCCTCGCGGATCTCGGCCTCGGTGACGACCTCGCAGCGGCACACGAGGTTGCCGTAGAGCGGGTTTTTCGCGACGGCCTCTGCGCGCTCCTCGGTGGTCATCTCGTGGAAGGGCTTGCTGCGGCGAACAGGCGGCACGATCTCCGCCTTGCGCGCAAGGCCCATCTCCTCGGCGATCTGCGCGCCCAGGCGCTCGCCGATGGCCGGCGCGGCGGACAGGCCGGGGCTCTCGATGCCCACGGTCTCATAGGCGTTCTTGCAGCCCTTGACCGCGCCGATGACGAAGTCACCGTTCTTTTCGTGCGCGCGGATGCCGGAGAAATTGGTGATGGTGCCGCGGGTGGTGACCTTCGGCCACGTCAGGCGGCTCTTGTCGAGCACGAACTTGAGGCCCTCGGCGGTCGTGGCGGTGTCCAGCTCGTCCGGGATGTCCTCGGCGGACGGGCCGAGCAGCAGGTTGCCGTGCACCGTCGGGGAGACGAGCACGCCCTTGCCCATCCTGGTGGGGCACTGGAACATGGTCATCTTGAAGGGCAGCGTGGCCATGCGGTCCAGCAGGTAATACTGGCCGCGGCGATCGACGATCTCCAGCCGTTCGCTGTTCATCATGTTGTGGATGTTGGCCGAACCCACGCCCGCGCAGTTGATGAGGATGTCGCACACGCGCTCGCCCTTGTCGGTCGTCACATGCCATTTGCCGTCCTGACCGTAGGCGACGCCCTCAGCCTCCTCGTTCAGCACGAACTTGACGCCGTTGACGGCCGCGTGATCGGCCAGCGCAAACGTCATCTCATACGGACTGGTCAGGCCGGAGGTCGGCGCATACAGCGCGCAGAGCACGTCCGGGTTGGTATTGGGCTCCATGGCCAGCACGTCGTCGCGCTCGATGAGGCGCACGCCCGGCACGCCATTTTCGATGCCCTGCTTGACCAGCCGCTCCAGCGTCGCGCGGTCTTCCTCGGTGAAGCCGATGACCAGCGCGCCGGGCTGGCTGTAGGGCACGCCCAGCTCCTGGCACAGGGCCGGATACATCTTGGCGCCCTCGACGTTCAGCGCCGCCTTGAGGGTGCCGGGATGCGCGTCGAAGCCGGCGTGTACGATGCCGCTGTTTGCCTTGGACGCGCCTTCCGCCACGTCCGCGCCGCGGTCGATGACCGTGATGCGCGCCTCATAGCGGCTGAGCACGCGCGCCACGGCGCAGCCGGTGACGCCTGCGCCGATAATCAGAATATCAGGCATGATGATGACTCCTTTGCATGATTTTTTGAAATCCGACGGAGCACGCGCCGCGGCCTTGAAAGCCGCCGCGAACGTGAAAAAGCCTGTCCGGCCCGTCGAGCCTTTCAGACTTCATCTGCATGCAAAAGGCGCGGCGCGCGACCGCGCACAGGCGCATGCAGACCACCGGCACGTCAGCCCGGTAGATGCAACTTCATTATAGCGTAAATGCACAATTCTGTAAATGGGTCGGCCGCTTGAAACGGTGATTTTTTTGTCATATGCGCTTAAAAACGGCCGCACCCTGACGCAAGAAGCGCCGGATTTTATGGATGTTTTCCATCAAAGGGCGCGCGGCGTGTTCACGTTCCGTCCGCGCCGCGCGCGAGGATGGCGCGCGCTCCGACATGTTTCAGGCTTGTAAATTTTGCCCGCGCGCCCATGGGAATCCGTTCCACGCCCTTGCGCGCGGCGATGAAATCCGATACAATAGCGTTACTGCGAAAAAAATCGGAACAATGTGAAATTTCCCGCCGTTTTCTGCGTCTATATGATTAGATACCGTTTGACTTGAGAAAGGAGAGCAGTTCATGAAGGTCTTGCGTCTTTTGCTCGTGCTGCTTTTCTTCCCGCTGCTCGCCCGCGCGGAGACGCGCGCGCTGCTGGTCGCCTGCTCGGATTTCACCTCCCAGCCGGATCTGGGCACGGCCATCTCCGGCAACCTGCACATGGTCGGTTCCGCGCTCATCAGCGCCGACGTGGGCCTGGGCAACCTGTCCATCGAAGACGGCACCATCGGCACCGTCGAGGCGCTCGACGCCGCGCTGACGGGCGCGTTTGCCGAGGCGGACGAGGACGACCTGTCCATCCTCTACCTGTGCACGCACGGCATCCTCTCCTCCGCCGACGACGATCAGGTCTATCTGCTGCTGGGCGACGGCCAGACGGAAACCCCGCTTGGCGCACAGCAGCTCTGCGCGCTGCTGGCGCAGGTGCAGGGCGACAAGCTGCTCATCGTGGACGCCTGCTACTCCGGCGCGCTCATCGGCCGCGGCACGCCCGCGCAGGGCCGCCTGCCCGGCAGCCGCAAGGACGAGCCGTCGTTCTGCTCCCCGTTTCTGGCCGACGCCAGCATCCACGTGCTCACCTCCGCCAGCGGCAGCGAGTCGAGCTGGTATTACGACAGCGAGGGCCTCTCCACCGGCGCGGTGTCCTATTTCGCCTCCGCGCTCTCCAGCGGGCTGGGCCTGTACGGCGCGCCCGAAGCCGACCTGAGCGGCGACGGCGCGGTGACGCTCTCCGAGCTGCACCAGTATCTGAGCGTCGCCGTTCCCTCCTCCTCCAGCCAGATGCTCTCCACCCGCGCGGATCAGCTCGCCCTGCCCGTCGCGCAGGGCGCGCCGCTCTCCCGCCCGCTGATGGGCTTTTCCTACGGCGCGTCGCTGCTGCGCGCCGACGATGCGTCCCTCGACTTCTCCTTCACCGTCACGCAGGAGGCGACCAGCGTGCAATACCGTCTGGTCGATTTTGCTGAGGGCGCATGGGACTGGGAAAACGCCCGCACCTTCCTGGATGCGGGCGACAACGAGGATACAACGCTCACCCCCGGCCGCAAGCAGCGCACGCTGTCGCTGGACGGCCTGACGCCCGAAGACGGCGGCTATCTGATGCTTCAGGTCTTCTCCATCTCCGGCAGCGAGGTCGTGCTCTGCTCGGAGCGGCTCATCGCCGTGCAGCCGCAGGCGCAAGACCCGCAGCTGCATCTCTCCTGCCGAGACAGCCTGCGCCGCCCCGGTCTGGAGGAGTTGCCCATCGACGTGCGCGTCAGCGTCCCGGCGGAGCTGACCGTCTCCGTGTTGGATGCGGAGGGCACGCTCATCCGCCGCCTGGCCACCGGTCAGATGACGCGCCCCGGCGATGGCAACCTCGCCCATCTCTACTGGGACGGCCGGGACGCGAGCGGCGAGGCCGTCGCACCGGGCCGCTACACCATCGCCGCGGAGACGCGCGTGGGCGCCGCGCGCTGCAAGGTCACGGCGCAGGTCGCCGTGGGCGAGGGCTGACCTACATCGTCTGCCGCCGGAAGGGCAGCACCCGGCAAAACGCCATGCCCATGCCCTCAAAGAGCGCATCCAGCTCGCGCACTGCCGCCAGCGCGCCCGCCTGACAGCAATCGTCCATCCGCGCAAAGGATAGCGCGCCCGCCGCGTCGGGCATGATCACCCGCAGCACGCCGACGCCTTCGCCGGCCGGCGGCGCGCACGCCAGACGAAGCGACGCGCCCGCCAGATCCAGCGCGTCCGGCGCGCGGCGCGGCGAGGATACGGGCGCGACGACGAGCACGCGGTGCATGCCCAGACGCAGCAGCGCGCGCACGGCAAAGCCCGCATCCGTCTCGCCCAGCAGCGGCGAGCCCATCATCGACAGCGGCGCGAGGAACGGCGGCATCGCCAGCGCCGCGCGCGCCGCAAAGCTCACCGATGCCTGCATCGCCAGCATGGCGTCCGCCTCCTGATGAAACGCGCGCGTGGAGAAGACCACGCGCTGCCCGCTGCGCGCCAGCCGGCATGGAAACAGCGCCGCGCCGGGGCAGAGCGAGAGCACCCGGCCGCCCGTCTGGGCGTTGAGCAGCCGGTTGAGCCGCACGCCGGAGGCCATGCGGCGCGGCGGCGGACACAGCCTCTCCCGCAGACAGGGCGCGAGCATCCTGCCGCCCATCCCGGCGGCCTGATGCAGCGCCTTTTCCATTTCCTGCGCGCCGCATCCCGCCGCAAACAGCGCCGCAGGCCACGCGCCCCATTGCAGCGCGCAGACCGCGCCCGGCACGATTCCCCGCCGCTCCAGCTCCTTCATCACGCCGATGGACGCCGCCGCGTGCGCGCCCATCCCCGTCATCACCACGCCAAGGCGCAAACGCCTCGCCCCTTTCCCACGATGCTCTCCGTAGTATATGCAGAAAAACGCGCAAACAGCCGGATAGAAAGTTTTTCTTCCTCTTCCCCTCCTGCATTTTTTATGCTATAATAGGTCCGGCCATTTGTCGAATTTTGAAAGGAAGTCATCCATGCGTTCCAAACGGATCAAACACGCCAGTCCACCCAGGAAAAAACGCCGCCAGCTGCGGCGGGTGAAACCGCGTAAGGGGACGCTTCCGTTCCTGTTGGCGCTCTGTGCGCTGGTGGTCGTGCTGATCATATTCGCGCCGGGGCTGAGTTTGACACCCGCCGCCAACGTTTCCGGCACGGAGGTGCTCGAGGCGGATGCCTCCACCGGTGACCGGAACCTGCGCATCTCAGAGGTCATGTCCTCCAACCGCACCGCCTATCCCGACGAGACGGGCGCTTTTCCGGACTGGATCGAGCTGACCAACACGGGCGACGCGCCCATCGCGCTCAAGGGCTACGGTCTCTCCGATCGCGCCGACAAGATCACGTTCATCTTCCCGGACATCACGCTCAATCCCGGCGAACACATCATCGTATTCGCCTCCGACGAGAACAAGAACACCGCCGGGCAGACGCTGCACGCCAAATTCAAGCTCTCCTCCGCGGGCGATATGCTCTACCTCTTTGGCAGCGACGGCATCGCCTTTGAGGAGATGACCGTGCCCGCCATGGACCGCGACATGAGCTACTGCCTGATCACCGGGGACGAGTACATCATCACCGAGCAATTCACGCCCGGCTACGGCAACACGCAGGAGGGCTACGCGGCCTTCCGCGCCTCCACGCTCCTGGAGACCGGCGCGCTGGTCATCAACGAGGTCTGCGCCTCCTCCATCACCACGCTCAAGGACGAGGACGGCGACTATCCCGACTGGATCGAGCTGCGCAACACGTCGGACAAGGCGATCGACCTCTCCAACTACGCGCTGAGCGACGACCCGGATTCGCTGGTCAAATGGCGCTTCCCGCAGGGCACGGTCATTGAGCCGGCCGGCTACTACGTCGTCTATGCCTCCGGCAAGGAGCGCGCGGGCACAAACGGCGGCTGGCCGCACGCCAGCTTCAAGCTCCGCTCCGACGGCGAGACCGTCATCCTCTCCGACATCCAGGGCCGCATGATCGATCTGGTCACGTACGACCTGCTCGAAGCGGACACCTCCTGGGGCCGCGATGAGGAGGGCACCGGCGGCTTCAAGCGCTTTGGCCAGCCCACACCCGGCCTCCCCAACACGCGAAACGGCGAGGTGGCCATGGATACGAATATCTGCCTGGCCAACACCTCCGGCCTCTACATCACCGAGGTCATGACCGGCAACAAGAACATCGTCGGCCCGAACGTCAGAAACCCCTACGACTACATCGAGATCTACAACATGAGCGGACAGGCCGTCAACCTCAAGGGTTACGGCCTGTCCGACAACATCAAAAAACCGCGCAAATGGCAGCTTCCCGACATCACGCTTGAAAACAACAGCTATCTGGTCATCTACTGCGACACGACGCAGACGACCAAGGACGGCGTTTATTATTTTACGAACTACAACCTCGCCAAGGAGGGCGAAACCGTTTGCCTGTCCACGCCCACGGGCGAGATCCTGGACAAGGTGGTCGTCCCCCAGCTCTACGACGACGTCTCCTATGGCCGCACGCTGGGCCAGGCGGGCCTGTTCTATTACTCCTCGCCCACCCCGGGCGCGCAGAACGGGCAGGGCTTCATCGGCTTTGCCGATCAGCCGACCATCGACGTGCCCGGCGGCGTGTACGAGCGCCCGCTGCGCGGCGAGGAGGCCGTGACGATCTCCGTCCCGGCCCATTCCACGGTGCGCTACACGCTCGACGGCAGCGACCCCGACGAGGATTCGCCGCTGTACACCGGGCCCATCGAAATCGAGAAGAACACCGTGCTGCGCGCGCGCGCCTTCCGCGACGGCGTGGAGCCCTCGCAGGTCGTCTCCCAGACGTATCTCGTCTCCGTCTATCACACGATGCCCATCGTCTGCCTGACGACCGACCCGGACAACCTGTGGAACGAGGAGACCGGCATGTTCGCCGGCGGCCCGCAGCGCGACCGCGAAACACAGGAGCGGCCGTGGGACAATGCGACCTATTGGCAGAAGAACTGGTTCGGCGGCTGGGTCGAATACTACGATGAGAGCGGCGTGCAGCAGCTCAGCCAGGGCATGACGTTCCGCGTCATGGGCCAGTTCTCGCTGGACATGCCGCAAAAGAGCCTCTACATCAAGGCGGACGGCCAGTACGGCAAGAGCAGCTTTGACTACGCGCTCTTTGACGACCGCCCCTATGAATCCTATGTCAGCTTCGTGCTGCGCAACGGCGGCCAGGACGGCCTGTACTCGCGCGTCATTGACGGCATGCAGGCCCGGCTGATCGACCAGAGCGGCAGCAGCGTGGCCACGCAGGCGTGGAAGCCCGTCATCGTCTACATCAACGGCGAATACTGGGGCCACTACAACATGCGCGAGCGCGCGGGCGCCGAAATGGTCGCCCAGCACGAGGGCTGGGAGAACGCGGAGGACATCGACCTGCTTGAGTCCGACGGTCTCTCCTACGAACAGGTCAATCAGGGCGACGGCGATGACTACGTAGCGCTGTACGAATATGTCAAGGATCACGATCTGGTCAACGACCGCGAAGCCTACGAGTACGTCATCTCGCAGATCGACGTCGACAACATGATCGACTACTTCATCTTCGAGTCGTTCTTTGGCAACACCGACCCGGGCAACATCCGCTTCTACCGCAACGCCAAGTCCGGCGACGGCAAGTGGCGCTATCTCTTCTACGACAGCGACTGGGGCTTCTTCAGCGTGTTGAACAACCGCAGCGAACTGGTCGGCGGCGTGGAGTACGTGCTGCGCGAGGGCGGCATGGGCAACTACAACATCAAGTCGAACCTGTTCATGAGCGAGCTGATCAAGGTGCCGGAAATTCAGGACAAGTTCCTGCGGCGCTACGGCGAGCTTTTCCAGACGGTCTTGACCACTGAGAACATGACGAACCTGTTCAACGAGATGATCGCCGAGATCAAGCCCGAAATGCAGATGCACATGCAGCGCTGGGCCGCCGAGGTTCACCCGAAGGTGAGCTTCGATCAGCCCAAGAACGCCGAAGGCGGCTACAACTACTGGGTATCCCGCTGCGAGCGCATGCTCACGCGCATCTTCCCGCGCAGGCCGTATTACATCTGGCAGGAGATCATCTCCTACTTCAACCTGACCGAGGAGCAGATGGTCGCCTACTTCGGCCCCTGCCCCGAAAAACCCGAGGAATGACAGGCCGCTCCCGCGTGTCCTTCATTGATACATTCAAAGTCAAAGGCTTTAGAGGAGGATTCATCCCATGAACAACATCATCAACGACGCAAGCGTCAACGAGTGGTTTTCCCAGCAGATGGCCAGCCTTACGCCCATGAAGATGGTGCTCGCGCTCGCCATGGGCTTTCTGGTTGGCCTGATCATCGCGCTGGTCTATCGCAAGGCGTTCCGCGGCGTGCTCTATTCCCCGTCCTTTGCGACCACGCTGATCATGCTGTGCATGATCACCACGCCGGTCGTCATGTGCATCAAGTCGAACATCGCCCTGTCCATGGGCATGGTCGGCGCGCTGTCCATCGTCCGCTTCCGCACCGCGGTCAAGGACCCGCTGGACACCGCCTACATGTTCTGGAGCCTGACCATGGGCATCCTGCTGGGCGCGGAGCTCTACACCATCGCGCTGGTCGTCGTGGCGGGCATCTCCATCACGCAGCTGGCCATGACGTTCTTCCGCCTGCGCTCCCCGAACACCTTCCTGCTCGTGGCGCACTATGACGCCGAGGCCGAGGAGGAAGTCATGGCGTTCATCCGCCGCATCAAGGTGCAGCGCCTGCGCAGCAAGACCGTGACCCCCGGCGGCGTGGAGCTGACCGTCGAAGTGCAGCTTCGCGAGCGCTTTGACATCGTCAACAAGCTGCTCGATACCCAGGGCGTGCACAACGCAACCCTGATCGCCTGCCAGTCCGAAGCGGGCAACTAAGGGCAGTGCCCTTTGCGCAGGGCGAGGCCGCGCGCGGCCCCGTCCGAGCATCTTTGAGAAAAGGAGCGCCCCCTTATGCCAATCCTACGCAACATCCCGCTGCGGCATGAGCTCAAGTATTTCATCACCCCGGCCGAGATGCGCGTTCTGCGCGGCGTGCTCGCCCCGGTGATGCAGCGCGATCCCAATGGCGACGAGAACAACGAGTACCACATTCGCTCGCTGTACTTTGACACGATCAACGATGATGCGCTGGAGGAGAAGGTCGCGGGCGTGGGCAACCGCAAGAAGTACCGCATCCGCATCTACAACTTTGAAGACCGCCTCATCAAGCTCGAATGCAAGAGCAAGTACGGCGATCTGATCTCCAAGCAGTCCGTCACCATCCCCCGCGATCTGGCCGAGCAGCTCATCGCGGGCGATCCGGAAGGCTTGCAGCGCATGCGCCATCCGCTCTTTCACGACATGTTCCGCGAGATGCGCACGCACCTGCTGCGCCCCGCGGTCATCGTCGACTACGTGCGCGAGGCGTACATCCATCCCGCCGAGGAAGTCCGCGTGACGTTTGACAAGCAGCTGCGCACGGGCCTGTTCTCCAATGACCTGTTCAACAAGGACATCCCCACCTATCCTGTGTTTGACACCCCGGTGGAGATTCTGGAGGTCAAGTACGACCATTTCCTGCCCAGCCACATTCAGGCCATCCTCAGCGGCATCACCGCGCAGCGCAGCGCCATCTCCAAATACACCTGGTGCCGCCGCTACGAAAACAAGGAATTCTGAATTTCAGCCACGACAAAAGGGAAGACGCGCGCCGTCTTCCCTTTTCGTATGCGCTTTTGATGCGGCTTCGGCTTACCGGGAGCCCTTGTCGTAGGGCACGCCCTCCGCCTTGGGCGCTCTTGACTTCTTGCTGGTGAAGGCCAGAATGATCATCGAAGCGATGAACGGGATCATGTTGTACATGTTCTGCGTCCAGTCCAGCGCCGCCATCGCGGGGATGGAACTGGCGATATTCGCCAGCGACTTGAACAGCGCGAAGAACACCGCCGCAAAGAAGATGCGGAACGGCTTCCACTGGCCGAAGATCATGACCGCCAGCGCGAGGAAGCCCGCGCCGGAGACGCCGACCTCGAAGTTCCAGCTGGACACGGGCGGGATGATGTACGCCATGCCGCCGATGCCGCCCAGCGCGCCGGAGATCAGCACGCCGATGTAGCGCATCTTGTAGACGTTGATGCCCACGCTGTCCGCCGCCTGCGGATGCTCGCCGCACGCGCGCAGGCGCAGGCCCAGGCGCGTCTTGTAGAGCACCACGTAGGACAGGATCAGGATGACGATGCCGATGAACAGGAACACGTTGACCGTCAGCGGGCCGATGTCATAGACGAACGGGCGGTTGCTGTAGTCGAGCTTCGCGGACGCGGAGCCGTTGAAGCCCTTGGCGATGACCATGGCCAGCGCGGTGGCCAGCATGTTGAGCGCCGTACCGCCGATGGTCTGGTCCGCGCCGAGATTGATGGAGGCAAAAGCGAGCAGCGCGGCATAGAGCATGCCGGCGACGGCCGCCGCCGTGATCGAGCAGACGACGATGGACAGGACGCTCGCGCCCTCCGGCATCAGGTTGATGGCGATGACGCCGATCAGGCCGCCGATGACCATGATGCCCTCCAGCGCGATGTTGATGATGCCGCTGCGCTCGGAGAACATGCCGCCCAGCGCGACGAGCATCAGGACGACCGTGTAGAGCAGCGTGTATTTCAACAGCAGAAACATCAGTTGTCGCCTCCCTTCCCCAGACCCGTGCGGCGCGCCTTGCCCGCAAGCAGCGCGCGAATCTTGCTCCTGAAGAGCATGGAGAACGCGCACAGGTAGATGATCAGCGCGGTGATGACGTCGGCGATCTCCTTGGTGTAATACTCGGTGGAGAGCTTCGTGCCGCCGACGGTGATATACGAGATGAACAGCGAGGAGAAGATGGTGCCGATGGGATTGGAGCAGGCCAGCAGCGCCGAGCTGATGCCGTTGAAGCCCATGGCCGGCAGCGCGGTGGAGACCTGCGGGTTCCACTCCGCAACGGTGGACAGGTAGAACAGGCCCGCGCCCACGCCGGCGAGCGCGCCCGCGATCGTCATGGAGAGGACGATGTTGCGCTTGTCGTTGATGCCCGCGTACTGTGCGGCGTTCTTGTTGAAGCCGCAGGCCTTGAGCTCATAGCCAAACGTCGTCTTGTTGAGCACGACGTACACCACAATCGCAAAGAAGATGGCGATGAAGATGGCGATGGTCACGGATTGCAGCTTGCCGAACAGGTCGCTCATGCCGCAGCTGGGGATCATGGAGCCCTTGGCCACCTTGCGCAGGCTGTACGTCTTGGTCGTCGCCAGGTCGTACATGGGGCTTTGGCCCTTGCCGTACATGATGTCGTTGACCATGTACAGGCCGATCCAGTTGAACATGATGGCCGTGATGACCTCGTTGATGTTCAGATATGCCTTGAAAAAGCCCGGAATCGCGCCCCAGACGGCGCCCAGCGCCATCGCGGCCAGCAGGCACAGGTACCACGGCAGTTGCAGCACGATGGCGCAGTAGAGCGCGCCGAACGCGCCGAGCGTGTACTGGCCGGCGGCGCCGATGTTGAACAGGCCGGTCTTGAAGGCGAAGCCGACGGACAGGCCGGTCATGATCAGCGGCGCGGCGTTGGCCAGCACCGTGCCCATGTTGCGCGGGCTGCGGATGCCGCTCTTGAGGATGACCATCAGGCCGTCTTGGATGGCGTGCTCTGCGTCGATGATTGCCAGCACCACCACGCCCAGCAGCAGGCCGATGGCGATGCAGATCAGCGACGCGGCAACCGAGATGAGCGCTTCCGAGGAAGCCAGCCGGCTGCTGAGCGAGGGTTTTTTGTTCTCCATATGCGCGTCCTCCTTATCCCTTTCGCTGCGCACCGGCCATGTACAGGCCCAGCTCCCCGGCGGTGGTATGGCGCGGATCGAGCTCGCCGACGATCTCGCCCTCGTACATCACGAGAATGCGGTCGGGCACCTCCAGCACTTCGTCAAGCTCCAGCGAGACGAGCAGCACCGCCTTGCCGCTGTCGCGCTGGCGCAGCAGCTCCTTGCGGATGTACTCGATCGCGCCGACATCCAGGCCGCGCGTGGGCTGCACGGCGATCAGCAGGTCGTTGCCCAGATCGATCTCACGGGCGATGATCGCCTTTTGCTGGTTGCCGCCGGACATGCTGCGCGCGGGGGTCACCGCGCCCTGACCGCTGCGCACGTCGTATTGCTCGATGAGGCGGTCGGCATAGGCGCGGATCTCGCCGAACTTGAGGAACCCCTTCTCGGAGAACGGCTTTTCAAAGTAACGCTTGAGCACCAGGTTGTTCTCCAGCGTGTAATCGAGCACGAGGCCGTGCTTATGGCGGTCCTCCGGGATATGGCTCATGCCCGCGCAGTTGCGCGCACGCACGGACAGGTGCGTGATGTCCCGATCGCCCAGGAAGATGTGGCCGCTCTCCGCCTTCATCAGACCCGTGAGCGCGTACACCAGCTCGCTCTGGCCGTTGCCATCGATGCCCGCGATGCACACGATCTCGCCCTGGCGCACGTTGAAGGAGACGTCGTTGACCAGCGCCTTGCCGTGGCGCTTGCTCCTCACCGTCAGGTTCTGCACGCTCAGCACGCTCTCGCCCAGCTGCTGGGGCTGCTTGTCCATGACCAGCTGCACCTTGCGGCCGACCATCATCTCGCTGAGTTCTTCCTTGCTGGTCGCCGCCACGTCCACCGTGCCGACGCAGTGGCCCTTGCGCAGCACCGTGCAGCGGTCGGCCACCGCCTTGATCTCGTCGAGCTTGTGCGTGATGAACAGGATGGACTTGCCCTCGGCGGCCAGCCCCTTCATGATCTTCATCAGCTCTTCGATCTCCTGCGGGGTGAGCACGGCGGTCGGCTCGTCGAAGATGAGCACCTCGTTGTCGCGGTAGAGCATCTTGAGAATCTCCGTGCGCTGCTGCATGCCCACGGTGATGTCCTCCACCATCGCGTCGGGATCGACCTTGAGGCCGTAGCGCTCGCTCAGGTCGATCACCTTGCGCCGCGCCTCCGCCTTTTGCAGAAAGCCGAACGCCTTCGTGGCGGGCTCCACGCCCAGGATGATGTTGTCCAGCACGGAAAAGACCTCGACCAGCTTGAAATGCTGGTGCACCATGCCGATGCCCAGCGCATTGGCGTCGTTGGGATCCTTGATCCGCACGGTCTCGCCGTCTTTGCGGATCTCGCCCTTCTCCGGCTGATACAGACCAAAGAGCACGCTCATCAGGGTCGATTTGCCCGCGCCGTTTTCGCCCAGCAGCGCGTGGATTTCGCCCTTCCTGAGCTGCAAAGTGATGTCGTCATTGGCAATGATCCCCGGAAACTCCTTGGTGATGTTCAGCATTTCGATGATGTATTCGCTCAAACCCATCACTCCTTAGTTACGGTTCCTTTGGCAAATATTATACCGTATTCATGCGCGATTTAAAAGCACTTTTTTGCACAACGGCCGCGCGTGCGCGCCCTGCGGCGAAAGCAACCCGGACACGGGTTCGCAAACGGGTTTGGAACGGGTTTGGAAGCGAAAAAAGAATTGCCAATTTTCCGGCTTTATGATATAGTATGTTCGTTTGGGAATTCATGCGGATTTCCCATCTCAACAGGGTAACATCAAGGGGAGGTCATATCCAATGCCTGAAAACATTCTCGTTGGCGCGCTGATCGTCGGCCAGTCCGGCGGCCCGTCCGCCGTGATCAACTGCTCCGCGTACGGCGTCATCAAGGCCGGTCTGGAGAACCCGAACATCACGAAGGTGTACGGCGCGTATCACGGCATCAAGGGCGTTCTGAACGACGAGCTGATGATCATGGATGAAGAGGACGCCGGCGAGCTGGAGAACATGCTCCACACCCCGTCCTCCGCGCTGGGCTCCTGCCGCTATAAGATCGCCGATCCGGACGTGGACGACACCGACTACAAGCGGATTCTGGAGATCTTCAAGAAGTACGACGTCCGCTACTTCTTCTACAACGGCGGCAACGACTCCATGGACACCTGCAACAAGATTTCCAAGTACATGAGCCGCGTGGGCTACGAATGCCGCGTGATGGGCGTGCCCAAGACGATCGACAACGATCTGGCCGGCACCGACCACTGCCCGGGCTTCGCCTCCGCCGCCAAGTACATCGCCACCTCCTTCATGGAGGTCTCCCGCGACAGCCAGGTCTATGACACCGGCATGATCACCATCGTCGAGTGCATGGGCCGTCACGCCGGCTGGCTGACCGCCGCCGCCGCGCTGGCGGGCACCAAGGGCGACGGCCCCGACCTGATCTACCTGCCGGAAGTCGACTTTGACATGGATCAGTTCATCGCCGACGTCAAGCGCGTGTACGCGGAGAAGAAGAACTGCATCGTGGCCGTGTCCGAGGGCGTGCACTACGCCGACGGCACGTTCGTCTCCGAGGCGAAGACCTCCGGCACCGACGGCTTCGGCCATGCCCAGCTGGGCGGTCTGGCCGCGCGCCTGGCCGACGTGGTCAAGGCGGCGACCGGCGTCAAGGTGCGCCCGATCGAGCTGAGCCTGCTCCAGCGCTGCGCCGCGCACTGCGCCTCCGGCACCGACATCGCCGAGTCCTTCTTGTCCGGCAAGGTCGCCGTGGAGGCCGCCGTCGCCGGTGAGACCGACAAGATGGTCGGCTTCGCCTGCACCCGCGACGAGAACGGCTACACCTGCACGCCCAAGCTCTTTGACCTGAGCATGGTGGCCAACACCGAAAAGAAGGTGCCGCTCGCCTGGATCAACGAGGCGCACAACGGCGTCACCCAGGACTTCATCGACTACTGCCTGCCGCTCATTCAGGGCGAGACGGGCATGGTCACGGAAGATGGCCTGCCGCGCTTCGTGCAGCTCAAGAAGGTCTTCGCGAAGTGATCCCCGTCCCGGAATCCGAAAGGGTTCCGGGATTTTTCTCCCATGCACAATCCCCGCCGGACACGCACGTGCCCTGCGGGGATTTTCTCGCTTCATCGGAAGGATCTGCGCGCGATCGGCGCGCCGTCCAAGCCGCCTCGTCCACACCGCCGGCGCACGCGCATAGCAGAATACGCCGCCGTACAGGCAAAGCCGCAGGCGGCAAGCCGAAACAGCGTCATCTCTTTTGCCGTTCCTGTGTCGTGCATCCCTTGTATCCGTCTTCCGGGCATCCTTCAGTCCCCGACGCGCAAAAAGGCTTCCGTCCGCCGGAAATCTCCGGCGCGCACATTCGCGCGGCCTGCTCGATGAGAAACGCGCAGATGCCCTGCACGTCGTCGAGCGCAAAGTGCGGGCAGTCCCCGCCGATCGACGGATCGTCCGTGACGATGGCCGCAAAGCGCTCCGGCGCATCGGGCAGGCCGCGGCCCGCCGCCCGGCGGCAGATGCCGATGCGCGGGATCTCCTCGCAGTGGTAGCCCTCCACCAGTATCAGATCGACGTCGTGCGCCATGGCGAGGTTGTCGCGCAGCGTGCGCGTGCGATGCTCGACCACGGCCGTCACCTCCGGCCCGCTGACGATGGTCATGTCCGCGCCCGCCTGCGCAAAGCGCCAGGAATCCTTGCCCTCCCGGTCGATCTCGATGTGATGGGCGTCCTGCTTGATCGCACACACGCGCAAGCCATGCGCCTTGAGCGCACGGATGACCGCTTCCAGCAGCGTGGTCTTGCCCGTACCGGAATACGCGGCGAATGCAAAGGCCGGAATCACGCGCGTCCCTCCCCATCCGGCGCATCCATCACCGGCACGATCACGCACCCGCCCGGCGTATCGGCCAGCGCGGCGCGCACGCCGTAGAGCCGCTCGATCAGTTCACCCGTGAGCACGTCCTGCGGCGCGCCCAGCGCCGCCACACGGCCGCCGGAGAGCGCGAGGATCCGCGTGGCGAACGTCAGCGCGTGCTGCGGGTTGTGCGTGGAGAGCAGCACGCCGTAACCCTCCGCCGCCAGCCCGCGCACCAGGCGCAGCACGCGGAGCTGGTTGCCGAAGTCGAGCGCCGACGTCGGCTCGTCCATGACCAGCATGTCCGCCTGCTGCGCGATGGCGCGGGCGATCAGCACGAGCTGCTGCTCGCCGCCGGAGATGTGCGTGAAGTCGCGCGCCTCCAGATGCGCCGCGCCCACGCGCGAGAGCGCTTCCCGCGCCAGACGCACCTGCGCCGCGCCGGGCTGGGCGAATGCGGAGAGCTGGCGCGTGGTGCCCATGAGCACGGTGTCCAGCACCGAATAGCCGAACGCGGGCCGGTTGATCTGCGGGATGTAGGCGATGCGCTTGGCCGTCTCCCGGCGCGAGAGCGCGCGCAGATCCTCGCCGTCCGAGGAGATCATGCCGGAATAGCCGTGCAGCAGGCCCAGAATGCAGCGAAACAGCGTGCTCTTGCCCACGCCGTTGGGGCCGAGCACGGAGAGGAACTCGCCGCGCTCCAGCGTAAAGGAGACGTCCGAAAGCACCGGCGCGCCGCCGTAGGAGAAGCCGAGGTTTTGCACGCACAGGCTCACAGGATATTCCCCCTTCTGGTCATCAGATAGATGAAGAACGGCGCGCCGATGAACGCCGTGAGGATGCCGATGGGGATCTCGGTGGCCATCAGGTTGCGCGATACGTTGTCCACCAGCAGCAGGAAGCTCGCGCCCATGAGCATGGACGCGGGCAGCAGATAGCGGCAATCATTGCCCACCAGCTTTCTGCACAGGTGCGGGATGACCAGCCCGACCCAGCCGATCATGCCGCTGACCGCCACGCTCGCCGCGGTCAGAAACGTGGCGCACAGCACCACGCACAGCCGCAGCGCGCCGGTGTGCACGCCCAGCGCCGCGGCCTCCTCCTCCCCCAGCGTCAGCATGTTGATGCGCCAGCGCACCAGCAGCAGCGGCACCGCGCCGATGATCATGGGCACGACGGCAAAGGCCACGTCGTCAAGGCGCGCGCCGGAGAGGCTGCCCATCAGCCAATAGGTGATGGCGGGCAGCTCGTTGCTCGGATCGGCGACCAGCTTGATATACGACGTGCCGGCGGAAAAGAGCGAGGAGACCATCACGCCCGCCAGCAGGATGCTCACCGTGCGGCTGCCGCGCGTGCGCATGCCGATCAGATACACGAGCGCCACGGTCAGCAGGCTGAACGCAAACGCCATGAGCGTGATGCCGCCGTGGGAGATGCCCAGCAAAATGGCCAGCGCCGCGCCGAAGCACGCGCCCGATGACGCGCCCAGAATGTCCGGCGCGGCCATGGGGTTTTGAAAGACGCTCTGAAACGCCGCGCCCGCCAGCGACAGGCAGCAGCCCACCAGGCAGGCCAGCGCGATGCGCGGCAGGCGGACGTTGACGACCACCGCGCGCATGTTGGCCGACCACGTCTCCTCCAGCGGGAACACCTGGGCAAGCAGGATGCGCACGACCTGCGTCATGGGCACGTCGTATCGGCCCAGGACGAACGACGCGAGAAACAGCGCCGCCAGCAGCGCGGCGAGCGCCAGCAGGCACAGCCGCGCGCGGCGCGCCGAAGCCAAGGGTTGTTCTTTCATGACGGTTCATTCCTTTCCGCCGGCGGACACAAAAAAGCGCCCGCAGCCCATGAGGATGCGGACGACAATCCCTGTAATCCGTCTCCTTTTCAAACCGGAAGGCCGCGCCGTTTCCCGCGCAACCCTGTGCCAATGCCCTGGCGCGGCCCCGCATCCATCGCCTGAGCATTAGGAGACGGGGCTCGAAGACGGAGTATATTGTACAGAATTGATATGGATTTGTCAAGGTGTTTGCACGACTCCGGGAAGAACGGCTTGCGTCATGTCCTGCGCCGCGCCAGCCAGATCAATGCGCCGACGAAAGAGAGCGCCAACAGCGCGTATGCCGCCAGGGGCGTCTCATCGCCCATCAGCGGGATATCGACGGCGTTCACCTCAGCCTTCCACGCCATCATCACGGGCGAAAGGCCCGTCAGCGTAAACTGCAATCCATCCTCCGTCTCCGTGACGGCGGGGTATTCGATTTCCCCCGCTCGCTCACCCGACATCATCAGATGCGCCACGACAAAGTCGTAATCCTCTGCGTTCGTGCCCTCCGGATACGGCAGGCTGACGAGAACAGCGTGTTCGGTTACACCTGCATTGATTTCCACATCGTACAGTTTCGCGCCGCTCAGGGCCGTATCCGAGGACAGACCGCCGAACTGAATGCCCGACTGGATTTCAAGCTGCCCGCGCATGTAGGCATCAAGCGCCTGCGTGCTTTCAAACTCCCGCTGCGCGACGTTTGAAATCTCGTCCAGCTCACTTGGGGTGAACGCCTTCTCGACAATCGCGCGCTGCGCATCCAGAAACTCCACCCTGAAATAGGTGTTGTATTCCAAGGGATACCCCTCGCCTGCATTGCCGTACTGGCACCACATGCCGACCAGCGGATTATTCGCATCGTTCATGCCTGCGCTGATCTCCATGACGGGCTGGTCGCTCTGCAGAATCTGATTACTCCATCCGTCTCCATATTCGCCATACCAGCAGTATGTGATCCGCTTTCCTGCCGTTCCGGTTTGGGCCTCCGGAAGCGACACGCGTACGCCGGACTCGCCGACGATGCAGATGTCGCGAAAATACGGCGCTTCTTCCTGCGGCGGATGCGGCCATCCCTTTGTCTCATCCAGCAAGATGAAATCCGTGGGATACGAGCACACATCGTTGCCCACAAAGTCAGGGGTCAATGAGAGATGAACACGCATGATGTTTCCATCGTCCGCCTTGGAGAAGACGTGCGTCAGCTGCACCTGATCTTCCCCTTCAGACAGCACCGTCTCTTTGTCTTCCTCCTCATCCCACAAGCACCAGCGGTAATGGATGGTTCCCTTCTCCGAGGATGGCGCCACAGGCAGCGTGATGGTCACAGGCTCGCCCGGCGTGTACTCGATATACCGGTGATACCCGACATCAATCGCTTCAGGGACGACAATGGCGGAATCCCCCAGCGCAGACGCCGGCAGCAGGAAGGCCGCGATCAGGAGTGCAATCAAAAACTTCATCCTTTGGGTGCCGCGCATAGGTCTTCCCCTCTTTCTTGACCGTATAGGCTTAAAATGACACATTCATTATATGACGATATTTTTGCATTGTCAATGCGCGGATGTCCAGATTTCAGGATATTTATCAAAGCCACTGGCCAGCGGTGGTTTTTCTTTTGGACAGACAGAGCAGCGCCGCCCCGAAAAACCGGGACGGCGCTGCGGTATGCGATTGTGTCGGGGTGGCGACTGCTTACTTCGCCATCGCCTGCTGCACGGCCACGGCAACGGCGACGGTCATGCCGACCATCGGGTTGTTGCCCGCGCCCAGGAAGCCCATCATCTCGACATGCGCCGGGACGGAGGAGCTGCCCGCAAACTGGGCGTCGCTGTGCATGCGGCCCATGGTGTCGGTCATGCCGTAAGAGGCCGGGCCGGCCGCCATGTTGTCCGGATGCAGGGTGCGGCCGGTGCCGCCGCCGGAAGCGACGGAGAAGTACTTCTTGCCGGCCTCCAGGCGCTCCTTCTTGTAGGTGCCGGCGACCGGGTGCTGGAAGCGGGTCGGGTTGGTGGAGTTGCCGGTGATGGAGACGTCCGCATTCTCGTGCCACATGATGGCCACGCCCTCGCGCACGTCGTCCGCGCCGTAGCAGTTGACCTTCGCGCGATCGCCGCTCGAATAGGCGGTCTTGCTGACGATGGTCAGCGCGTGGTCTTCCTTGACGTCGGCGGAGAGGTAATCGTACTTGGTCTGCACGTAGGTGAAGCCGTTGATGCGGGAGATGATCATGGCCGCATCCTTGCCAAGGCCGCAGAGGATGACGCGCAGCGGCTTCCGGCGCACCTTGTTGGCGTTGAGCGCGATCTTGATGGCGCCCTCGGCGGCGGCGAAGGACTCGTGGCCGGCCAGGAAGGCGAAGCACTCGGTGTTCTCATCCAGCAGCATGGCGCCCAGGTTGCCGTGGCCCACGCCGACCTGGCGCTGATCCGCGACGGAACCCGGAATGCAGAAAGCCTGCAGGCCCTCGCCGATGCAGGTGGCGGCCTCGGCGGCGGTCTTGACGCCCTTCTTCATGGCGATGGCCGCGCCCAGTTCGTAGGCCCACTTCACGTTCTCAAAGCAGATGGGCTGGGTGCTCTCCACGATGCTGTAGGCATCCACGCCCTTGCTGTTGGTGTAGGCCTTGACCTCGTCAAAGTTCTTAAAGCCGTACTTGTCCAGAACCGGCTGGAGCTGGGGCATACGACCTTCATAGTTTTCAAACAGAGCCATTTTTCGTACGCCTCCTTCTTACTTGTCGGTACGCGGATCGATCCACTTCACAGCGCCGTCCTCGGCCTTGAAGCGGCCGTAGGTGCCGATGTTCTTCTCGTACGCTTCGTTCGGGGACATGCCCTTCTTGATGGCGTCCATCATCTTGCCCAGGGACAGGAACTGATAGCCGCAGACCTGATCATCCTTGTCCAGCGCCATCTTGAGCACGTAGCCCTCGGTCATCTCCAGATAGCGGGTGCCCTTGGCCTTGGTGCCGTACATGGTGCCGACCATGGAGCGCAGGCCCTTGCCCAGATCCTCCAGACCGGCGCCGATGCGCAGGCCGTCGTCGGAGAACGCGGACTGGGTGCGGCCATAGACGATCTGCAGGAACAGCTCGCGCATGGCGGTGTTGATGGCGTCGCACACGAGGTCGGTATTGAGCGCCTCCAGGATGGTCTTGCCCGGCAGGATCTCGGAAGCCATCGCCGCGGAATGGGTCATGCCGGAGCAGCCGATGGTCTCCACCAGGGCCTCTTCGATGACGCCGTTCTTCACGTTCAGGGACAGCTTGCAGGCGCCCTGCTGCGGCGCGCACCAGCCGATGCCGTGGGTGTAGCCAGAGATGTCGGTAATCTGCTTGGCCTGCACCCACTTGCCCTCCTCCGGGATGGGCGCCGGGCCGTGATTCGGGCCCTTAGCCACGCAGATCATTTCTTCCACTTCACGGGAATACTGCATATTGTGTGTCCTCCTTCTCCTGATGAATGGGATGGAAAAATGGTTGGTATATGCAACTGCTTTATTATAGCACACCCCCTTGCCAAACGGAACACCTTTCGCTCAATTTTTCACAATTCCCCACAATTTTGCGGGTGTATTTTGACGTCTTTTCTCTGCGGCAAACGGCGCAAAATGGCAGATATCACAATATTTTTTGAGAACGCTTGCGTCCCGTTCGCAGGTATAGTATACTGTCGTATTATGGATACTACAGAAGGAGTATTCTAAGGAGGGATTCCCATGGCGGAAGAAATCAGGGAGAAGAGCAATTTTATCTGGGAAGCCATCAAAAGCGACCTGGCCGAGGGCAAGAACGGCGGCCGCGTCCAGACCCGCTTCCCGCCCGAGCCCAACGGCTATCTGCATATCGGCCATGTGAAGGCGCTGACGGTGGACTTCGCCACCGCCGAAAAGTTCGGCGGCGTGTGCAACCTGCGCTTTGACGATACCAACCCCACCAAGGAAAAGGAAGAATTTGTCGAGGCCATCAAGGACGACATCCACTGGCTCGGCTTTGAATACGGCGGCGTGTACTACGCCAGCGAGCAGTACGAGAAGATCTTCGAGTACGCGTGCGACCTCATCCGCCGCGGTCTGGCCTACGTGGACGACCTGAGCAAGGAGGAGATGCGCGCCTATCGCGGCACGCTCAAGGAGCCGGGCAAGAACTCCCCCTACCGCGACCGCACGCCCGAAGAGAACATGGATCTGTTTCTGCGCATGAAGAACGGCGAGTTCCCGGAGGGCTCCCGCACGCTGCGCGCCAAGATCGACATGGCCTCCCCGAACATCAACCTGCGCGACCCGGCGATCTACCGCATCAAGTACGCCACGCACCACCGCACCGGCGACGCGTGGTGCATCTACCCGATGTACGACTTCGCCCACCCCATCGGCGATGCGCTGGAGGGCGTGACGCACTCCCTTTGCTCGCTGGAATACGAGATTCATCGCCCGCTCTACGACTGGGTGGTGGACGTGTGCGGCTTTGAGCAGAAGCCGCGCCAGATCGAGTTCGCGCGCCTGAATCTGACCAACACCGTCATGAGCAAGCGCAAGCTGCGCAAGCTCGTGGAGGAGCATCACGTCGCCGGCTGGGACGATCCGCGCATGCCCACGCTGGCCGGTATGCGCCGCCGCGGCTATACCGCCGCCGCCGTGCGCGATTTCATCGACCGCATCGGCGTCTCCAAGGCGGACTCCGTCGTCGACCACCGGCTGCTGGAGCACTGCGTGCGCAACGACCTCAACGAGGTCGCTCCGCGCGCCATGGCCGTGCTCGATCCGATCAAGGTCGTGCTCACCAATTTCCCGGAAGACAAGGTGGAAGCCTGCGAGATCGAGAACCATCCCAAGAAGCCGGAGATGGGCACGCACACGATCCCGCTGACCCGCGAGCTCTACATCGAGCGCGAGGACTTCATGGTCGACGCGCCCAGGAAGTACTTCCGCCTCAAGCCGGACGGCGAGGTGCGCCTCAAGGGCGCGTACATCATCAGGTGCGAGGGCTACGACCTCGACGAGAACGGCGACGTCGCCTGCGTCTACTGCACGGTTGATTTCGACTCCAAATCCGGCATGCCGGGCGCGGAGCGCAAGGTGAAGGGCACCATCCACTGGGTCAGCGCCAGAGAGAACGTGCCGCTGACCGCGCGGCTCTACGACGTGCTGATCCTCGACGAAGCCGGCGAGGACGCGCCTGCGGACGCCGCCGAGGAGGACGCCGAGGACGAAGCGCCCGCCGGCGACGATTTCCTCCGGCAGGTCAACCCGGACTCCCTCAAGGTGGTGCACGGCTACGGCGAGCCGTGGCTGGCAGGCGCCCGCGTCGGCGACAGCTTCCAGTTCCTGCGCACCGCCTACTTCTGCAAGGACAGCGATTCCACCGAGGAGGAGGCCGTGTTCAACCGCGTCGTCGTCCTCAAGGACAGCTTCAAAGTGGAATGACATCATCGAGAAAGCGAGCGATACACATCATGTCAACCGAAGTCCGCACGCGCTTTGCGCCCAGCCCGACCGGCTATCTGCACCTGGGCGGCCTGCGCACCGCGCTTTACACCTATCTCTACGCCAGGAAGCACGGCGGCAAGTTCATCCTGCGCATCGAGGACACCGATCAGGAGCGCGAGGTGGAAGGCGCTGTCGATCTGATCTACAAGTCGATGAAGCAGGCCGGCCTGCACTACGACGAAGGCCCGGACGTGGGCGGCGACTACGGCCCCTACATCCAGACCCAGCGCCGCGACCTCTACCCCAAGTACGCATGGGAGCTGGTGGAGAAGGGCGGCGCGTACTGCTGCTTCTGCACCAAAGAGGAGCTGGACGCCGACCGAGAGGCCGTGACCGCCGCCGGCGGCACGTACAAGTACAACAAGAAGTGCCTGCACAACGTCTCTTTGGAGGAGGCCAGGCGCCGTATCGCCGCGGGCGAGCCGTACGTCATCCGCCAGAACATCCCCACCACCGGGAAGGCGTCCTTTGACGACATGCTCTACGGCCACGTGGAGGTGGACTGCGACACGCTCGACGACAACGTGCTCATCAAGGCCGACGGTCTGCCGACCTACAACTTCGCCAACGTCATCGACGATCACCTGATGGGCATCACCCACGTCATGCGCGGCACGGAATACCTCTCCTCCTCGCCCAAGTACAACCTGCTCTACGAAGCCTTCGGCTGGACGCCGCCCATCTATCTGCACCTGCCGCCCGTGATGATCGAGAGCGTGCTGCGCGACAAGAAGACCAGGGCGCTGATCCTCGACGAGAACGGCTGCGAGCAGAAGATCGTGCGCAAGCTGAGCAAGCGCTGGGGCGACCCGTCCTTTGAGGACCTGCTCCAGCAGGGCTACGTCCGCGACGCGATCGTCAACTACATCGCGCTGCTGGGCTGGGCGCCCAAGGACACGAACGAGGAGTTCTTCTCCATGGACGACCTCGTGCGCCTGTTTGACGCCAACGGCATCAGCAAGAGCCCGGCGATCTTCGACATGAACAAGCTCACGTGGTTCAACGCCGAGTATATCCGCCGCATGCCGCCGGAGACATACGCCGAATACGCCAGGCCGTGGCTGACGAAGGTGCTCGACGAAAGCCGCTTTGACCTCGCCCGCCTCTGCGAGCTGCTTCAGGGCCGCACGGAGATCTTCTCCCAGCTGCCGGGCATGGTCGATTTCCTCGCCGAGATGCCGGCGCTCGATCCGGCGCTGTTCACCAACAAGAAGAGCAAGTCGACGGTCGAGAGCAGCAAGGCCGCGCTCGCGTTCATCAAGCCCGTGCTCGAGGGCATCGGCGAGTGGACGGAGGCCAATCTGCACGACGTGGTGATGGCCGCCATCGCCGAGTCCGGCATGAAGAACGCGACCGTGCTCTGGCCGCTGCGCATCGCCATCACGGGCCGTGCGGCGACGCCGGGCGGCGCGTTTGAGATGGCCTACCTGCTGGGCCGCGAGGAGACCCTGCGCCGCCTGAACGCCGCGATGGCGCAGCTTTCCGCGAACTGAGTTTTCCTCTTGCCCGCTTTAAACCGCCGCGAAGCGAACCGTGGGCAAGGGGCGCGAGGAACTCGCATCGTCGCACCCTTCTGTTGCTCCTTGCGATTCCCGACGCTCCGCCTGCCTGCATCCGCCACCGGCTGCGGCAGGCTCCGGTCCCCTTGCGGGGGCGGGGCGGCGTCCCGATCAGGTTTGGGCGGCAGCCCAAAGCTCCGGAGAATACGCGCTTCCGGGCAGGCTGCGCAGCAGTCTGCGATGGAAACGGGTTCGATTCGCAACAGTGGATCTCATCGCCGCATAGAGAATCCCGCTCAAAGCATCCGTGCCTTGAGCGGGATTTCTTATGCCGTTTTGAATGGCGCTTCGCGCTTGGGGAACGCTGGGGCCGCAGGCCCCAGACCCTGCCTGAGGGATGAAATCCCTCAGACTCCCTTCTTCGCTTCGCGGCGCTCGAACGAAGCTTTGACCCGCTCAGAGCACTCGTGCCTTGAGCGGGATTTCTTATGCCGTTTTGAATGGCGCTTCACGCTTGGGGAACGCTGGGGCCGCAGGCCCCAGACCCCGCCTGAGGGATGAAATCCCTCAGACTCCCTTCTTCGCTACGCGGCGCACGGACGCAGTTTTTGGTGCTTTAACGCTCGTCCAGCAGCCGCTTGATCGTCTTGCGCTCGCCGTCGGCCATGATCAGCTCGTAAACGCCCGCGCCGATCATCACGAACATGCCCGCGACGCCGAGGATCGGCCAGAAGTCCGAATACCAGACCTCCGAAAGCGCCGCACCGGCAAGCACCGGGCCGAGGCAGCTGATGATCAGCGCGATGCCCTTGCCCCTGCGGCGCCGGACTTTCGCCTCCATCTGCTCGGCGAGAGATTCCAGCTTGCGCCGCAGGCGGCTGCTCAGGGAGAATCGCCCCTTCTTCACCCGTTTCCCGTCCTTCGGCTTGGCCGCCGTCACCATGGCGTACACGCCGAGGGCGATCATCGCTAACATGCCCAGCATGCCCATGATCGTGAAGAACTCGCTATGCAGCCACGCTTCCAGGGAGACGCCAAGCATCACAGGCGTCACGCACGCCGTGCACAGCATCACGCCCAGCGCCGTCCGATGCAGATACGCGTCGCGCTCGTGGATGTAGCGCCGGGCCTGCTCCTCGGTGAGCAGCGGCCATTGGGCGTTCTTCGGCGCGCGCTCGATCTCCTCAAAGCCCTGCGCGCGCATCTGCGCCGGGATATCGCCGTATTCCTCGATCACACGCCGCTGTGCCGCCGCCTCGTTCATCCCCTGCGCGCAGAGCGCATCGAACCGGTCGAGCATCCGCGAGAGGAGATTCACGCGATAGAGATCGGCCATCGGCTCGGATACGAAGCCGTCGGATTCCTGCAAGATGTGGCGCTTGAACGCCAGAGAGACGTCCGCGCTCGTCGTTTGACTCGCCTGCATGATCACTCGCCCTCCTCCATGCCCGCCAGCGCGCGCACGACCTCGCCCGCCAGAATCAGCCCGGCCACCGGCGGCACGAAGCTGACGCTGCCCGGCGCGTGACGGCCGCCCGACGCGTCGGCCACGATGTGCAGCGGTTCCTCCCTGGAAAAGACGACCCGGTGATGCGCGATGCCGCGCTTTTTGAGCTGTGCGCGCATCACGCGGCACAGCGGACAGACGCTCGTCTTTTCGATTTCCGTGACCTCAAAGCGCGTGGGATCGAGCTTGTTGCCCGCGCCCATGGCGCTGATGACCGGCACGCCCGCCGCGTGCGCGCGGCAGATGAGCGCCACCTTCGCGCTGACCGTGTCGATCGCGTCGACGATGTAATCGTATGCGCTCAGGTCGAGCGCGTCCGCGTTGTCCGGCGTGTAAAACATCCGGTGGCAGGTCACGCGCAGCTGCGGGTTGATGTCCAGCATCTGCTCGCGGATGACCTCGACCTTCGGCCGGCCCAGCGTGGAGGTCATGGCGACGGCCTGCCGGTTGATGTTGCTCAGGCTGACCACGTCGTTGTCGATCACGTCGATCGCGCCCACGCCCGCGCGCGCCAGCGCCTGTGCACAGTGCCCGCCGACGCCGCCCACGCCGAAGACCGCCACGCGGCTCTTGCTCAAACGGGACATGCCCTCATCGCCAAAGATGAGGGCAGTCCTTGAAAATCGTTCATCCATATCCGCATCAATCCTGAAGAATCAGAAATCGCAGTTGCCCGGCGTGCGCGGATACGGAATGACGTCGCGGATGTTCTCGATGTCCGTCAAATACATCACCAGCCGCTCAAAGCCCATGCCGAAGCCCGCATGCGTGCATCCGCCATAGCGGCGCAGCTTGAGATACCAGTCGAGCGACTCCGTGGAGATGCCCAGCTCGTTCATGCGCGCGACGAGCAGGTCGTAGCGCGTCTCGCGCTGGCTGCCGCCCATCAGCTCGCCGGAGCCCGGCACGAGCAGATCGACTGCGGCGACGGTCTTGCCGTCGTCATTCTGGTACATGTAGAACGCCTTGATGTCCTTGGGCCAGTCGTAGACGAAGACCGGGGACTTGAAGTGCACGTCCGTCAGATACTTCTCGTGCTCCTTGAAGATGTCCTCGCCGTACTGCGCCTCGTGCTCAAACTGCACCGGCGCGTTGCGCAGGATGGTGATGGCCTCCTCGTGCGTGACGCGCGCGACGGTGGAATCGATGAGCGCGCGGAGCTTTTCGATCAGGTTGCTCTTGGCGTAGCCCTGCAGGAACTCCAGTTCGGGCATCGCCTTGTCGAGCACCTCGCCGACGATGGCCTTGAGGAAGTCCTCCTCCAGGTCCATCAGCTGATCGAGGTCGCAGAAGCAGACCTCCGGCTCGATCATCCAGAACTCGGCCGCGTGCGTCTTCGTGTTGGAGTTTTCCGCGCGGAACGCCGGGCCGAACGTGTAGATGCGCTTGTAGGCCATGGCGTACGTCTCGCCCTCAAGCTGACCGGTCACCGCCAGAGACGTGGCGTGGCCGAAGAAGTCGTCCTCCGCCCTGTAGGGCTTGCCCATCTCCCCGGTGGTGACGGTGAACGTGTTGCCCGCGCCCTCCGCGTCGTTGCCGGTGATCAGCGGCGTGTGCACGTAGACGTAGCCGCGCGTCTGGAAGTAGTTGTGGATCGCCTGCGCCGCGATGGAGCGCACGCGGAACACGGCCTGAAACAGGCGCGTGCGCGGACGCAGGTACGCGATCTCGCGCAGGAATTCGAGGCTGTGGCGCTTGGGCTGGAGCGGATAGTCCTCCGTGCAGTCGCCCTCCAGCGCGATGCGCTCGGCCTGCATCTCCAGCTGTCCCCTGGGGCTGAGCACGAGCGCGCCGGTCGCGCAGACGGCCGAGCCGTTGCGGATGGCCTGCACGCGCGCGAAATCCTCCACACGCTCGTCGTACACGATCTGCATCGGCGCGAGCACAGTGCCGTCAAAAAACTCGATGAAGCCGATATTCTTCTGCTTGCGATGGTTGCGCACCCAGCCCTGCACGGTCACCGTTTTGCCCGCAAACGCCTGCTGATCCGCCGCGATCTCGCGCAGATCCACCACTTTGATGTCGTCCATAAGCCGCCTTCTTTCCGCGCATACATGCTGCTGCGCGTGTTTTGAAATCAGATGGGGATATCATATCAAAAAAGCGAAGGAATGGCAAGGGTCAATCGCGCTTCCCCCCGCGTCTGGCCGCGAGCATCTCGCCATAGGTGTACATCGCCAGACCGGCGATGACCGTCAGGCCGCCGATGAGCAGCGGCACGGTCACCGGCTCGTCAAAGAGCAGAAGCGACCAGATGGCCGCGCCGATGGGCTCGCCCAGCAGCGCAAAGGACACGACGTCCGCGCTGACGTAGCCCAGCAGGTACGTCATGAGCGCATGGCCGCCCAGCGTGCACGCCAGCGCCAGCACGATGATGCCGCCCAGCGATTCTTTCGTCGCATGCAGCCCGCCGGTGAACGGGGAAATGCACAGCAGGCAGAGCGCCGTGACGATGTACACGAACGTCATGTAGCCCAGCGCGGGCAGGTCGCGGCGCGCCGCGCGGCCGCAGAGCCAGTGCCCCGCGATGAACATCGCGCCCAGCAGCGCGAGCACGTCGCCCAGCAGGCTGCCGTGTTCGCCGGTCATCGAGAGCAGCGCGATGAGCGCCGCGCCGATGATGGCCACGATCGCGCCGGGCACGGCCTCGCGCTTGATCGGCTCGTGCAGCAGGATGCCCGAAAGCGCCGCGACGAACAGCGGCTGCGTGCACACCAGCGCCGTGGAGACGAACGTGGAGGCAAAGCTCAGGCTGGTCATCCACGCCGTGTAATGCAGCGCAAGCAGGAAGCCCGCCGCGCAGGCCAGCAGCAGCTGCCGCCTGGGCGCGCGCAGCACGGCGAGCAGCTCGCCGCTGCGGATGGCCGGCACCAGCAGCACCAGCGCCGTCAGGCACATGCGGCCAAAGGCGATGGTCACGGGCGACGCGCCGCACGCCAGCGACCACTTGACCATCGGGCCGGAGATGCTCACGCCGGCGACGGCCAGAAATACGAGTAAACCCTTGTTCATCTTCATGCAGTCTTCTCCCGATGCGAAAAGGGAGCCGGCCGGGCCCCGCCCACCGGCTTCCCCTCGCGTGATGCTTTATTCCATTTCATCCGTGGCCTTCGCTTCGGCTTCGCCGTCCCCGGCCGGTTCTTCCTCATCGCGCCCGGTCGCGGTGACGCCCACGATGCGCCGCTCGTCGCCCAAGCGCATCACGCGCACGCCCTGGGACACGCGGCCGATCACGGAGATGTCGTCCACCGGCATGCGGATGATCGTGCCGTCGTCCGTGATGAGCATGATGTCCTCGTGCGCGCTGACGAGCATCTGCGCGGCCAGCGGGCCGGTCTTCTCCGTCAGGCGCATGGCGAGGATGCCCTTGCCGCCGCGGCTCTGGACGCGGAATTCATCCAGCTCCGTGCGCTTGCCGTAGCCGTTCTGCGTGATGGCGAGCACCTGTTTGCCCGCCTCCACCCTGGCCACGGCGATCACCTCGTCGCCCGGCGCCAGATCGATGGAGCGCACGCCCATCGAATTGCGGCCCATGGCGCGCACGTCATCCTCGCTGAAGCGAATCGCCTGACCCATGCGCGTGGCCATGATCAGCTCGCTGCCGCCCTTGGTCAGCTCCACGCCGATGAGCTCGTCGTCCTCGCGCAGCGCGATGGCGATGAGCCCCGTCTTGCGCAGGTTCGCGAATTCGTCGCTGCCCGTCTTCTTGATCAGGCCGTTGCGCGTGGCCATGACCAGATAGCCCTCCTCGCGCTCACGCGGCAGCGGCACCATGGCCGTCACCTTCTCGCCGCCGTCGAGCTGGAGCAAATTGACGATCGCCGTGCCGCGCGCCGCGCGCCCGGCCTCCGGGATCTCGTAGCCCTTGAGGCTGTAGACGCGGCCCCTGTTGGTGAAGAACATGATCTCCGCGTGCGTGGAGGTGACCAGCAGCTTCTCCGCGTAGTCCTCCTCGCGCGTGGTCATGCCCATCACGCCCTTGCCGCCGCGGTTCTGGCTGCGGTAGGTCGCGCGCGGAATGCGCTTCACATAGCCAAAGTGCGTCAGCGTCACCACGACGCTGTCCTCCTGAATGAGGTCCTCCGGGTCGATCTCGCCGTCCATGGCGGTGATCTGCGTGCGGCGCTCGTCGGCGTACTTCTCCTTGATCGCCAGGATCTCGTCCTTGACGATGCCCAGCACCATCTTCTCATCCGCCAGCACGGCGCGCAGGTACGCGATGGTCTTCTCCAGCTCCGCGTATTCCTCCTGCAGCCGCTCGCGTTCCAGGCCGGTCAGCCGGGCCAGACGCATATCCAGAATCGCCTGCGCCTGCTTTTCGGAGAGGCCAAAGCGCGTCATCAACTCCGCGCGCGCATCCGTCGTATTCGCGCTGCCGCGGATGATGCGCACGATCTCGTCGATGTTGTCCAGCGCGATGAGCAAACCTTCGAGGATGTGGGCGCGGGCCTCGGCTTTGTCTAGGTCGTAGCGCGTCCTGCGGGTGATGACGTCCTTCTGATGCTCAAGGTAATGGTAGAGCATCTCGCGCAGCGTGAGCACCTTCGGCTCGCCGTCCACCAGCGCCAGCATGATCGCGCCGAAGGCGTCCTGCATCTGCGTGTGCTTGTAGAGGTAGTTGAGCACCACGGCGGCGTTCACGTCGCGCTTGAGCTCGATGACGATGCGCATGCCCTCGCGGTCGCTCTCGTCGCGGATGTCGCTGCTGCCCTCCAGCCGCTTGTCGTGCACGAGCTCGGCGATCTTGGCGACCAGCGCCGCCTTGTTGACCATGTACGGGATCTCGGTGACGACGATGCGCTGGCGGTTGCCCTGCATCGGCTCGATGTCGGTCTTGGCGCGCACGATGATGCGGCCGCGGCCGGTGGTATACGTGTCATAGATGCCGCGGCGGCCGAGGATCAGCGCGCCGGTCGGGAAGTCCGGGCCCTTGATGCACTCCATCAGCTCCTGGCTGGTGGCCTCCGGGTTGTCGATCAGGCGCACCACGCCGTCGATGACCTCGCCCAGATTGTGCGGCGGGATGTTGGTGGCCATGCCCACGGCGATGCCGGAGGAGCCGTTGACCAGCAGATTCGGATAGCGGCTGGGCATGACGGTCGGCTGCATGAGCGTCTCGTCGAAGTTGGGCACGAAGTCGACCGTTTCCTTGTCGATGTCCGCGAGCATGAGCGTGTTCATCCTGCTCATGCGCGCCTCGGTGTATCGCATGGCGGCCGCGCCGTCGCCGTCGACGGAGCCGAAGTTGCCCTGCCCTTCCACCAGCGGATAGCGCGTGGCAAAGTCCTGCGCCAGGCGCACCAAAGCGCCGTAGACGGAGGAATCGCCGTGCGGGTGATATTTACCGAGCACGTCGCCGACGATGCGCGCGCACTTGCGGTAGGGCTTGTCCGGCGTGACGCCCAGCTCGTGCATCGCGTAGAGGATGCGCCGATGCACCGGCTTGAGGCCGTCGCGCACATCCGGCAGGGCGCGCGTGATGATGACCGCCATCGCATAGGAGATGAAGGACTTTTTCATCTCGTGTTCCAGGTCGATCGGGCGAATGCGGTCGAGATCCGTCGTATTGCCCGGCAGATTGTCCTTGAAATCCAAAGGTCCTTCCTCCCTTCTCAGACGTCCAGATCGGCGACGAGCTTGCTGTTCTGCTCGATGAACTCGCGGCGCGGCTCGACCTTCTCGCCCATCAGCAGGCTCATGATCTCATCCGCCGCGATGGCGTCCTCCACGGACACGCGCAGCATCGTGCGCTTTTCGGGGTCCATGGTCGTGTTCCAGAGCTGCTCGGCGCTCATCTCGCCCAGACCCTTGTAGCGCTGCACCTCCGGCTTCTTCTCCCTTCCGATCTCGGTCATGATGCGATCGAGCTCCGCGTCAGAGTAGCAGTAGCGCTCCTGCTTTTGATAGGTCACCTTGTAGAGCGGCGGCTGCGCGGCGTACACGTGGCCCTGCTCGATGAGCGGGCGCATGTAGCGATAGAAGAACGTGAGCATCAGGATGCGAATGTGGCTGCCGTCCACGTCCGCACCCGTCATGCAGACGATGCGGTCGTAGCGCAGCTTGCTGATGTCAAAGTCCTCGCCCACGCCGCAGCCGAACGCCGTGATCATCGCCTTGATCTCCTCGTTGGCCAGCACGCGATCCAGGCGCGTCTTCTCGACGTTGAGGATCTTGCCGCGCAGCGGGAGGATCGCCTGGAAGTGGCGGTCGCGGCCCATCTTGGCGCTGCCGCCTGCGGAGTCGCCCTCCACCAGGAAGATCTCGCACTTCCTGGGATCGCGCTCGGAGCAGTCCGCGAGCTTGCCCGGCAGGCTGCCGGACTCAAGCACCGTCTTGCGGCGGGTCAGCTCGCGCGCCTTGCGCGCGGCCTCGCGCGCGCGCGACGCCGCCAGACAGCGATCCAGAATCAGCTTCGCGTGCTGCGGGTTCTCCTCCAGATAGTCGGAGAGCTGCTTGCCCACCAGCGAGTTGACGATCGTGCGCACCTCGCTGTTGCCCAGCTTGCTCTTGGTCTGGCTCTCGAACTGCGGGTCCTCCAGCTTGACGGAGACGATGGCCGCCAGGCCCTCGCGGATGTCGTCGCCGGTCAGGTTGGCGTCGTTGGCCTTGAGCACGTTGTGGCGGCGGCCGTAGTCGTTGACCACGCGGGTGATGGCCATGGAGAAACCGGCCATGTGCGTGCCTCCGTCCGGCGTGTGGATGTTGTTGACGAACGTGAAGATGTTCTCGGAGTAGGAGTCGTTGTACTGCATGGCGACCTCGACGCTCGTCGTGCCCACCATGCCGCTGATGTAGATCGGTTCCGGGAAGAGCACCTCTTTGTTCTTGTTGAGGTACTTGACGAACTCGCTGATGCCGCCCTCGTAGTAGAACGTGCGCTCCTTGCGCTCTTCCCCGCGCTCGTCGTTAAAGACGATGCGGATGCCCCGGTTGAGGAACGCCATCTCGCGAAAGCGCGTCTTGAGCACGTCGAACTGGAAGTTGCCCGTCTCAAAGATGCCCTCGTCGTCCTCGCCCTTGACGTCCGGCCAGAAGCGGATGGTCGTGCCGGTGCGCTCGGTCTCGCCGATGATCTTGAGGTCGTAGCGGACCTTGCCGCGCTCGTATTCCTGCTGGTAGATCTTGCCGTCCTGATAGACGTTGACCTGCAAGTGTCTGGACAGGGCGTTGACGACGGACGCACCGACGCCGTGCAGGCCGCCGGAGACCTTGTAGCCGCCGCCGCCGAACTTGCCGCCCGCGTGCAGCACCGTCAGGCAGACCTCCACCGCCGGACGGCCCAGCTTGGGATGCAGGCCGACCGGGAAGCCGCGGCCGTTGTCCTGCACGGAGCAGGAGCCGTCCGCGTGCAGCGTGATGACGATCTCGGTGCAGTACCCGGCCAGCGCCTCGTCGACGGCGTTGTCCACGATCTCATAGACCAGGTGGTGCAGGCCGCGCTCGTCCGTGGAGCCGATGTACATGCCCGGACGCTTGCGCACCGCCTCCAGGCCTTCGAGCACCTGAATCTGGTTCTCGTCGTACGCCTCGGTGACCTTTTCCTGCTCGCCGAGCGCCTGCACGTTCATCCGCTCTTCAGGCGTCATGTTTTCGCGATTCTCCATTTGATTTCCTCATCTCTTCCTCGTCCTTCGGATCGGCAGCCGCCCCTTGCGCGGCGAGCATGCGGATATCCGTTTCGATCGTTTCGTGCGCGCGCTGCATCAGCGTCGCCGTGGAAATGGGCGACAGATACACGCGCGCGTTCTCCGTGATGCCGCCGGGCCGTCTGGCTCCCGCGCAGATCACAGCGGATTTGGCCGTAACGCCCTGCTTGGCGAGCACACGGTTCTGACGGCGAATCTCATTGAGCATGGCGCCTGTCACGGCGCTGTGGGTGTCCGTCAGGTCAATGATGGCGACGATATCCGCCGTGTGGACGGACACGTCGTCTCCCAGGTGAAGGATCATGAAGCCTCCGCTTGCCTGCCGGCAGGACATTTGATGTGCGCTGCCGGCCGGATTTTCTTACCATAATAGTATACCAAATTTTACGCGTTTTTTCAAATGCCGGACAGGTTTTTCCAGCGCTTTTGACGCAAAAAAACACACAAAAATTAGGCGCTGCTTTCAGCGCCTTTTTCGTATAAAACCGGGCGATCTGCGCCGGCCTTTTACATCGAATCGTTCGTGATCCAGTAGGACAGGCTGCCCGCCTCCTCCATGCCCAGCCGCCTTTGCAGGCTGCGCGAGGCGGCGTTGTCCACCGCCACCTGGCAAAACGGCGTGTGCCCGCGCAGCATCGTGCGTCGGATGTTCGCCCGTTCGAGCGTGAAGCCCAGATGATGCCGCCTGTATGCGGGCATGATGTGCAAAAGGCCCATCGAGCCCTCGATGTGCTCGCCGATAAAGCCCGCCAGCGCCCCGTCCACGTACGCGCCGATCATCGCGCCGTCGGCCACGCGCCCGGCGAGGTACGCACGATCCGCATGACCGTAGTTCGCATAGAGAAAGTCGACGTGCGTCTCGTCGAGCCGGCGGATGTCCGCGCCGTCCGCCTCCGGCGGCAGTTCGCCGTAATAGGCGTAGTTGACGTACGGCACCGCGCGGCCGTATCCAAACGCCTCGCGGATGGCACGCACCTTCTGAATGCCGATCGCGCCGTGGAGCACGATGGCGCCGCCGTCGTGCGGCAGGCGCATGGCCATGTCCGTCATGCGCGCCGGATCGCCGGCGAGCATGTACAGCCCGGCGCGCCGGTGGCGCAGCAGCACGCCCAGCTCGCCCGCCTCCATCACGTCGGCCTGCCCGCGCGCCATGGTGTCGACCATCTCCTCGTAATACGCCCGGTCGCCATAGCCGCGCAAAATGGCCGCGGCGCGCGCTTCCTTTTCCGTCATGTGCGTTCTCCTTTACCAGACGTCCGGTTCAAACAGGCGGATCTCGCCCGCCTCGCGCGTCCTGTTCATGTCGATCAGCCGCTGGTTGCGGCTGCCGCAGTAGAGCAGATCGAGCGACCGCTCATGCGCGATGTACGGGCCGTCCACCAGCACATCCACAAGGCCCAGCAGGCGCATGCGGTCCGGCCTGTTTTCCGCCATCAGCGCCTCCAGCGTGAAGCCCGTGTAGCACCAGACGTTTAATCCCCTGTCGCGCGCGGCCTGCGCCACCTCGCACAGCGCCTGCGCCTGCATCATCGGTTCCCCGCCGGTGAGCGTCACGCCGCGCACGAGCGGATTGGCGCCCAGCTTTGCGATGATCGCCTCGGTCGTCGATGCGTATCCGCCCGCAAAGTCGTGCGTCTCCGGGTTGTGGCAGCCCGCACAGCCGTGCGGACAGCCCTGAACGAAGACGGCCAGGCGATAGCCCGGCCCGTCCACGATCGATTCGGGCACGATGCCCGCCAATCGAATGTCCATGTTCTCTTCCTCTTGCGCTCAGTCCTCCGCCATGCCGTGCTTGAGGCGGTCGTGTTCCTCTTTGCGCTTGGCATTGTTCCAGCGGTCCATCGTGCCCACGAGATAGCCCGTGATCCGGCGGATGCGCTCAAAGTGCACCTCTTCCTCGTGCCGTCCGCACTTGGGGCAGCTGTCGCCGATGATGCCGTTGTAGCCGCACACCGGGTCGCGGTCGACCGGGTGGTTGCTGGAGCCGTAGCCGATGCCCGCGTCGTGCATGGCGCGCACGACGGCCTCAAACGCATCGAGGTTCTTCGTCGGGTCGCCATCCATCTCGATGTAAGAGATGTGGCCGGCGTTGGTCAGCGCGTGATACGGCCCCTCGATGTTGATCTTGTCAAACGCGCTGATGGGATAATACACCGGCACGTGGAAGCTGTTGGTGTAATACTCGCGGTCGGTCACGCCGGGAATGACGCCGTAGCGCTCGCGATCTATCTTCACGAAGCGGCCGGAGAGGCCCTCCGCGGGCGTGGCCAGCAGCGTGTAGTTCATCTTGCGCTGATTCGAGATCTCGTCGAGCTGCCTGCGCATGCGCGAGATGATCTCAAGGCCCAGCTTCTGGGCGCGCGCACTTTGGCCGTGGTGCTCGCCGATGAGCGCGATCAGCGTCTCCGCCAGGCCGATGAATCCCACGGACAGCGTCCCGTGCTTGAGCACCTCGCGCACCTCGTCCTCCCAGGAGAGCTTTTCGCTGTCCAGCCAGACGCCCTCGCCCATCAGGAACGGATAATTGCGCACCTTCTTGTGCGCCTGAATCTCAAAGCGCTCGTCGAGCTGCTCGATGACCATCCGCATGCGATCATCGAGCATCCGGTAGAACGCGTCGATGTCGCCCTTGGCCTCGATGGCGATGCGCGGCAGGTTGATGGAGGTGAAGGACAGGTTGCCGCGTCGGTTGCAGACCTCGCGCGTCGGGTCGTAGACGTTGCCGATGACGCGGGTGCGGCAGCCCATGTAGGCGATCTCCGTCTCGCGATGGCCGGGCTTGTAGTATTGCAGGTTGAACGGCGCATCCACGAACGAGAAGTTCGGGAACAGGCGCTTGGCGCTCACGCGGCAGGCCAGGCGGAACAGGTCGTAGTTGGGGTCGCCGGGGTTGTAGCTGACGCCCTCCTTGACGCGGAAGATTTGAATCGGGAAGATCGGCGTCTCGCCCTGCCCCAGGCCGCTCTCGGTGACCAGCAGCAGATTGCGCATGACCATGCGGCCCTCCGGCGAGGTGTCCATGCCGTAGTTGATGGAGGAGAACGGCGTCTGCGCGCCCGCGCGGGAGTGCATGGTGTTCAGGTTGTGGATGAACGCCTCCATCGCCTGATACGTGCGCCGCTCCGTCTCGCGATAGCCGCGGTTGATCGCATAGCGCATGATGCGATCGGCGGTCTCGGCGGTCGTCATCTCCAGCAGGCGGCCGCGCAGCTCGGTCTCAAACGCCTCGTTGGGCTTGAGCGTGGGCACGAGCCCCGTCTCCTCGTAAATCTGGCGCAGAAGCTGCTTGGCGTCGTCGTCGCCGGCGCGGTGCATGAGCACGAGGTCCAGCCCCGCGCCCAGCGCCCGGCGGTATTCCTTGATATACGTCTTGGCCACGCCCGGCGCCATGTCGTAATCGAAGCTGGCGATCGCCTGTCCGCCGTGCTGGTCGTTCTGGTTGGACTGGATGGCGATGCACGCCAGCGAGGCGTAGCTGCCGATGTCCTGCGGCTCGCGCAGCACGCCGTGGCCCGTGGAGAAGCCGCCCTCAAAGAGCTGCGTCAGATCGATCTGCGTGCAGGTGGTCGTCAGCGTCAAAAAGTCGAGGTCGTGAATGTGGATGTCGCCATCGCGGTGCGCCCGCGCGTGCTCCGGGTTGAGCACATACATGTCGTAAAACTGCTTGGCGCTCTCGCTGCCGTACTTGAGCATGGTGCCCATCGCCGTGTCGCCGTCGATGTTCGCATTCTCACGCTTGACATCCGAATCCGCCGCATCCTTGAACGTGATGTCCTGCAAAATGTGCATCAGGCGCGTCTTCGCCTCGCGGGCGCGGCTGCGCTCGGCGCGGTAGAGGATGTACGCTTTGGCCGTCCTGGCGTAGCCCTCCTCGATGAGCACGCGCTCCACCACGTCCTGCACGCCCTCCACCGTCGGCGTGTCGATGCTCTCGTCGCGATTGATCTCGCGCGTGACGATGCGCGCCAGCCGCTGCGCCTCCTCGCGCCCCTTGGCGCTGTCCGCCGCCTCAAACGCGCGCAGAATCGCCGCGACGATCTTCTCTTCCTCATAGGCGACCGTTCGTCCGTCGCGCTTGATGATTTTCTCCGGCATCCCGTCATCCCCCATTCGTTGCTCTTTGTAAAGCCAACACGTTCAAACATGTTGTACACATCCGCATTGACCGACACCATATCTTGTGCCGGTGCGGGATTTATGATACAACATGCGCGCGTGCCTGTCAAGCGGACAGTTCGCGCCGTTTAAGGACATGTAAAGCCAAAAAGCGAGACGATACAAGCCGTATCGCCTCTTTGTTTCTATAAGATTAAATCCTTGTAACAAATTGCGCCTCTGCCTCAGAAGAGCACGGCGGGCTGCTCCTGTTTCTCCTCGCCGTATCCCTCCGGCTTTTCGGTGCGGTAGCGCTCCAGCAGGAGATTGATCATGCCGACGGCATGATCCTCGTTGCCGTTGTAATCCATGACGCACAGCACGCTGCCCGCCGGGTCGTTGCCAAAGTTCAGCAGGCCATACAGGTCATCTGCGGGGATGCCGTATACGCCCTCCTCGCCCGCGCTGTTCTGGCTGATGCCGTTTGTCAGGTCGATGCCCGTCACATCGATCGCGCCGCTTTCGATATAGGGCGTCAGCTCCATGAACGCGTGCTCCGCGCCGTCGGAGGCGAGCTTGTTCATCTCGCTGAGCGGCATCAGGCACACGTCGCCCTGCTGCGCCGCAGTATAGGCGGAAAACTGCATCGGTGCGTACATGTCGTCCCCGGCGAGGTCGATGTTGAGCACGGTCAGCTCCTCCTGCTCCGGATACCGCTCAAAGAACAGTGGGGAGATGTCCTCCTGCAGCGCGACCGCATCGCAGTATCCGTTGAGGATGTACAGCTCGATCTTCTTCTCCTCCGGCGGCCTGTAGGCCGTCATGGTGAACGCGACATCCACCACCGCCGCGCACAGGGCGGTCAGCAGCAGATACTTCCACCAGTTGTAATTCCAATGATGCCTGATCCACTTTTTCGATATGCGATTCTCCGCCATAACCCGGCCTCCTTGAGCGCTTTGCCGTACTATGATAGCACGCCTGCACGCCGCGTTCAAGCGAAAATTCCGTCCGGTTAGTCGCCTCGCGCAAAAAAAGCCCCGCTTCGCCGGGAAGCGGGGCCTGCACGCCGTCAGCGCCGGATGAGCACGACGGCGAGGTCGTTGACGTTGGTGCCCGTGGGGCCGGTGACGATCAGGCCATCCACCGCCTTGAGCGCGTGATAGGCGTCGTTGTCGGCCAGCGTGCGGCGGATGTCCCAGCCCGCATCGCGCAGGCGCGCCGCCGTCTCGCCGTCCGCGTAGCCGCCCGCCGCATCGGTCGGCCCGTCGGTGCCGTCGGAGCCGAAGGAGAACACGCAGGTGTCGCGGCAGCCCGCAATGCCCTCCGCCGCCGCGAGCGCGATCTCCTGATTGCGCCCGCCCAGCCCCTTGCCGGTCAGGTGCACGACCGTCTCGCCGCCCGCCAGAAACGCCAGCGAACGCGCGCTGTCCTGATGGTCGCGCGCGATGGCCGCCAGAAACGCGCCCGCCTCCCGCGCCTCGCAGGCGAGGCTGGCCGTCAGAAAGACCGGCTCATACCCCAGCGCGCGGCAGGTCTTTTCGGCGGTGCGGCAGAGCTGCTTGACGCTGCCGGTGACGAACGTCGTCACGTTGTCAAGCGTCTTGGGCGTCTCCTGCGCCAGCAGCGCGGCCGCCTGCTCGCTGATGGTCAGGCCGTAGCGCTCGCGGATCGCCTGCGCCTGCGCGCAGGTACTCGTGTCCGGATAGGCCGGGCCGGAGGCGATCATGTCCAGCGGATCGCCGATGATGTCGCTGAGCACGACGGTGTACACGTGCGCGGGCGCGCAGCGCAGCGCAAACCGCCCGCCCTTGACGGCGGAGAAGCGCTTGCGCAGCGTGTTGATCTCCACGATGTTCGCGCCGCAGGCGAGAAGCTGGCGCGTGACATCCGCCAGCTCCGCCTCAGGGATGAGCGGCTGCTCAAAGAGCGCGGAGCCGCCGCCGGAGAGCAGGAAGAGCACGCTGTCCGCTTCGCTCAGGCCGTCGACGGCCGCCAGCGCGCGCGCCGTGGCGCGATAGCCGTTCTCGTCGGGCACGGGATGGCCCGCCTCGCAGATCTCAAGGCTGCCCAGCGCGCCGCGCGCGTGGCCGTACTTGGTCACCACCACGCCGCCGTCGATGCGCGCGCCCAGCCGTTCATGCGCTGCGCGCGCCATCTCCCAGGCGGCCTTGCCGGCGGCCACGAGGATGACGCGGCCCGTGCCAAAGTCGATCTGATCGAGCGCCTGCGCCACGGCCGCGCCGGGCATGGCCTCGCGCAGCGTGGCGTCCAGGATCTGTTGTGCATGCGGATTCATGAAAGCAAACCTCCCATCCAGACACAGCAGGCCGTCGCCCGCCCGGAGGGCGGACGGCGGCCTGCGCAAAGGAACGCGTATTACAGGATCACGGAGACGAGGAGCACGTTGATGATGGCGGCGATGCCGATGACCAGCGTGCCGAGCGTCTGCGTCTTGTAGCCGTCCTGGGGATCCATCTCGCCGAAGTTGGTGACGACCCAGAAGTAGCTGTCGTTGGCGTGGGAGACGGTCATGGCGCCCGCGCCGATGGCGACGACGACCAGGGCCGCGTCAAGCGGCATCGTGAAGCCCAGCGTGACCATCAGCGGCGCGATGATGCCCGCGCTGGTGGTGATGGCGACGGTGGAGCTGCCCTGCGCGGTCTTGAGGATGGCCGCCAGCAGGAACGGGAAGACCAGGCCCAGGCTTTCAAGCGCCGTGGCATGCGTGGTGATGAAGTTGACCAGATCGGTGCTGGCGATGACCTTGCCCAGCACGCCGCCCGCCGCCGTCACGAAGAGGATGGGGCCGGTGGTCTTGAGGGTGTCGTCGGTCAGCGCGTAGAAGTCCTTCATCTTGCCGGCCCTCTGAAGCAGGATGACGCCGGGGATGAGGCCCACGGCCAGCGCAATGATCGGCTTGCCCAGGAAGGTGATGATCGGCACATTGATGCCGGCCATGCTGAAGGCGCTGGCCAGGCCCATCAGGAAGATGGGCAGCACGATGGGCGCGAAGGAGAGCGCCGGGCTGGGGAGCTTGCCGTAGCTGGCGACGAGCTCTTCATACGTCTTGCCGATGACCTCCGCGTTGGTCGCCTCGTCGCGCGCCTTGACCTTCCTGCCCACGCAAATCGCAAAGATGTATCCGGCGATCAGCGGCAGGATGGAGCACAGCGCGCCCATGCCCATGACCAGCAGCAGGTTCACGTCCTGATTGAGACCGGTCTCGCCAAAGAGCGTGTTGGCCGCGGCGATGGGGCCCGGCGTCGGCGGGATGAAGCAGTGAGAAATGTACAGGCCCATGGACAGCGCCACTGTGCAGGCCACGGAGGACTTGCGCGTGCGCTGCACCAGCGCCTTGCGGATGGGGTTGAGGATGACGAAGCCGCTGTCGCAGAAGACCGGGATGGAGACGATCCAGCCCATGATCAGCATGGCGGCTTCCGGATGATTCTTGCCCACCAGTTTGACGACGCATTCCGCCATGGTGATGGCCGCGCCGGTCTTCTCAAGCAGAATGCCCACGAGCGCGCCCAGGATGATGACGATGCCGATGGAGGTGAATGTGCCGCTGAAGCCCTGACCGATGATGTCCGGGATCTGCGTGATATCCAGACCCGCCACGATGGCCAGCAGCAGCGATACGCCCATGATGGACAGGAAGGGGTGAATCTTCCACTTGGAAATGGCGACGATCATCAAAATGATGGCGATGATAAACGCGATCAACAGGGGAATTCCGGTCATTTGTAGTACACCTCCGATTTTTTGCTCACATACGGTACACATGGAAACGGAGTATCCGGATATCGCCTCTTCACATTCCTCCTTTGTGCCTCTGTAGAGCCTGCAAGCGGCCCATTCTTCGCCTTTCGAACCAAATTCTAATTGAAATTATAGATGTTTCGCACAAGATTGTCAATGTAAATCAAGTGTGACGCATGCTTTTCTGAATGTTTTTTCCGCGAAGACGCCGCGCTTTTGCCCGCCGCAACGCCGCTTGTTCGCCCGCGCATTTCTTTCCCTTTCGCCAGGAAAAAAGGGTTGACAACGACAGGAAGCTGTCATATAATAGGTCTGCTGGTTCGAGCAGACTGGAGAGATGGCCGAGTGGTTTATGGCGCTGGTCTTGAAAACCAGTGATACCGAGAGGTACCGGGGGTTCGAATCCCTCTCTCTCCGCCATATTTTTGAACGGTCTTGCAGAAGTACCCAAGAGGCCGAAGGGGCTCCCCTGCTAAGGGAGTAGGCTGCGTGAAGCGGCGCGAGGGTTCAAATCCCTCCTTCTGCGCCAAATGCCGGATATTCAAGCAATATCTGGCATTTTTCTTTTCCCGTTTTTCGCTTCGTTATGCGCCGTCGTTGCCTGCTATTCCGTTCTATAGACACACGGTAGACACAAAAAAGGGCTGCCGCAGAGACCGAAATCTCCTGCGACAGCCCCATTCATTTTTTACCCGGCCCCGCGTGACTCCTGAAAATCACTTGATGCCGTGCAGTTTTGTGCGCCACTCCTTCGCGGGGCTGTGGCCCGCCGTGTGCGCTTTGCCCGGAATTTCCAAACCGCTCTTCGTCCGTCAGATGATCCAAACTCCTGCCGTTGCCGGCAAGATCCTTCTGGTAGGCCGTTTTGTACCGGAGGACATAGTTGTCCCAATCGGCGTCCTCCGCCGTGTGCTTCATGCCGTTGACGGGTTCGGATGCGGTAGCGCGTGGGCTTTCCGCCACTCTTGCGCGGCATGGAAGAAGCACCCTGCTGCTGCGGGGTGCTCCTGTTGAATTTCAGGTTTCGTCCTCCGCCGGAAGCGCCTTGATCCGCTCCTGCCGCTGCCTGCGGGCTTCCCGCTCCGCTACCCAGCGTCTCGCTTCCTCCTGCTCCAGCGCCGCCGTCCTTGGGTCCTTCCACGCCCACGGGTCCTCGTTCATATAGGTCTCGTAGTACGGTCCCTTCAACGAATCGGGGATGGGATCTCCAGGGTATGTCGTTGTTCCATTTCGAGTAGCCATGGATGATTCCTCACTTGTCATCCGTCAGGCGCATGCCGACCGCCTCCACGATGGCATGCGCTTTTGATCGGGCCATTCCGCCTTCGCTCCGGCGCTTTTGTCCATTTCCGGCCGCCTCATGCGCCCGCGCTGCGTTCCACCTCGGTCACGCACTCGCCCTTGAGCTTGCCCACAAGGCTTTGCAGCGCGTCCACCACGTGCGGGCGGATGTCCCCACCCACGAGCACGAGCATGATGTCCTCCCCGACGGCCAGCTCGCCCTCGGCCAGCCAGGCGCGCACGTAATGAATGCCGTCCATGGCGCGCGTCTCCTCGACGGCGCGGGCCACCCGCTGCGCGTCATACGCAAAGGACATGCCGGTCACCGGCGCGCAGTCTCCTTCGCCCTCGCGCACCTGCGCGCGCGCCGTGGCGCGCACCACGCCGTTGTGGAAAAGATACATGCCGATGCGATCCGCGTCCGGCGACGCCTTCGCCTCTTGCAGCCACGCGTCCAGCGACGGCGCTTTTTTCTTGTCCATGCCCTTCCTCCTCACCTTGCGGGCGCGGCGCAGTCCGCGGAACCTTCCGAGGCCAGCATGTCCAGCCCATGCTTGACCGGCTCGATGACGCACAGGATGTTCTCGCGCGCCGCCTTCGGGCTGCCCGGCAGGTTGATGATCAGCGTGCGCCCTCGAATCCCGGCCGCGCTGCGGGAGAGGCAGCCGCGCGGGGTGATCTTCATGCTCTCCATGCGCATCGCCTCAGGGATGCCGCGCGTCTCGCGTTCCATGACGGCGAGCGTCGCCTCCGGCGTGACGTCGCGCGGGGAGAAGCCCGTGCCGCCCGTGGTGAGCACCAGATTGACCGCCAGCTCATCGCAGCAGCGAATCAGTTCCGCCTGAATCTCCGCCGCTTCGTCGGGCACGATGCGCGTATGCACCACGTCAAAACCGTGCGCCGCCGCCAGCTCGCAGAGCAGCGGGCCGCTCTCGTCCACGCGCTCGCCGCGCGCGCCCTTGTCGCTGACGGTGATCACCGCCGCCGTGTATGCCATGTTCATCCTTCCTTTCTGCAAAAGTCGCCGTGCACGCCGCCCGTCTTCTCGATCAGGCGAACGTCCGCGATGACCATGTCCTTCTGCACCGCCTTGCACATGTCGTATACGGTCAGCGCCGCCACGGACGCCGCCGTGAGCGCCTCCATCTCCACGCCGGTTCGGCCGTCGCAGGCGACGCGCGCGCGGATCTCCACCGCGCAGCGCGCCTCGTCGAGCGTGAGCGACAGGTCGATGCCGCTCAGCGCGATCGGGTGGCACATGGGAATCAGATCCGGCGTGCGCTTGGCGCCCATCACGCCCGCGATCTGCGCGACGGTCAGCACGTCGCCCTTCTTCATGCCGCCCGTTCGGATGAGGTCAAACGTCTCGCGGCTGACCAGCACGCGCGCGCCCGCGACCGCCGTGCGGTGCGTCGGCGCTTTGTCGCCCACGTCCACCATCTTTGCGCGCCCCTGCGCGTTGAAATGCGTAAAGTCCTTCTCCATATCATCCTCCGATCTGATGCATCGCGCGGCCCGCCAGGCTGTGCTCCCTGGCGGAGAGCGCCGCATGGCAGGCGGGCTTTTGCCAGATGGCCGCGCGCATCCGCTCGCGCATCTCCTCCGGCGTGCAGCCCTTGAGGGGGATTTCGCCGGCGGCGTGCAGACAGGGCTTGAGCCTGCCGTCCGCCGTCAGGCGGACGCGGTTGCACGCGGCGCAGAAGTGGTCGCTGACGGGGCTGATCAGGCCGATGTTGCCCTGCGCGCCCGGCAGGCGATACAGCCGCGCGACGCCGCCGTCCGGCGCGACGGGCGTCGCCTGCGGCAGACGCGCAAGCACCGTGTCGCACGGGATGAACGCCGCCTCGTCAAACGCCCCGCCGTCCACCATGGGCATCAGCTCGATGAAGCGCACGTCCACCGGATAGCGCAGCGTCAGCCGGGACAGCGCCTCGATCTCGTCGTCGTTGAATCCGCCGATGAGCACCGTGTTGATCTTCACGCGCGCAAAGCCGGCCTCAAGCGCCGCATGCAGCCCGGCCAGCGCGTCGGCCAGCGCGCCCACACGGGTGATGTGCGCGTATTTGGCGGCATCCAGCGTGTCCAGGCTCAGGTTGACCCGGCTGACACCCGCCTCGCGCAGCGTTCCGGCCAGTTCGGGCAGGCGCACGCCGTTCGTCGTCAGACAGAGTTCCTCGATGCCCGGCACGCGCGCCGCGCGCGCGCAGATGGACACGATGTTGCGCTTGACCAGCGGTTCGCCGCCCGTGATGCGCAGCTTGGTCACGCCCAGCGCCGCCGCCGCTTCCACGGCGGCGATCATCTCGTCCTCGGTGAGCATCTCCTCGTAGCGCTTCTTGTGCACGCCCGTCTCCGGCATGCAGTAGCGGCAGCGCAGGTTGCACAGCTCCGTGACGGACAGCCTCAGATACCGGATCTCTCTTCCGTATTGATCCCGCATGGCTCAGTACCTGCCGAACGTGCAGTTGGGGAAATGGCACGCGCCGCACAGCTGGCACAGCCCGCCGTCGCCCAGATGGATGAGGTCCTCCCGTGTGAGCTTGTCCCCGGCGAATATCTGCGGCAGCAGCACGTCGAAGATCGTCGTGGGCAGGTGGATCGCCGCGCCCGGCACGCCCAGCACCGGCACGTCGCCCAGATAGGCCACCAGCGTCATGTTGCCGGGCTGGGACGGCACGCCGTGGGAGATGATCTGCGCGCCCAGGCGGCGGATGGCCGTGGGCGTCAGGTCGTCCGGGTCCACGGACATGCCGCCCGTGAAGATCAGAAAGTCCGCGCCCTTTTCCAGATGCGCCTTCGCCGCGCCGACGATCATCTCCAGATCGTCGTCGCAGACCGTGACGCCCGCGATCTGTGCGGGATACTGCGCCAGCTTGGCGCGCACGACCGGCTCAAAGCGGTCTTGAATCCTGCCGGTATACACCTCGGAACCCGTGATGATCACGCCGGCCTTTCTCTCCCGATACGGGCGCAGATCCAGCAGGCGCTCCCCGGCGCACAGCCGCTCGGCCTCGATGATGTTGCGCTCCTTCGTGACCAGCGGCACGATGCGCATGGAGGCCAGCCGCGCGCCCGCCTCCACCGGGTAGTGATCCGGCAGCGTGGTGATCGTGATGTCCTCGATTTCGTTGACACGCGAAAGCAGCGCCGTGTTCACCCGGAACATGCCGCGCGTTTCTGTGATCAGGAGCACCTTGCCCTCGGAGGGCGGCGTGTAGTGCGCGCCGGTGACGGGCGCCATCGCCGCCAGGCGCAGCGCGCAGTCCTCCTCGTGCAGCTCGCCCGCGTGCTCCTCCCAGACGAACACCGTGCGCTTGCCGATGTCAAGCAGCGCCGGAATGTCCTCCTCGCGGATGACGTGGCCTCGCCGAAACGCCGGGCCCTTGAAGCCATCCACCATCTTCGTGATGTCGTGGCAGAGCGTCATGCCGACGGCCTGCGTGACGTCGATCTTCTTCATAGCAAAAATCCTTTCAGCACGGTGCCTGCGGCAAGCGGGCCGCTTCCGGGCGGTACAATCGCCATCACGTCGCAGCCGATGGTGCTGGAGAGCACCACGTTGCCCTGATCCTCCGGCACGATCATGCGCACCGTGCCGCCCGTCAGGTCGAGCCGGCCGCGCAGCACGCGCGTGCCCGGACTCCTCCGGCGAAACGCATTGCTCAGCGTGACCGCAATCTCTCCGGGCACGGCCTGCCGCTGTCCGGCCATGCGGCGCAGAGCGGGCAGCGCGATGCAATAGAAGTTCGTCAGCGCGGACGCCGGATTGCCGGAGAGGCCGCACACCGGCTTGCCGCCGCGCACGCCGTAGGCGCAGGCCATGCCCGGCTTGAGCTTCACCCCGCGAAAGAGCATCGTGACGCCCGCCGCCTCCATGGCCGCCGGCGTGAGGTCGTAATCCCCCACCGACACGCCGCCCGTGAGCAGCAGCGCATCGCACGTCTCAAGCCCGCGCGCGATCAGGCCGGCGATGGCCTGCACGTCGTCGCCCGCCAGCCCCAGATACACCGGCGTCATGCCCGCCTTCTGAAGCGCCGCCGCGAGCGTATGCCGGTTGGCGTTGCGGATCTTGCCCGGCGGCGGCGCCTCGTGCGCCTCCACCACCTCGCTGCCCGTGGAGACGATGCCCACGCGCAGCCGTCCATACACCAGCGGCGCAGCGACGCCCTGCGCGGCCAGCGTGCCCGCCAGCCCGGCGTCCACGACCGTGCCCGCCGCCGCCAGCAGCGTGCCCCGGCGCACGTCCTCGCCCGCGCGCACGACGTTCTCGCCCGCGCGGTACGCCCGGTGCAGCGTCACCGTCTGCGCGGTGAACGCCGTATCCTCAAACTTGCAGACGGCGTCCGCGCCCGGCGGCACGGGCGCGCCGGTCAGCACCTTGACCGCCGTGCCCGGCACGACGGCCTGCGTGGGCACGGCCCCCGCCGGAATCTCCTCCAGAATGCGCAGCGTGACGCCCTGCGCCTCGCTCGCCTGCGCCGAGTCCCGCGCGCAAAACGCATAGCCGTCGTAGGGCGAGCGGTCAAACGGGGGAATGTCCCCCTCGGCGACCAGGTCCCGCGCCAGCACGCGGCCGGCCGCCTGCGCCAGATCGACCCGCTCGCTCGCCACGCTCGACACGGCCTCGATCAGCCGGTCGCGCGCGGCCTCAAATTCCAGCAATTCGTGCATCTCCTTCACTCCCTCAACAACAGGATGTTCTCCGGCGGCAGGCAGACCGACACCTCGTCCGCGCCCGTCCATGCGCCCTTCTCCACCTCCCAGCCGATGGGCACGGCCTGCGGCGCGTCGATCGGTCGGAGCATCACGGTCAGCGAGAATGGGTTCTCGATCACCTCGACGACCGCGCAGCGCTGCACGTTTCGGCCCTCCCGCGCGGGATGGATGTCGTGCATGCGGATGCCGATGGACGCCGCCTCGCCGATGTCCGCGCCAGTGTGAAGCGTCATGCCCCAGTCGGGCACATAGGCCAGCCGCTCGCCGCGCTTTTCAAGGCGCGCGACGTTCTTGCAGCCGGTGAGGATCGCGCCGCTGCGCGTCTTGGGATCGGCGAAGACCGCGGCCTTTTCGCCGACCGTCTCGATCCGGCCTGCGCGCATGATGGCGATGCGATCGCTGAGGCGATAGACCTCGTCGCGGTTGTGCGAGACGAGGAGCACCGTCTTGCCGAAGCGGCGGATGGCGCTGCGCACCTCGCCCTCCAGCTGAAAGCGCAGGTGGCTGTCCAGCGCGGAAAACGGTTCGTCCAGCAGCATCACGTCCGGCTCGTTGACCAGGATGCGCGCCAGCGCCACGCGCTGCTGCTGCCCGCCGGAGAGCTGATACGGCTTCTTGTTCGCCGCATCGTCAAGGCGCATGGCGGCGAGCATCTCGCGCACGCGCGCGTCCTTTTTCCCGCCCCCGCGCACGCCGCAGGCGATGTTCTGCGCCACGGTCATGTTCGGGAAGAGCGCATACTGCTGAAACAGATAGCCGACCCGCCGCTTCTGCGGGGCGAGGTTGATGCGCCGCTCGCTGTCAAAGAGCGTCACGCCGTCAAGGACGATCCTGCCCCTGTCCGGCGTCTCGATGCCGGCGATGCACTTGAGCGTCATGCTCTTGCCGCTGCCGGACGCGCCCAGCAGCGCGAGCACGTGATCCTCGGCCTCCAGGCGTACCTTCAGGTGGAACGCGCCCAGCCGCTTCTCGATGTCCGCATAGAGGGCCATCACGCCGCCCTCCTTCCCGTGCGCTGCTTCTTCTCCAGCATGTTGACCGACAGCAGCACCACGGCCGAGATGGCCATGTTGATCATGACCCACTTGAAGGCGAGCGCGTCGTCGTTCGTGCGCCAGAGCTGATAGACCGTCGTGGAGATCGTCGCCGTGCGCCCCGGCGTGTACCCGGCGATCATGCTCGTCGCGCCGTACTCGCCCAGCGCGCGCGCAAAGGCCAGCACCGTGCCCGCCAGAATGCCCTGGCGGCAGTACGGCATGCGGATGCGCCAGAAGATGTACGCATTGGAGAGGCCCAGCGTCTGCCCGGCGTAGGCCAGCGTCTCATCAAACGCCTCAAACGCACCGCGCGCCGTGCGATACATCAGCGGAAAGATGACGACGCTCGTGGCGAAGATCGCCGACCACCAGGTCATCGTCAGCCGGACGCCGAACGTCTCCAGCACCCAGGCGCCGATGACGCGCTTGGGGCCCAGCACGCGCAGCAGCAGATAGCCCACCACCGTCGGCGGGAGCACGAGCGGCATGGTGAGCACCACGTCCAATATGCCCTTGACCAGCCGCGGCGCTCTGGCGATGTAATAGGCGGAAAAGATGCCCAGGAAGAAGATGATGACCGTGCTGATGCCGGCGATGCGCAGCGAATTATACAGCGGAAACCAGTCCATATCCGTCACCCGCTTTCACAGAGAAAATGAAACGGGCGGACGGCAGCGCCTGCTGCCCGCCCCTGCGCGTCATGCCGCTCGGGAGAGCGGAGTGAAGCCGACCGCCTCAAACACGGCGCCCGCTTCCTCGCCGGTCAGGTACTCAAGGAACGCCTTGGCGGCCTCCTCGTTCTTCGTGATATTGAGCACCGCCGCCGGATAGATCACCTGGCCGCACATCTCGGCGGTGGCCGTGTCCACGACCGTCAGCCCGGCGGAGTGCGCGTCCGTCGCGTAGATGATGCCGCAGTCCACCGTCGCCTCGGACACCTGCGTGGTGACCTCCTTGACGTTGGAGCCGTAGGTGATCACGCCGCTCTGGGCCAGCGCCGCCTCGTCAAGCCCGTAATACGTCAGAATCTTCTGGGTGTACTGGCCCACGGGCACATCGGCATTGCCCATCGCCAGCAGCAGGCTCCCGTCCTGAAGCCCGGCGATCAGCTGATCATAGGAGGTCACGCCCTTGGGATTGCCCTCGGGCACGGCCAGCACGACCTTGTTCTCCAGCAGGTCGATGCGCGTGCCCTGCATCACGAAATCCAGCCCGTCCTCGTTGGCCTCGGACTGGATGTCCAGCTGGTTCATCTGCTTGGGCGCGGCGGAGATGAAGACATCGCAGTCCGCGCCCTCCTGAATCTGCGTCTTGAGCGTGCCGGAGGAATCGAAGTTGTAGACGATCTCCACATCCGGCGCGACCGCCTTGTACTGCTCGGCGATCTTGGTCATCGTCTCGGTCATGGAGGCGGCGGCGAAGACGATCAGTTCCGTCTTCTCCTGTGCGCAGGCGCACACGGACGCCGACACGGCCAGCATGAGCGCGGCGGCAAGGGCGAAGCATCTTCTGATTTTCATGGTGGTTTTCTCCTTTTCGTCTTGATTTTACGGGAGAAAGCCGCTATCATAGATCGTGGATATGTGCCCAGGGATGACGCGACAGCGGCTTCCCCCATATCTATAGGAAACGGCTGAGCTCGCACCTCGGCCGTTTTCCATTGGAGGGGAACAAGGAAATCACGAACAAAAACAAACAGTCCGCGATCCTCCAAAAAAGGACGCGGACTGCAAATGTACAATACGCCTATCTCTTGCATTCCGTCTCCTTTTCAAACAGGAAGGCTGCATCGTTTCCCACGCAACCCTTGGTCAATCGCTTGACGCGGCCCTGATTCCATCGCAACAGCCTAAGGAAAGAGGGCTCGAAGACAGGTCTATTGTAACCAATCGTTCAGCATCTGTCAATCTTTTTTTGCGCAACGCTCCATGCCGCGCGCGCTGATCGCGCAGAAAAGGCCCGTCCCCCCCCCAGGGAGAAACGGGCCGTCTTTCGCCGCCCACGCGCTCAGATCTTCGCCGTCCGCCCGCCGTCCGTCAAGCTCGCCAGATACGCCTCGGCCATCTGCACGGCCACCGCGCCGTCGGAAACGGCCGTGACCACCTGATGCAGCGGCTTTGCGCGCACGTCGCCCACGGCATAGACGCCGGGCAGGTTCGTCTGCGTCGTCTCGTCCGCGATCACGTAGCCCGCCGCATCCAGCGCAAGCTGATCCCGCACGAGCGCCGTTGCGGGCTCCCTGCCGATGCTCACGAACACCGCGTCGCAGGGAAGCTCGCTCTCTTCCCCGGTCGCCGTGTCTTTGAGGCGCACACCCGTCACATGGCCGTCGTGCAGCAGTTCCGTCACCACGCTGTTCCAGCGGAAGGAGACGTTTTTCGCCTGCATCAGCGGCTCGTGATACACCTTCGTGGCGCGCAGCGCATCCCGGCGATGCACGAGGATCACCTGCGCGGCGATGCGGCTGAGCAGCAGCGCGTCCGCCGCGGCGGAATTGCCCCCGCCCACGACGGCGACGGTCTTGCCGCGATAGCGCATGCCGTCGCAGGCCGCGCAGTAGGCCACGCCGCGCCCCACCAGCGCCGTCTCGCCCGCAATGCCCAGCGGCTTCGGGTTTGCGCCGGTGGCCAGCGCCACCGTCCGGGCGTAAAACGTGCCCGCATCGGTCTCCAGCGTCTTGACCGCGCCGGACAATGCCGCGCGCCGCGCCTGCGCATAGGCGGTCTTTGCGCCGAAGCGCTCCGCCTGCCGCTGCATCTTCTCCGCCAGCGTGAAGCCGTCGATGCCCTCCTCAAAGCCTGGATAGTTGTCGATCGCCTCGCTCAGCGCCATCTGCCCGCCCGCCGAGAGCTTTTCCAGCACCAGCACGTCGAGCCCGGCACGGGCCGCATACATCGCCGCCGTGTAGCCGCCCGGCCCGCCGCCGATGACGATCATATCGTAGATGTGCCGCTCGTTCATGCCATCCTCCTCACCCGGCCAGCGCGTCGCGGATGAACCGGTCGATCGCCGCCTGCGATTCCGGCGCGACGATCGAATCGACGACCTTGCCGTTTCGATACAGCATCAGCGTGGGAATCACCTCGATGCGCTCCGCTTCGGCCAGCTGCGCCTCCTCGTCGATGTTCACCTTCGCCGCCGTCAGCCTGTCCGCATATGCCTCCGCGATCCGTTCAAACGCGGGGCCGATCCGGCGGCAGTAGCCGCACCACGGGGCCCAGAAATCGACGAGCACGGGCTTGTCCCCCTGCGTCATCCGCTCAAACTGTTCACGATTCATCTCCATCGCTGCCATCTTCGTCAGCTCCTTTCCTTTGTCTGTGCTCAGTATACACGCCGGCTGCTCCGCGTTCCGTGATCTCATCACACAAATCGCGAATTGACAGCCGGGCGGGCACGCGCTATACTACCCTATAGAACAGGAGGGAATACGGATGAACTTTCAGGAGATCTTCCCCGTCTGGGCCAAGCTGAACCGGACGCAGCAGCAACGGCTGCTCGCCGGCCTGAGCGAGCGGCGCGTCGAAAGGGGCGCCGTGCTGCACAACGGACAGGCGGACTGCACCGGTCTGTTCGTGGTGCAGTCCGGCCAGCTTCGCGCGTACATCCTGTCCGACGAGGGGCGGGAGATCACGCTCTACCGGCTGTTCGACCGGGACATCTGCCTGTTCTCCGCCTCCTGCATCATGCGCTCGATCCAGTTTGACATCGCCATTGAGGCGGAGAAGGACACGACGCTCTGGGTCATTCCGGCGGAGACCTATCGCGAACTCATGGCGGAGTCCGCGCCCCTCTCCAACTTCACCAACGAGCTGATGGCCGGCCGCTTTTCAGACGTCATGTGGCTGATGGAGCAGGTGATGTGGAAGAGCCTCGACAAGCGCGTCGCGGCGTTTCTGCTGGAGGAATCGGCCATCGAGGGGACAAGCGCGCTGCACATCACGCACGAAGCCATCGCCAACCACCTGGGCACGCACCGCGAGGTGATCACCCGCATGCTCCGCTACTTCCAGAGCGAGGGGCTGGTGAAGCTCTCCCGCGGCGTGGTGACGCTGCTGGATGAGGCAAAGCTGCGCGCCTTGCAGGCGTGAGCCTTCCCTGATCGCTGCGCCGCGGACGGCCTGAGTCCATGTTTTGCGCTTGCAAAACATGGGCTTTTTTTCTCTTCCACGCGCATCTCGCGCGAACAGAATCCGCCTCCAATTTTGTCTGTTTTGCAACACTTTTATTTTACATACATTTTATTTTTAGTTGTGATTAACAAATCTAAACGCGCTATTTATAATAATTCTTGAAAACATGCGGGTTGTGTGGACACCTGCATGAAAAACACAAGGAGGTCTTCATCATGAAGAAACGCCTTACCATCGTCCTCGCGCTCATCCTCATGCTGTGCATGGCCACCGTGGCCTGCGCGGAGGGCAAGCGCACCGTCACCTTCTGGCACTGCTTTGGCGGCACCATCGGTGAGGCCATGCAGGCAACAGTCGACGCCTTCAACGCCTCTCAGGATGAGATTTTCGTGGAGGCCAGCTATCAGGGCGCTTACGACGATACCCTGACCAAGCTCAAGGCAGCCCTGCCTGCCGGCACCGGTCCGGACGTCTTCCAGATGTTCGAGCTGGGCACCTGCTACCTCTCCGGCACGGATTATGTCATTCCCTTCCAGGATATGCTCGACAAGGATCCGTACATCTCGCTGGATCAGGTGGAGGGCGTGCTGCGCAACTACTACACCGTGAACGGCAAGATGATGTGCATCCCGATCAACCCGTCCTCTCCGGTGATGTACTACAACAAGACCGCCTTTGAGAAGGCCGGCATCACCGACGTGCCCACCACGTTTGCCGAGATCGAGGCGATCGCGGAGAAGCTGACCGCTGTGGAAGGCAACCCGGAGTACGCGATGGGCCTGTCCATCTACGGCTGGTTCTTTGAGAACCTGCTCGCCGGCGCCAACCAGTTGACCATTGCGCAGTGGAAGATCCTGGACACCTACTGGGCGCTCATCCTCCCCTACCTGACCAGCGCATTCTGTATCTTCAACATGCGCCAGGCCTACAAGTCCCTGCCCACCGAGCTTCGGGAAGCTGCCATCGTCGATGGCTGCAACTCCCTTCAGTTCTTCCTGCGCATCGGCATTCCCCTGACCGTCCCCTTCCTCGGCGCGCTGGGCATCTATACGTTTTTGCAGATCTGGAATCAATACCTCTGGCCTCTGCTCGTGACCAACAGCACCGAGATGCGCACCGTGCAGATCGGCATCGGCATGCTGCAAAACTCGGACGCCATGGCCTACGGCCCGGTGATGGCGGGCACCGTGCTCATCCTCGTGCCCTCCATTCTGGTCTTCATCTTCGGTCAGAAGACGCTGATTTCCGGCCTGACCACCGGCGCTGTCAAGGGATAGCCCCTCCATCCGCCAGACAGGAATCGCGAATGGACGGGCATGCGGTTTACCCTTGAGCACACAAAAGGGATCGGCGTGGACGCACATCCACGCCGATCCCTTTTTATGCTTTCCGCCGTCAGGACGCCTCATAGGCGTCGCAGACCGCCTGCGTCTCGCCGAACATCCGAACCTTTCCCTGCTCCAGCCAGACCACACGGCTGCACATCTCCCGAATCTGCGGCAGCGAATGGCTGACAAACATCACGGTCGTGCCGCCGCTCATCAGCTCCATCATGCGGTTGCGGCTCTTTTCCTGAAACGCCGCGTCGCCCACGGAGAGCACCTCATCGACGATGAGCACCTCCGGCACGACGACCGTCGCCACGGAAAACGCCAGGCGCGCGATCATGCCGGACGAATAATTGCGCAGCGGAACGTCGATGAACTGCCCGATCTCGGCGAATTCCACGATCTCCTCGTACTTGCTCTTGAGGAACGCCTCCGAATAGCCGAGAATCGCGCCGTTGAGGAAGATGTTCTCCCGGCCGGTCATGTCATAGTCAAAGCCGCTGCCCAGTTCGAGCATCGGCGCCACATTGCCGCGCACGGCGACGCTGCCCGTCGTCGGCTTGAGGATGCCGGAGATCACCTTGAGCATCGTGCTCTTGCCCGCGCCGTTGCGCCCGATCAGGCCCATCACCTCGCCGCGCTTCACGTCGAAGCTGACGTGCTTGAGCGCCTCAAACTCGTTGTATTTGAGCTTGCCGCTCAGCCGCTGAATGGCGTATTCCTTGATGCTGTTGATGCGGTCGTTCGCCATGCGAAAGTGCATGGACACGTCGTTGACTTCAATCATCGTTTCCATCGGCTTCACCTCACAGATACAGGACAAACCGATCCTGATGCTTCTTGAACACGCCAATGCCCAGCAGCAGCACGACCAGCGAGGACAGCAGACACCAGAAATACGCCATCGGCTCCGGCGATACGCCGTCTATGATGCAGATACGCGCGAATGTGATGTACTGATACATCGGATTCATGTGACAGAACGTCAGGAACTGCGCCGGAATGATGTTCTCCGGGTAAAAGATCGGCGTCAGGTACATCCACATCATGCTGACCACGCCCCACAGGAACTGCGTATCCTGAAAGAACGTCATGGCCGTGGTGAGCAGCAGGCCCATGCCCGTGACAAAGCCCAGCAGGCAGAGGATGTCAAATACCAGCAGCAGCAGCGCCGGGGTAAAGCGCGTGCCGGTCACGAGCATGACGAGGAAGAGCGGCACGAGCGAGATCACAAAGTTGATGAGCGAGGACAGCACACGCGACACGGGATAGATGTACTTGGGCATGTAGACCTTCTTGATGAGCGACGCGTTGCCGGTGATGGACGTCATGCCCATGGAGACGGCCTCGCTGAAGAAATTGAAAAACACGATGCCCGACAACAGATAGACCGGATAATTGGGGATATCGCTATTAAACAGCGTAGAGAAGACGACATACTGCACGCTCATCGTCAGCAGCGGGTTGAGAAAGCTCCACGCCATGCCCAGCGCCGAACGCTTGTACTTGGTCTTGAAATCGCGGGCGATGAGCTGCTTGATCAGGAAAGCGTAGCGCGTGTAGAGCGTGCAGACGGCAACGAGCGGGTTGTTTCTGCCGCGCATCGCCTGCTTCCACCACATCGCGCACAGCGCGGCCACCACGGCGAACAGCCCGCCGACGATCAGCCAATACGTCTTATAAAAGGAAAGCGTCTTGATGCCGTTGACCTTGACGCACAGCTTGCCCACGCCGCGCGCGCCGTTCACCTCGTAGCAATCCGCCTCGGCGATCTGCTGGACGATGTCGAATCGTCCGGCCGTCACCGTGTTGCCGCAGTAGATCGTCACGGCATTGCCCGGCGCACAGCCCGTCGTCGTCAGCGTCAGCGTCATCACCGAATCGCGCTGCGCCTCCACCGGCACATCGAAGCCGATGGTCGTATACTGGCCGTCCGCAAAGATGGACACATCGACGTCCTTCGCCGCGACGATCGTGCCCGTCTCGTCCGCAAGCGTCATGTGCAGCGTGCCGGTGTTGGCGCGGCCATACGTGCCGGCCATCAGCGAGAGGCTCGTCGTCGTATCCGCCGGCAGCGTGACGCGCTGCGTCACCGTCATGCCGTCCACCAGCTCGCCGATGGCGTTGTTCGCCGAGAGCGCATCGCTCGTCACCGCCGTGTAGTGAAACTGATTGCCGGCCACCAGATAGATCATCACGACCAGCAGCCAATAACAAACGGCCAGTGTGGCCAACATCTTCTTCGATTTCTTTGCGTCCATGTGGTACTGCCTCGCTTCCCATTCTTCATCCAAGGAGCATCATGCCCGCCAGCCGGAAGCCGCCGTGAATCAGCGCCCTGTGGCGCAGATAGAACGCCGGCCCGCTGTGCCCGCGCACAAACCCGTCCAGAAAACGAAGATCTTCCTCTCGGAGTCTGTCTGCATACGTCTGCCGGAATACGCGCGCCTGCGCCTTCTTGCGCACCAGCGCGCCTCTGACGGCGCGCAACTGGCCCAACATGCGCAGCACGTACGCCATGCTGCCCACGTCCTTGGCGCCCACGCTGTTGTCCCCGTGCTGCCTGTACGCGCAGAGCGGCTCGTCGATGTAGACGATCTCGCCAAAGCGCGCGGCGACGGCCGCCAGCCACCAATCGTGCATGATCGTCTCCGACGGCGCTGCGCACCGGCCCGCCAGCTCCGAAAGCGCGCGGTTGATCATCATCGCGCCGCCGGTGACCACGTTCTGCATGAGAATGCCGCGGTAATCAAAGCGCGCAACATCCTGCTTCTGATAGCGCATCAGCGACGGCGCGATCGTCTCAAGGCGCGCGTCCGTCACCGTCTGATCGGAAAAGACGAGGATTGGCGTCTGCTCGCCCAGGCGCGCCTGCGCGTCACGCATCGCACGCATGAGCGTCTCCATCTTGTGGGGATAAAACACGTCGTCCTGATCGCTGAAGGCGATGTAGTCCGCATCGCATTGGCGCATGAGCCAGAAGAAGTGATCGCGCGCGCAGCCAAATCGTCTGCCTGCGCGCACGCGGCGAATCTTCTGCGGATACCGCGCCGCATACGCGTCCAGGATGGCTGCGGTGCCGTCCTGGGAGCCGTCGTCGGAGACCGTCAGATGCCAGCTCGCGTCCGTCTGCGCAAGGATGGATTCGATCTGCTCGCGCACAAACGCCTCGCCATTGTATGCCGCCAGCAGAATTTCAACGGAAAGTTCCTGCATCTCTCTTCCCCCGCATGCCGGGCCATGCCGGCGTCATCGCTCGTGCAAGGGGCGAACCCCTCCGGTCATCAATTTGCGAATTTTATTATACGTAGACCACCGGGAAAAGTCAATGTTTTTGCCACCGACCGGCGTTCGCCTGCTTGACAAAAAACGGTCTCCCTTGTACAATGGTCTGGATTTTCGCACGCGTTTTGACCAAGGAAAGGAGCCGACCATGGCGCTCACCCCGCTGCACTTTCTCATCGTCTGCCCGCTCGTCTTTCTGGCGGGCTTTGTCGATTCCATCGCCGGCGGCGGCGGGCTGATCTCCCTGCCCGCCTATCTGATCAGCGGCCTGCCGGTGCACACCTGCATCGCCACCAACAAGCTCTCCTCCTCCATGGGCACAAGCGTGGCCACCGTCCGCTACGCCCGCTCCGGCTACATCGACTGGCACCTGGCCGTCTTCTGCTCGGCGGCCTCGCTTGGCGGCGCGGCGCTGGGCGCGCACATCGCGCTGCTCATCAGCGACGGCGCGTTCCGCCTCCTCATGCTCGTCATCCTGCCGCTGACGGCGCTCTACGTGCTGCGCAAGCGCGACCTGTTTGATGGCGGCGCCGGTCAGACGCTCTCCTTTGCGCGCACGGCGCTCGTCTCCAGCGTCATCGCCTTCGCACTGGGCATGTACGACGGCTTCTACGGTCCGGGCACGGGCACGTTCCTCATCCTGTTGCTCACGCGCTTTGCGCGCATGGAGCTCCGCCGCGCCAACGGCATCACCAAGGTCATCAACCTCTCCAGCAACCTCTCCTCGCTGGCGGTCTACCTGCTCAACGATCAGGTGCTGCTGCCGCTGGGGTTGTGCGCCGGTCTGTTCAGCGTGCTGGGCAACGACATCGGCTCCCGCTGCTTCGCCAGACAGGGCGCGTCCATCGCCCGCCCCGTCATCCTGCTGGTGCTGTGCGTGTTCTTCGTGCGCACGGCGCTGGAGATGGGCGGCGTCCTGTAAATGCACATCCCCTCTGCCGCTTTCCGGCTGTCCGCATCGGCTCGATACGGTCAGCCGATTTTTCTGATGACAATTCTCAGATGAACCGGTATAATGGAATCGGTATTCTGAATCTCGATCTGGCAGGTAGAACATGAAAGCATCTTCAGTTTCCCACGCGGCTCTCTTTCGCCGCGTCTGTTTGTTTACGGCGGTCTTTTCGCTGATGGCGCACGGCTACCGCTATCTCTCGCTGAGCTTCTCCGGGGATGCCATGCTGCTCTCTCAGGTCGGGGAGGACGCCTATCAGATCTCGCTGGGCCGCTTTTTGCAGCCCGTCTATTGGCAGATTCGCGGCCGCATCACCGCACCGCTGCTCATCGGGCTGTTCGCCACGGCCTTTCTGGCCTGCTCCGCGCTGCTGGTCGTCCGCCTGCTTCGCCTGCAATCCACGGGTTCCCTTCTGCTCGTGTGCGGCGTGCTCACCGCCAATGAGACGCTCGCCGTCTCCAACGCCACCTACCTCCCCTGGACGGACGTGTACATGCTCGCCATGCTGCTGTGCCTGCTGGGCGTCTACGTGCAGGAGAACGCGCGGCTGGGTTTTCTCATCTGCCCGATCTGCTACACGCTCTCCCTCGGTCTGTATCAGAGCTATCTGCCCGTCGCTTCCACCATGGTCATCCTGCTGCTGATGCGCGATCTGTTGGACGGCGCGCCCGCCAAGGCGATCTGGCTGCGCGGGCTGCGCGCCTGCCTGTCTCTGCTGCTGGGGCTGCTGCTCTATGCCGCCGTGCTGCAAATCGTGCTCGCGCTCACCGGCGGTCAGGCGTCTCAGGATTACAACGGCGTGGGCCGCGTGGGCGGCTTCTCCCTGCAGGAAGTGCCCGGCCTGCTGCGCCAGACATACCGCACGCCGCTGAACGTCCTCTTCGGCCTCGGCGATGCGCCCGCGATGACCTGGCACATCACCACCGTGCCCGCCGCGCTCCACATCGCGCTCTTCGCGCTGACGGTTGTGCTGTTGCTGTTTCACCTGCGCCGACTCACCCTGCCGTCGCGCCTGACGGTCGCCTTTCTGATGCTCATCCTCCCGCTGAGCGTGAACTTTGTGCAGTTCATCTCCCACGGCATCGCCAGCGGCCTGACCATCTACGCATACAACCTGCTCTGTCTGCTGCCCGTCATTCTGCTTGTGCGCGACGCGCCCACGGACAGGCGGCTCCCTGCCCTGGCCGTGCGCACCGCGAAGGGCGGCGCATGCGCGCTGCTCGCGCTGTTTCTCGCGCTCAACATCCGAAACAGCAACCTGATGGCGTTCAAGCGCGACCTTGAGTTTTCCTCGACGACCTCCGCCATGACCCGCCTGCTCGATCAGGCGGAGCGCACGCAGGGCTATGTGCCCGGCGAAACGCCTGTGGTGCTCATCGGCATGCTGCCCTCCTCCGCCATCTCGATGGAGCGGCAGGGCTTTGAAGAAATCGCCAAAGCGCAGGGCATGCGCTATACATACGGCGCATCCTATGAGACCGGCAATTACTGGTATCTGGAGATGGCGTTGGGCGAACCGATCAACCTCGTCAGCCATGAGGAGCGTATGCGCCTGAGCGCGCACCCCGATGCCGCCGACATGCCCGCCTTCCCCCAATCGGGCTGCTGCCGGATGATCGACGGCATGCTCTTCGTGCGCATACAGTGAGGAATCCCCGTCAAAGGAGCTTGGTTATGAAATACAGTCTTCGCATGGATTCGGCCCGACTCAAGCGCGTCGCGCTGATCGCGCTGCTCTTCACATTCGCGGCCCACGCCTTCTGCTTTTTCAACCTCACCTACTCCGGCAGCGCCGTCATGCTCGACGCCAGCAGCGGCCGCAGCGCGCAGATCGCGGGCGGGCAGTATCTGCAGCCCCTATACTGGCGTCTTCGCGGCAACGTCGCCGTGCCGCTGTTCGTCGGGCTGCTCAGCGCGCTGTATTTGGCGCTGACGGTCTACATCGCCGCCGCGCTGCTGCGGCTCAAGCAGACGGTCGCGCTCGCGCTGCTCAGCGGGGTGATGATCGCCAATGCGGCCGTCACCTCCCTGTGCGCCGGCTCGCTGCACACGGCGGACGCGGCGTTTCTCGCCATGCTGCTCGCCGCGATGGCCGCCGCGTGCCTGCGCCTGCGCTTTGGCGCGCTGCCGGGCGCGCTGCTGGTGTGCGCCGCGCTCGCGCTGGACGCGTCCGCCGGTTCGTTCTTCGCCGCGCTGGCGCTCATATCGCTGATGGTCGACCTGACGGCACAGTGCAGCCCAAAGGCATGGTGCACGGGTTCAGGCCGCATGCTGCTCGCGCTGCTGACGGGCTGCGTGCTCCATGCCGCGGGCTACCGGCTCATGCTCGCACGCAACGGCCTTGAGCCGGCCGCGTCCCTGCAATCCGACGCCCTGTCCGATGCCTGGCTGACGCCCATGCGCACGCTGCTCGAACCGCTGACGGCCTATGCCTCACTGAACGTCGTGCTGCGTGTGCTGCTCGCCGTGCTGCTCATCGCGCTGCTCGCCGCGTCGGCGCGCGCGCTCGGCCCGCGCCGTGCGGCGCTTCTGGCGCTCTGCCTGCTGCTTCTGCCCCTCGCCTGCAACCTGCCCGCCCTGCGCGCCGGTTCCGCGCCGCAGATCACCCCGGCCTACTGCCTGCTGGACGCGTGCGCCGTCGCGCTGTTTTTCCATCTTCCCGCCGCGAAAGCGCGCCTGCGCCGGTTGGCCGCCGGCGCGTTCGGCGTGCTGCTGCTGGGCAGCATCGTGTTTTCCAATCAGGTCTATCTCAAGAAGAACCTTGAGTTTGAGTCCACGCTCTCGCTGATGACCCGCGTGATCGCGCGTGCGGAGGAGATGGAGGGCTATTCGCCCGGCTATACGCCCGTCGCGCTCATCGGAACGCCGGAGGATTCCGTCTTTTCGGTGGAGCGCAAGGGCTTTGAGCACCTCTCCGCACTGGATGCCGCCGCCAACCACTACGCCGTCGCCGACGATGCGGACATGACCTGGTACATCTGGCAGGTGCTGGGCTATCCGTTTGGCCTCGTGAGCACGTTTGAGCTCGAACAGCTCAAGGCAAACGCGCAGGTGCAGGCCATGCCCGCGTTTCCCGCCGAAGGCTGCTGCGCATTCGTCGGCGACACGCTGGTCATCAAGCTCTCCTCATATTGAGTGCGCCAAGGAGACGGCCTGCACGCGCGGGCCGTCTCTTCCCGTATTTGCCATCGACAAATTTCGCGGATTCGTGTATAATGCCGACAGATTCTCATCCCTTGAAGGAGGCACGTATGCCCGCATCCTATGTCCATCAGAGCGTCGCGGCCAGCATCTGCGATGCGCTTCATCGCTTTCATGAACCCTCGCTGCGCAGCGCCGTGCTCGCCGGCAGCGAGGGGCCTGACCCTCTGTTCTTTTCCCTGCTCAGCCCGCCCGGCGCGCCCGCCGTCTCGCGCGTCGGCTCCCTGCTGCACACGCAGCGAACGGACGACTTCCTGCTCGCGCTGTGCGACGCCAGCGCGCACAGCCCGGTGACGCGCGCGTACTGCTGCGGCTTTTTTTCACACTACGCGACGGACACCACGTTCCATCCCTTCGTCTACGCCCATTCGCTGACGGCAAAGGGCTACTCCTCCGTCGCCCACTGCACGCTCGAACACCAGCTTGAGACGCTGCACTACCGCAGGCAGGGACACAAGACGGGCCTGCCCGTTCAGATGGCGGGCTTTGCGAAGCTTGCCGGCGCGGACAAGGACGCCATCGCCCATGCGCTCAGCGACGCCATCGACCGCGTCTTTCCGGAGAAAGCGTTGGGCGTTCGCCGCGTGCGCAGGAGCTTTGAGGACGCCGTCTCCCTGTGCCGCCTGCTGCGCTCGGAACACGGCAGGAAGTACAATGCGCTGGGCACGCTGCTCAAGCCGCTCCGCCTCGACGCGCCGCTGCACGCGCACATGATGCCCGTCGAGCCGCCGGATGCGGACATCATGAACGACGCGCACGCGCCGTGGGCTTCCATCTGGACGCCCGACGAAACGCGCTGCGAGAGCTTCGACGACCTGTACGCCGCCGCCGTCGCGCGCGGCAGCGCGCTGATCAGCGCCGCCTGCGGCTACATGGCGGGCGACGTCGCCCGCGACGACCTGCGCACCCTGCACGGCGGGCTGCACTACGGCTCCGGCCTGCCGTGGCAGACGACCGTGCCCGCGTCCAGAGCGCCGGGCGCGCGCAGGCTCAGCGGCCGAGCATGAAGTGATCGCGGATGCGCAGGAGTCCGTGCACCATGCCGGGCAGTTCGACGGTCTCGCCCGCGACGGCGGGCAGCGTCCGCACGACGGTATCCCCCTGCTTGACCCGGATCTCGCCGAGCACGTCGCCCTTTTTCACCGGCGCATCGACGCGCTCCGCCAGCGCGACCTCCAGCGAAATCCGGCTCTGATCGCCCTTGCGCAGCAGCAGCGCGCACGTGCCGCCGCTCACCGCCGACACGCTGTCGCTGCCGCCCAGGCGCACGGGCACCTGCATGTTCAGCGCGTCGCCCTCGCGGACGGGCGAAAAGAGCTGATACCCCGAAAACCCATATTCCAGCATGCTGCGCGCCTCGTCAAAGCGCGTCTGGCCTGCGCCCGCGCCGAGCACGACGGCGATGAGGCGCAGGCCGTCTTTTTTCGCCGTCGCGCTGATGCAGTAGCGCGCCTCGTTCGTGGAGCCCGTCTTGTAGCCGTCGCAGCCCGCGTAGAAGCGCACGAGCCGGTTCGTGTTCGTCAGCTGCGTGACGCGCCCGCCCGGATGCGTCAGCTCATCCATCCAGATCGTGGAGAATTCATAGTACAGCGGATGCGCGTCCAGCTGCGCGCTCAATCGCGCGACGTCGCGCGCGGTCGTGTAGTGCCCCTGCGCGGGCAGGCCCGTGCAGTTGACGTAGTGGGTGTTGGTGAGCCCCAGCTCCGCCGCCCGCGCGTTCATCCGTCGCACGAATGCCTCCTCCGCGCCGTCCATGTACTCCGCCAGCGCGACCGCCGCATCGTTGGCGCTGGCGATGATCACGCTCTTGAGCAGGTCGCGCAGCACATACGTCCTGTCCGCGTCCAGAAAGACCTGGCTGCCGCCCATGCCCGATGCGCGCGCGGAGACCGGCACGCTGTCCTCAAGCCCGACGCGGCCCTCGTCGATCGCCTCCAGCGTCAGCAGGATCGTCATCACCTTCGTCACGCTGGCCACGGGCCGCCGCTCGTCGGCGTTCTTCTCAAAGATGACCCGTCCCGTCGAGGCCTCCGTGAGAATCGCGCTGGGGCACGTCAGCGTGAACGGCGTACCCATCTCCATGGGCGCTTCCTGCGCCGCGCCCGCACCGGGCAGCAGCATCAGACCCAATACAAGCGCCAACCATCCCTTTTTCATCGTCATCCTCCTTCACTGCGCCATCATCTGCGCGATCTCTTCCCCGGTCAAATCCGGATGCAGCGCCATGTTGATGCCCTCGGCGAGTATGCCCGCCATGCGCGCCACCAGCGCATCCACCTCGCGCGGGGTGACGATCAGATCGCCGAGCTGCTCGGAGACGACCCGCTCCACGCAGGCGGCGAGCTTCTCCTCGTCCGACGGCGCCGCGCCGTCCGCGCGCAGCAGGTGGCTCACGGCGTCGCTGGCGATCGTCGAGGCATAGACGACCATCGGCACGCCCACGGCAATCACCGGCGCGCCCAGCGTCTCCCGCGTGAGCGCCCGGCGATGGTTGCCCACGCCGCTGCCCGGCGAGATGCCCGTGTCCGCGACCTGAATCGTCGAGCAGATGCGCCGGGAATCGCGCGCGGCCAGCGCGTCCACGGCGATCACGGCGTCCGGCCGCACGTGATCCGTCATGCTGCGCAGCACCTCCGCCGTCTCCAGTCCCGTGACGCCCAGCACGCCCGGCGCCGCCGCGCAGACGCTGGCGAGCCGCGCGCCCACGTCGCGGGGCAGGCAGCCGTCCATGTGCCGCGTGACGAGCACGCGCTCCACCGTGCGCGGGCCCAGCGCGTCCGGCGTCACGCTGCGGTTGCCCAGCCCCGCCACGAGCACGCTGTGCGCCTGCGGCGGCAGCATCTGCCGGATGGCGTCCGCCAGCGCGCGGCTGAGCGCCTGCCGCGTGCCCAGCTCGATGGTCATCGTCTGCGGGCAGCTCAGCGTCACATAGACGCCCTGCGGCCGCCCCAGCGCCTTTGCCGTCCGCTCATCCTCGATGCGCACCACCGTGCGCTCGATGCCCTCCGTCAGGCGCTCGCTCGCCTGCGGCGCGCCGCCCTGCGCTTCCAGCGCCAGATCCGTCCACTTTGCCCTCATGCTCTCCTCCGGAAATTCGACTGCTGTGCTTGTAATTTGTCCCGCGATGCGGTAAAGTATAAGCAGCTTATGCGGCGTTTTCCCGCACGAAAGGAGTCTTTGCATGGCTGAAGCACGCAAACCCGCCGTATCCGGCATGGTGCGCACGATGGCTGCCGTGCCGCGCGTTCACCTGGCCAACCCGAAGAAAAACGCGGAGGAGATCGCCGCGTTACTGGATATCGCCGACCAAAACGGCGTACAGCTCTGCGTCTTTCCCGAACTCTGCCTGACCGGCTACACATGCGGCGACCTCTTCTTGCAGCCCGCGCTGCTCTCCGCCGCGCTCGATGCGCTCAAGACGCTCGTCCATCATCGCGCGCGCACGGCGTTCGTCGTCGGCTTGCCCCTTGAGATCGACGGCCGCCTGTTCAACTGCGCCGCCGTGGTCGCGGACGGCTGCATCGGGCTGGTGCCCAAGGAGCACCTGCCCAACCACGCGGAGTTCTACGAGGCGCGCTGGTTCACGCCCGGCCATCATGCGCCGCATACTGTGACGCTCTTCGGGCAGACGGCGCGCATCGGCCAGCAGCTCGTCTTTGACTGCGGCGGCTTCGCCTTCGGCGTGGAGATCTGCGAGGACCTGTGGGTGCCGGAGCAGCCCTCCGCCAAGCTGGCCAAGGCCGGCGCGCTGCTCATCGCCAACCCCTCCGCCAGCAACGAGCTCGCCGGCAAGCACCTCTACCGCAAGCGGCTGCTCAGCCAGCAGAGCGCGCGCTGCCTGTGCGGCTACGTGTATGCGGGTTCGGGCTACGGCGAATCGAGCACGGACGCCGTCTTCTCCGGCTACGCGGGCGTCTTTGAAAACGGCGCGCCGCTCGCGGAAAACGCGCGCTTTGCGCGGACGTCCTCCTACGCGATCGCCGACGTGGACATCGACATGCTGCGCTACAAGCGCCGCCAGAGCCAGAGCTTCTTCGCCGGGGCCGCCGCCATCGACAAGCTGGCGCTGCATGCGCCCGATGCGCCGCAGGACGGCCGCCTGCTGCATCCGCTCGCCCCGCTGCCCTTCGTGCCGCAGGGACGGGATCGCGACGCGCAGCTGGAGGAGCTGCTGCTCATCATGACGCAGGGGTTGCTCTCGCGCATGGAGCACGTGCGCACGCGCAAGACGGTGCTGGGCGTCTCCGGCGGTCTGGATTCCACGCTGACGCTGCTGGCGCTTGCCCACGCCTACGACCGCGCCGGCTGGGACAAGCGCGACATCATCGGCATCACCATGCCGGGGCTGGGCACGGGCAGCCGCACGCGCGGCAACGCCTGGCAGCTGATGGAGCGCATCGGCTGCACGTGTCTGGAGATTCCCATCGCCAAGGCTGTCGCACAGCACTTTTCCGACATCGGGCAGAACCCGGACGTGCACGACATCTGCTACGAGAACAGCCAGGCGCGCGAGCGCACGCAGATCGTCATGGACTACGCCAACAAGACCGGCGCGCTGGCGCTGGGCACGGGCGACCTGAGCGAGCTGGCGCTGGGCTGGTGCACCTACAACGGCGACCAGATGAGCATGTACAACATGAGCGGTTCCATCCCCAAGACGCTGATTCGCGATCTGGTCGACTGGCTGGGCCGCTTCTACGGCGGAAACATCCTGCGCATCGCGCGGGACATCCTGGACACGCCCATCTCTCCGGAGCTGATCCCCGGCAAAGAGGGCGAGCTGACCCAGCGCACGGAGGACACGCTCGGCGCGTACGCGCTGCACGACTTCTTCCTCTGGCACATGATGGAGGGCGGCGCGTCGCCCCGCAAGCTCTATGCGCTCGCGTGCCACGCCTTTGACGGCCAATACGACCGTGCGGCCATCCTCAGCGCGCTGCGGACGTTCGTGCGCCGCTTCTTCTCCCAGCAGTTCAAGCGCTCCGCCATGCCCGACGGCCCGAAGACCACGGTCATCGGCCTCTCGCCGCGCGGCGACTGGCGCATGCCCTCCGACGCGCAGATGCAGCTCTGGCTCGAAGAGGTGGACGAGATCGCAGCGCAGGCGTGAGAAAGCGCACAGGCCTGGCCGCCCCATCTGCCTAAGCATACGACAAGGCCGCCGAACGATTGCCGTTCGGCGGCCTTTGTTGAGGCGTTCTTCCTGCGCCTGCCGGATGCGCGGGGATTCAGAGTCCTGCTTCTACAAAATGATTGGCGTACATATTCCAGTATTTGGGATAAACAAAATCGTCGCTTACGGCAAAGTTGAGCTGGTACATTCTAAAGCACACCGGAAAATTCTTGGGCTGCCATTGTTCCTCGTATGTATAGCAGTATCTCATGCCGCAGGCCCGCATGACCTTCCCGCTCCTCGGATTGTTTCTGTCATGTGTGGCCGTGACATAGGGCAGTCCGTCCTTTTTCACTCGCTCAATCACGGCCTTGCCCGCTTCCGAAGCCAGGCCTTTATGCCAGAATTCCCTGCGAAGGGCATAGCCAAAGTCGTGCCCCTCTTCCATATCCACCTGGATGTACCCAATGGGATACCGGTCCTCTTTCAGACAGATGGCATACGCATACGCACGGGGCTGCGCGTACCGAATCGCGTATCGCTCCTCATAGAATGCTCTGGTCTCTTCCAGGCTTTTCACAGGATACCACGGAAGGAATCGATTCACTTCCTCATCCTTCAAAATGAGAAAAAGCGCCTCCATATCTTCCGGCGAAAACTTTCTCAATATCAGCCGTTCCGTTCTCAATGTGGGTGTGTTCATATCGGCGACGCCCCTTGCACGCTCCCATCCGTTGTCCGCTTTGCTCAAGTCAGTCATCGCTTCCTGTCCTTCCAATCCTGATCGCCCGCGCCATGATCGTCACGATGGTTCATGGCGCATCGCTGCGGGCGTTTCAGGCGTCTTCCATCTCGTCAATCAGCCGAGCCGCCGTCTCCACAAAGCGCACGCAGGGGCGCGCCTTGTAATACTGCGCCGTGCGCGCGGACGGGTCCTGCCTGAGCTCGCCCAGATGGGCCAGCAGCTCGCGGCAGACCATCGTGCCGTGCTCGGCCTGAAAGCGCGCCGCCAGATCGCGCACGCGCGCGTAGTGCGCGGTCTTTTCCGCCAGATCGCCAAACGTGCAGTAGCCCCGTTTGAGCCCCGCGACCATCAGCATGCCGGAGACCGCGCCGCACGTCTCGCGCATGCCCCCCATGCCGCCGCCAAAGGAAGAGGCGAGCTTGAGCGCCGTCTCTTCATCGAGGCCCAGATCGTCCGCAAACGCGGCGAAGACGGCCTGCGCGCAGTTCGCGCCGGAGAGGAAGAGTTCGCGTGCTTTTTGAGCGTGGTCCATGGCAGCATTCCTCGCTTTCGTATTTGTGCGCTTACAGCATAACACCGCGCCGGCGCAAAAGCAAGAAAATTCCCCCTTTTCTTCGCACACAAAGGATGCTATAATGGAAGAACGATCAGCCTTTAATTCGATCCCGTGAGGTCGGGAAGGCGGCAAATAGCGTATGGGGCCTTCATGGCCCTGGTTTGCCCTGTCCCGATTTTGGGGACGGGGCATTTTTCATGAAAAGGAGGCGATACACGTGACAGCCAGGCTGGAACGCAAGGCGGATATCATGGACGAGGCGGGCGTGCGGCGCGCGCTCAAGCGCATCGCACACGAGATCATCGAGAACAATCACGGCGTGGAAGGGCTGACGCTGGTGGGCATCCAGCGCCGGGGCGTCGTGCTGGCCAGAATGATCCGGGAGGTGATCAAAGAGGTCGAGGGGGTGACGCTGCCCATGGGCGTGCTGGACATCACATTCTATCGCGACGACCTGTCCATCCTCGCGGCGCACCCGGTCGTCAACACGACCGACCTGCCCTTTCAGGTGCAGGACGCGAGGATCGTGATGGTGGACGACGTGCTCTACTCCGGGCGCACGGCGCGCGCGGCCATGGACGCCATCTGCGACATGGGCCGTCCGGCGCTCATTCAGCTTGCGGTGATGGTCGATCGCGGCCACCGGGAGCTGCCCATCCGCGCGGACTACGTGGGCAAGAACCTGCCCACCAGCAAAAGCGAGCTCGTCGCCGTGAACGTGCCGGAGTTTGACGGCGCGCTGAGCGTCGTGCTCTACGAGAAAAAAGCCGACTGACGGAGGGAAGCATGAAGAGAAAAGACCTGCTCGGCCTCCATGGCGTGAGCCGCGAGGAGATCACCGAAATCCTGGACGCGGCCCTGACGATGCGTCAGGTGCTGCGTTCGGGCAACAAGAAGACCGCGCACCTGCAGGGCAAGTCCATCGTGACGCTGTTTTATGAAAACTCCACGCGCACGCGCATGTCCTTTGAGCTGGCAAGCAAGTACATGTCCGCCGCGGCGGCGAACATCGCTGCCAGCGCCTCGTCCGTTTCCAAGGGCGAAACGCTCATCGACACCGGCGTGACGCTCGACCAGATGGGCACGGATGTGATCATCATCCGCCATCCGATGTCCGGCGCGCCTGCGCTGCTGGCCCGCCACGTGCGCGCAAGCGTCATCAACGCGGGCGACGGCATGAACGAGCATCCCACACAGGCGCTGCTGGACATGCTGACCATGCGCGAGCACTTGGGCGCGCTCACCGGCATCAAGGTCGCCATCTGCGGCGACGTGATGCACTCGCGCGTGGCGCGCTCCAACATCTACGGCCTGACGGCGATGGGCGCCAGCGTCGTGCTCTGCGCGCCGCCCACGCTCATCCCCGTGCACATCGAGCGGCTGGGCTGCACGGTTGCCCCGACCATCGAGGACGCCTGCGAGGGCGCGGACGTGGTCATGGGCCTGCGCATCCAGCGCGAGCGCCAGCAGAAGGGCCTCTTCCCCTCCGTCGCGGAGTACTGCGACAACTGGGAGATCACCCCGCAGCGCGTCGCGCTGGCGAAGAAGGATGCGCTGGTCATGCACCCCGGCCCGATGAACCGCGGCGTGGAGATCGCCTCCAGCGTGGCGGACAGCGCGCAGTCGGTCATCGCCCAGCAGGTGGAAAGCGGCGTGGCCGTGCGCATGGCGCTGCTCTACATGCTCACCAGAAAGGAGGTGCAGGCATGAACCTGCTCATTCGCGGAGGCCGCGTCATCGACCCCTGCAGCGGCGTGGACGCCGTGCTCGACGTGCTCGTTCAGGACGGCAAGGTCGCCCGCATCGGCGAGCGGCTTGACGCCGAGGGCGTGACGGTGCTCCATGCGGCCGGCAAGGTCGTCGCGCCGGGCTTCATCGACATGCACTGCCACCTGCGCGACCCCGGCCAGGAATACAAGGAAGACCTGATCTCCGGCACGCGCGCAGCGGCGCGCGGCGGCTTCACCGCCGTGTGCTGCATGCCCAACACGCACCCGGTCAACGACAACGCGGCCGTGACGCGCTACATCATCGAGAAGGCGCAGACGCAGGGCTCCGGCGTGCACGTCTACCCGGTGGGCGCGGTCTCCAAGGGACGTGAGGGCCGGGAGATGGCCGAGATCGGCCGCATGAAGCAGGCGGGCATCGTCGCCGTCTCCGACGACGGCAGGCCCGTGACCCACGCCAATCTGCTGCGGCTGGCGATGCAGTACGCCGATCACTTCGGCGTGTTCATCATGAGCCACAGCGAGGACGTGGACCTCGTGGGCGACGGCGTGATGCACGAGGGCTTCATCTCCACCCAACTCGGCCTGCCGGGCATCACCCGCGCGGCGGAGGAGGTCATGATTGCCCGCGACATCCTCGTGGCGGAGGCGGAGGGCAAGCGCATCCACCTGTGCCACGTCTCCACGCGCGGCGGCGTGCAGCTCGTGCGCGAGGCGAAGGCGCGCGGCGTGCGCGTGACGGCGGAAACCGCGCCGCACTACATCGCCGCCACGGACGAGTGGGTTCTGGGCTACGACAGCAACTGCCGCGTGAACCCGCCGCTGCGCGAGGAGGCGGACAGGCAGGCATGCATCGCGGGCCTTATGGACGGCACGCTCGACGCCATCGCCACCGACCATGCGCCCCACCACCAGGACGAAAAGCGCGTGGAATTCCACCTGGCCAAGAGCGGCATCAGCGGGTTTGAGACGGCGTTCTGCGTCAGCCACACCGCGCTCGTGCGCGCGGGCCACATGACGCTCGGCGGTCTCATCGAGAAGATGAGCACGGCCCCCGCGCGGCTGCTGGGCGTGCCCGGCGGCACGCTCAGCGTGGGCGCGCCGGCGGACATCGTCGTGCTCGACCCCGACAGGGAAGTGACCGTGGACGCCAGCCGCTTCATCTCGCGCGGCCACAACACGCCGTTTGACGGCAAAACGTACTTTGGCGCCGTCTGCGCGACAATCGTGGGCGGCAGGATCATCGACCAGGCGTAACAGACAGGAGGAAATCGCATGAACATCATGGACAAGCTGGCCGAGCGCATCAGTGCGCTCAAGAACCCGACCGTCGCCGGTCTGGACACCCGCATCGAATACCTGCCGGAGGATTTCGTCCGGGCGATTCTGCCGCAGGGCATCCGCTCCTTTGCGGATGCCGCCGAGGCCGTCTACCGCTACAACGTGAAGCTCGTGGACGCGCTGTACGACATCGTCCCGGCCGTCAAGGTGCAGGTCGCCTATTACGAGATGTACGGCGTGGCGGGCATGGAAGCCTTTGAAAAGACCATGGCCTACGCCCGCAGCAAGGGCATGATCGTCATGGCCGACGTCAAGCGCAACGACATCGGCGCGACCGCCGCCTGCTATGCCAACGCCTACGTGGGCAAGACCCCCCTGCCCTGCGGCGAGGCGGCGGCCTTCTCTTCCGACATCGCGACCATCAACCCGTATCTGGGCGTAGACGGCATCAAGCCGTTCGTGGACGCCTGCGCAGTCAACGGCACGGGCGTGTTCGCGCTGGTGAAGACGAGCAATCCCTCCTCCGGCCAGCTGCAGGACCTGCGCTACGAGGACGGCCGCACGCTCTATGAGGCCGTGGCCGATCTCGTCGAGGAATGGGGCGCTCAGACGCGCGGGACGCGCGGCTATTCCGTGATCGGCGCGGTCGTCGGCGCGACGTATCCGCAGCAGGGCACGGCGCTGCGCGCGCGCATGCCGCACACGTTCTTCCTCGTGCCGGGCTACGGCGCGCAGGGCGCGACCGGCCGGGACATCGCCGGGTGCTTCGACGCGCAGGGCAACGGCGCGATCGTCAACGCGTCGCGCTCCATCCTGTGCGCGTGGAAGAAGCGCGAGGGCGCGCCCTTTGACGCGGCCGCCCGCGACGAGGCGATTCGCATGCGCGAGGACCTGTGCGAGAGCCTCAAGGCCATGGGCAAGGAGATTCAGTGATGATCTACGACATCGACGCGCCGGTGCTCCTGCGGGATACGCTCGCCGACGGGCTCATCCGGCTCGTGCTGCGCGCGCCGGAGATCGCGCGCGCGGCGAAGCCCGGCCAGTTCGTGCACATGCTCGTGCCGGACAGCGGCCACGTGCTGCGCCGTCCGATCAGCCTGATGGCCATGGATGCGCAGGCGGGCACGCTGACGCTGGCCATCCAGCCCAAGGGGCCCGGCACGCAGAAGATCTGCGCGCTCGCGCCGGGCGCGGCGGTCAAGTGCCTCGGCCCGCTGGGCACGGGCTTTGACGGCGGGGACGCGCAAACCGTCTACTTCGTCGGCGGCGGCGTGGGCGTCGCGCCCGTGTGCGCCGCGATGGACGCCTTCGCCACGCCGACCTCGCACGCGTTCTTCGGCTTCCGCACGAAGCTGCACGCCTACGGCATGACGCAGGCCCCATGCGCGGTCACGGCGGTCAGCGACGACGGCAGCATCGGGCAGCAGGCGCCGGTGACCGCGCCGCTGCTCGCGGCGATCGGCGTGAAGCGGCCCGATCTGATCATGGCCTGCGGGCCCCTGCCGATGCTGCGGGCCGTGCAGCACATCGCACGCGAGGCCGGCATCCCCTGCCAGCTCTCGCTGGAGGAGCGCATGGGCTGCGGCATCGGCGCATGCCTGGGGTGCAGCGTCCGCATCGCGGACGGGCACGGCGGCTGGCACTACCGGCGCGTGTGCAAGGACGGCCCGGTGTTTGACGGCATGGAGGTGATCTTCGATGGCTGACCTCTCGCTCAACCTGTGCGGCGTGCCGCTGAAAAACCCGGTCATCGCCGCCAGCGGCACGTTCGGCTTCGGCCGCGAATACGACGCGCTCTACGACATCAGCCTGCTGGGCGGCATCAGCGTCAAGGGGCTGTCCCTCAAGCCCCGCGAGGGCAACCCGCCCCCGCGCATCGCGGAGACGCCCGGCGGCATGCTCAACGCCGTCGGCCTGCAAAACCCCGGCGTGAACCGTTTCATCGAGCACGACCTGCCGTGGCTGCTGCAAAAGGACGTGGTGGTCATCGCCAACATCACCGGCGAGCGCGAGCAGGAATACTGCCGGATGGCGGAGGTGCTCGCGCCCACGGGCGTGCACATGCTGGAGATGAACATCTCCTGCCCGAACGTGCACGCGGGCGGCGCGGCCTTCGGCGTGCGGCCTGAGAGCGTCTACGCGATCACCAAGGCGGTCAAGGCGCACGCGCGCCAGCCGCTGATCGTCAAGCTGACGCCCAACGTCGCGGACATCACCGAAAACGCGCTGGCCGCGCAGGAGGCGGGCGCGGACGCGATCTCGCTGATCAACACGCTGACGGGCATTGCGGTGGACGTGCACCGGCGCGAGATGATCCTCAGGAACAACACGGGCGGCCTGTCCGGCCCGGCGGTGCGCCCCGTGGCGCTGCGCATGGTCTGGCAGTGCGCCAAAAAGGTGCGCATCCCGATCATCGGTCTGGGCGGCATCGAGACGGGTGAGGATGCCGCGGCGTTCATGCTCTGCGGCGCGCAGGCCGTGCAGGTGGGCACCGCCAATTTCACCGATCCTTTCGCCTGCCCGCGCATCGTGCGCGAGCTGGACGCCTACTGCCAGGCGCAGGGCGTGCGCCGCGCGCAGGAGATCGTGGGCACGCTCAAGAGCCATTGACCCACGTTCCATGGATCAGGCGTCCTTGATCAGGCGCCCTTCTTGATCAGGCGCCCTCGCGACACTTGATCAGGCGCCCTCGCGACACAACCGCTTGCACTTTGCGGGCGGTTCCTTTATAATATCTCTGATATACGCGCCGCACGTGAAGCGGCGGAAATGGGGGCTTCTCCGTGGAGATCTACACGATTCGCGATGTGGCGCGCAGGGCGGGCGTGGCCGTGAGCACGGTGTCGCGCGTGCTCAACGGGCGGCCGGACGTCAGCGAGGAGACGCGCAAGAAGGTCATGGACGTGGTGGAGGAATACGGCTTCGTGCAAAACCGCAACGCCCGCAACCTCAAGAACACCAAGCCCATCTTCGCGGCGATCATCGTGCGCGGCCGGCGCAACGCGTTCCTCAACGACATCGCCGAGCAGATGATCGAGTGCGCGCAGGGGTTCAAGACGCCGTTTCTCATCAAGTACATCGACGAGGAGGACGACGAGTTCGACGCGATGCGCCAGCTCTACGCCGAAAAGCGCGCGGGCAGCTTCATCCTGCTGGGCGCGCGCATGGACGAGCGAAGCGAGGCGGTGCGCGCCGTCGGCGTACCGGTCGTCTTTGCGACGGTCGATGCGGCGAACATGGGCTACGAGAACGCCTCCAGCGTCTGCATCGACGACCGCGCGGCGACGCGCGCGATGATGGATCACATCCTCGCGCAGGGGCACACGCGCGTGGCGGTCATCGGCGGCTGCCGCGACGGCGAGGACATCTTCGCCAAGCGCTATCTGGGCGCGATGGACAGCCTGAGCGCGCACGGCATCGACTACGACGCGGAAGAGTACATCCTCTCGCGCTTCACGCTGGAGGACGCCTACGACAGCGCCATGCGCCTGTTCAGCGCGCATCGGAACATCACCGCCGTGCTGACGATGAGCGACATGATGGCCATCGGCGTCATCCGCGCGCTGCGCGATCTCGGCCTGCGCGTGCCGCAGGACGTCTCCGTCTCCGGATTTGACGGCATCGAGCTGGCCCGCTACTGCATCCCCTCCATCACCACCGTGCGCCAGCCGCCGGAGGAAATCGCGCGCAGGAGCGTCGCGCTGCTGTGCGACATGCTCGATGGCGGCGCGCCGCAGCACGTCAAGGTCGATTACGCGCTCGTGGACGGCGAGTCCGTCGCGCGGGTGCGGGCATAAACTTTATACGAATTCTTGATGAAAACGGCCAATCAGAACCGCAATGGTCGCTACACTCCGCTGCGGTTCCCGCCGCTTACGCCGTGATCATAGAAGACGTTAGGGCTGCCGCCCTAAAACCTGCCTGAGGGATTTCAGACTCCCTTCTTCGCTTCGCGCCGTATTTGACCTTTTTATCAAAAATCAGTATTACACCCCATGCAAGCGGCAAAACCGCCTCGCATGGGGGCTTTTTTATGGCGAATGTCTTACGCTTCCAGATACGCCCGCAGCGCCGGCATGCGCGCGCGCGTCGGCCACGCCCTGATCGTACACGCGCTGGAGCGCTTCCGGGTCCTTCTCCAGCCGCTTCACGTGCAGCGACTGCGCCGGGCGAATCACGAAGATCTTCCCCGCCCGCTCCAGCTGCGCCACGTCCTCCATCTGCCGGTTGTAGCGCTCGTGGCGCTCCATCAGCGTCCTGCACAGCGCCGGATGCTTGTGATAGCACGCGCGGATCAGGCGCGTATTCATCGGCCCCTTGCGGTAATCCGCCGGCTGGGTGAGGACGGCCACGTTCCTGTCATAGCCCAGATTCAGACACGCGCGCACGGGGATGCTGTCCGCGATGCCGCCGTCCAGATAGCGCTTGCCCTCGTACTCCACGAACCGGGAGACGAACGGCATCGACGCGGACGCGCGGATCGCCTCGATCTGCTCGAACACATTCGTCACCTTCAGGTATTCCGCCTCGCCGGTGTCCACGTTCGTGGCCACGGCGTAAAAGTCCGCGCCGTAGCGCTCGAAGGCCGCCTCGTCGAAGGGATCGAGCTCCCTGGTAATCCGGTAGTAGCTGAACTCGCGGTTGACGATGTCGCCCGTGGTGATCAGCGAACGCAGGCCCACGTTGCGCGGATCGCCCATGTACTGCTTGTTGTAGCGCAGTCCCCTGCTCCGCTGTTTCGAGAAGAGATTCGGCCCGACGCACGCGCCCGCGGACACGCCCACCATGCCGTCCACGCGGATGTCCTCATCCATCCACACGTCCAGCACGCCCTGCGTGTACATGGCGCGCATCGCGCCGCCTTCCAGCGCCACACCCAGACTCATCCGTTCGTCCTCCTGTCTCTGCCCATGATCGTCGATTATACCACAGCCTGCGCCGCGCGCGCACTGACCCGCCGCAAACGGCAGATCGTATCCTTATTGAACCATTTTGGCCGAATCGAAAAAGCGCCGGGAAAACCCGACGCCTGACTTGTGCAATCGTAGAATGCTCGGGGCAGAAAATTCCCACGGCACACACGATACAATGCTTATTGCTGCTGCCTTCCGGCCCTGACAAGGTTCACACCCTCGCATTGCATGAGTTCCATCCGTCATCACATTCTACAGGCCTATTGTACACGATGGGGACAGAAAATGCAAGTCCCAAATTGTGTCAAATGCGGTTCATCCTGTCGATCAGCCGCTCCATGACCTTGACCGCCAGGTGCAGCATGTCCTCCCGTCCGATCGTCCTGTCGCACAGGCTGAGCGTGACCGGCACGGATGCGTTGAGCGTCATCCGCCTGTCAAAGCCCTGCATGGCCTTGAAGAGCTTGACGCCGTCAACCTGCGCGTCATTGGCAAAGCGCATGTCCATGCGGCCGTCCGCCTGCATGACGCGGTCGATGCCCAGGCTCATGCACAGCGCCTTGAGGTAGGCGACCGCCACGAGGTTCGCCACGCACTGCGGCTCGTCGCCGAAGCGGTCGATGAGCTCATCCTCGATGTCGTCGCGCTGCTCCGCCGTGCGGATGGACGCGATGCGCTTGTAGACCTCCAGCCGCTGCCGGTCGCCCGCCACGTATTCCGCCGGGAGATACGCGTTGACGTGCACGTCCATGCGCGTCTCGATGTCCCGGTTCCTGGCCGGTTCCTGACCCTGCGCCTCCAGCACGGCCTCCTCCAGCAGCTTGCAGTACAGGTCGTAGCCGATGTTGGCCAAATGGCCGCTCTGCTGCGGGCCCAGCAGGTTGCCCGCGCCGCGCAGCTCCAGATCGCGCATGGCGATGCGGAAGCCCGATCCGAACTCCGTGAACTCGCGGATGGCGTCCAGCCGCTTCTGGGCGGTCTCGGAGAGCACCTTGCCGGGCCGCACGGTGAAATACGCATAGGCCAGGCGGTTGCTGCGGCCCACGCGCCCGCGCGTCTGATAGAGCTGGGCGAGGCCGAAGTGATCGGCGTCGTAGATGATCAGCGTGTTGGCCAGCGGGATGTCGAGGCCCGACTCGATGATCGTCGTGCACAGCAGCACATCGTACTTCTGCTGGCTGAAGTCGAGCATCACGTCCTCCAGCGCGCTCTCCTTCATCTGGCCGTGCGCGATGGCGATGCGCGCCTCCGGCACCAGCTGCTGGAGCTGCCGGTGGCAGCGCTCGATGGAGCCGACGCGGTTGTAGAGGAAGAACACCTGGCCGCCGCGGCCGATCTCGCGCAGGATCGCGTCGCGGATGACGCTGTCCTGATACTCCATCACGTAGGTCTGCACGGGATAGCGCGCCTGGGGCGGCGTCTCCAGCAGGCTCATGTCGCGGATGCCGACCATGGACATGTGCAGTGTGCGCGGGATGGGCGTGGCCGAAAGCGTGAGCACGTCCACCGACTTCTTCATGTTCTTGATCGTCTCCTTGTGCCCCACGCCGAAGCGCTGCTCCTCATCGACGATCAGAAGCCCCAGATCCTTGAACTGCACGGTCTTGCCCAGCAGCTTGTGCGTGCCCACCACGATGTCAATCTCGCCGTCCTTGAGCCTGCGCAGCGTCTCCTTCTGCTCCTTGGGGCTGACAAAGCGGCTGAGCACGGCGGCCTCCACCGGAAAGCCCTCGAAGCGGCGCATGAGCGTGTTGTAATGCTGCTGGGCGAGAATCGTCGTGGGCGCGAGGATGGCGACCTGCTTGCCGTCCATCACGGCCTTGAACGCGGCGCGCATGGCGACCTCCGTCTTGCCGTAGCCCACGTCGCCGCAGAGCAGGCGGTCCATCGGCTCCTCGCGCTCCATGTCGCGCTTGATCTCCTCGGTCGCCTGCAACTGGTCTGGCGTCTCCTCGTAGGGGAAGTTTTCCTCGAACTCCTGCTGCCAGAGCGTATCTTTGGCAAAGGCGTGTCCCTTGTTCTTCTGGCGCTGGGCATAGAGCTGCACGAGGTCAAACGCCAGCGCCTTGAGGCTCTCGCGCACCTTGCTCTTCTGCTTGTCCCAGTCCTTCCCGCCCAGCCGCGAGAGCTTGGGCGGCGCGCCCTCGCCGCCGCCGATGTACTTTTGCAGCCGGTCGAGGTGATCGGCCGGGACGTACAGCTTGTCGCTGCCCAGATACTGCACCAGCAGGTAATCGCGCGAGGCGCCCTCGCTGGTCAGGCGCCTGGTGCCCTGATAGATGCCGATGCCGTGCGTCTCGTGCACGACGTAGTCGCCCACGTTCAGGTCGGTAAAGGACTCGATCTTGCTGCCCTTCCTGGCCCTGGTCTTCTGCGCCCTGCCCTTGGCGCCGTAGACGTCGCCCTCCACGAGCACGGCCAGCCCCAGCTGCGGGTACTGGAAGCCGCCGGAGAGCATCAGCGGATAGATGCGGCATGCGCCCTGTTCGGGCGGCTTTTCGCCCAGCTCGTCAAAGGCCGCGTCGATCCCCTCGTCCGCAAAGGACTGGCGCATGCGCTCGCCGCGCGCGCTGCCGCCGGAGAGGATGACAACGCGCCAGCCCTGCGCGAGCCACCGGCGCACGTCGCCGCACATATCCTTCGTGCGCCCGCCGTAGCTGCCCACGCCCATGCCGCCCATCTGGGCAAGCAGCGTGGGCGAGAGCGCCTTCACGGGGCGCAGGATCGTCGTCATGGCGAGCATCGTGTGCGCGCGCAGGCCGTCTATCGCCGCGTCGCGTTCGAGCATCAGCGCGCTTTGCTCCGGCACGGCCTCGCCGCGCTCCAGGGCGCTCAAGAGCGCCTGATGGAACTCGCCCGACCGGCTGTCCATGCGCGCAAAGAGCGCCTCCGGCTCGTCGAGCACGACGATCGGGCGCGCCATGTAGTCGCAGATCGTCTCCGTCTGCGGGTAGAGCAGGTGGATGTGCTTCTCCAGCGCGCGGTTGCCCACGCCCTGCGTGAGCTGCGCGAGCGCGCTCTCCAGCCCCTCCTGAAAGCGCTCCATCGTGCGGCTTTCGCGGGTGAACGCCTCCGGCGCAGCGATCTCCCCCTCCGCCAGCGGCAGATCCGCCAGCGTGGGTTCACCCGCCTTCTCCTCGCGCAGCGCGCGCTTCTGGCGCTTCATGGCCGCGCGAAGCTGCGCCGCGAACGCCTGCACGTCCCCTTCGGGCACGGGCGCCTCGCTCGCCGGCGGGATGGCCACCTCGCTCATGTTCTGGCGCGAGCGCTGGTCCATCACGTCGAACTGGCGGATGGAATCGATCTCCTCGTCGAAGAACTCCACGCGCACGGCGCTCAGGCTGTCCGCCGGATAGATGTCCACGATGCCGCCGCGCACGGAGAACTGCCCGCGGCCCTCGACCATGTATTCGCGCGTGTAGCCGCCCGCCAGCGCGGCCGCCAGATGCGCCTCCTGCGATCGGAAGAGCGTCGTGTGGGGAAGGAGTGTAGATCTCGGTGGTCGGCGGATCGTCATAAGACAAAGGAGCAGCGCGTCCGCCGGGCAGACG
>CALVKT010000017.1 GCA_944333055.1 uncultured Clostridia bacterium
TACTTCTTCTATTTCGGTTCGCTGACTTTCTGTAATCTCGTACATCTTTGCCATCTTTCATCACCCAGATTATTATATCACAGATGGCACTTCTTGTTTAGTGTTTTGTTTGAAGATTAGTATAAGAATACGGTTTCCAGATCCGGGTGCGCGGGCAGCCGCACAAAGCCGCAGTCCACGCGCCCTTCCAGGAGCCAGCCCTCGATCTCCGTGTAGTCGCCCAGAAGCAGCTCGTAGTCGATGTTCGGATAATCCCTTTGAAACGCGCGGATGATGTTGGGCAGCCAGTGCGTCGCCACGCTGGAAAACGTCCCGATGCGAATCAGCCCGGATTGCAGGCCGTGCAGCGCGTCGACCTGCATTTGCAGCTTTTCGTATTCCGCGACCAGCCCCTTGGCGTAGGGCAGCAGCTTCATGCCGTCGCTGGTCAGCCGGACGCCGCCCTTGTCGCGCGACAGCAGGACGACCCGCCACTCCCGCTCCAGATCGCCGATCATCCGGCTGATGCCCGACTGAGAATAGAGCAGGATCTCCGCGGCTTTCGTGAAGCTCCCGCACGCCACGGCCGTGACGAAGGCTTTGTACTTCTGAATGTTCGCGTCCATTTCATCATTTCCCATCCGATATTGTCATGTTTCATATGATAAACATGCGCTTTTTAAATGATATGCCTCATGATACACTCTTTTCAGGCATTTTACAAGGAGGCATACGCACATGATTGCGGTCAGCGACATCCAAACGGCCCCGCCGGAATCGTACAAGACGGCGCTTCAGAGACAGGTCTATCAGACGCTGGCGGCGCTGCACATCCCCTTTGAGCGCGTGGAGACCGACGAGGTGATCACCATGGAGGATTGCGCGGCGGTGAACGAAAAGCTGGGGATGCACATGGTCAAGACGCTGTTTCTGTGCAACCGGCAGCAGACGGCGTTCTATCTGTTCATCACGTGCGGGGACAAGCCCTTCTGCGCCAAGGCGTTCAGCGCCGCGCTGGGCGTCGCCCGCGTGTCGTTTGCGCCCGCCGGCCTGATGGCGCGCATGCTCGGCGTCCGGGTTGGGGCCGCCACCGTGTTCAGCGCCCTGCTGGATACGGCGCGGGACGTGCAGATCGTCTTTGACCGGGACGTGCTGTCGCAGCCCGACTACGGATGCAGCGACGGGACAACCACGGGCTACATGAAGGTCGCGACGGCGGACATCGTCGGCAGATTTCTGCCGCGTGTCAACAGGCCCCTCGTGACGGTGTGACGGCGCGCGGGGGACGGCCCGTTTGGGCCGAAGCGGGCGCGCAAAAGCGGCTGGCCAAGGGGTTCCCTTTTAGAGCGGCGCCCGCCCTGCCGGCGCGCAAAACGCCCGAACAAAGCCGTTCGGGCGTTTTGTCGAGCGGGGCTGCGCGTCATGCCTGCGTGTCCAGATCCCAGATGTAATAGCCGAACGCGTTGATGGACTGCGTGACGCCGCGCTCGCGGATGCGCTTGAAGTCGTGCCGGTAGCTCTGGTGGACGTGGCCGTGCACGATGGCGCGCGGGTGATACTTGTCGATGAGATCGATGAAGGTCTGAAAGCCCGTGTGCGCCAGATCGGTGTCGTCGCCCAGCCCATAGGCGGGCGAGTGCGAGAGCAGGATGTCAAACCCCTTGCTGCGCCAGAGCTTGAAGCGCAGCCTGCGCACGCGGCTCTTCATCTCGCGCTCGGTGTACATGTGCGGGCCGCGGCGGTAGCGCATGCTGCCGCCCAGTCCGAGGATTCGAAGGCCGTTGAACGTGTAAACGGTATCCTCGATGCAGGTGCAGCCCTCCGGCGGCTTGGCGGCATAGCGCGCGTCGTGGTTGCCGTGCACGTAGAGGATTGGTGCGGCGGTGAAGCAGGTGAGGAAGGAGAGGTATTCCGCGGGCAAATCGCCGCAGGAGAGCACGAGATCCACGCCTTCCAGCTTGCGCTTGTCCAGCCGCTCCCAGAGCGTGGGTTCGGCCTGATCGGCCAGCAGCAGAATTCTCATGGCGCGCCTCCGTCGCGCTGCGCCTTGGCGGGATTGGCCGCGCGCACGCCCTGCAGCGACACGATGACCTTCGCCACGTCGGTCAGCTCGTCGATCTCCGGGATGCGGCCCTGCACGTTCTGCGCCAGATAGTCCATGCTGATGATCTCCTGCGGCGTGAGCGCGACGTCGGTCTCCACGCGCACCTGGCCGCTCTGATCGAGAATCGGCCCGATGAAGGGCAGGAATGCGCCGCCCCGGATGCGCTCGTGGAGCAGATCGACCAACCGGTGCAGCCGCGCGGGCAGGCGCTGGGAGCAGATCAGATCGATGGCGTCGGTGGACATGCCCATGAAGTAGCTCAGCGCGCGGTCGGCATGGCCGGCCGCCTCGTCCGTCCATGCGCCGGAGAGGATGCTGCGCACGATGCCCTGATAGAGCTTCTGCCAGTTCCACACCGGCATGGCCAGGTTGTAGATGACGCCGTCCTGCTCGTGGTACAGGCCAAACGCGCGCGATTCCATGTGCGGCGCGCTGATGTCGCGGTTGGAGATGATGTGCACGCCGCGCTGGGCGAGCGCCTGTTCCGGGTTCTCCCCGGCGATGGTGGACCACTCCAGCACGATCTGCGCGCGGGGGTTGGTCATCTGCGCGCCGAGCGCAAACGCGTTGATGGACGCGGGCACGCCGTAGATGGGATAGTCCGCGATGTAGCCGATCAGGTTGTTGTCGGCCATCGCGCCGGCGATGGCGCCCAGGATGAACTTGGCCTCGTAGATGCGCAGGTAATACGAGCGCACGTTGTGGTAGTTGGCCAGCAGCGAGCAGTTGAGGATCTTCGTCTCCGGGTGCGCGACGGACTGGCGGATGCAGGCGTCCAGAAACACGGGCGACGTGGCGAAGATGACGTGATAGCCCTCCTTGGCGAGCGCGTCCATGACGGCCTCCGCCTGATCCTGCGGGACGTTCTCGCGCACCGTCGTCTCCACGCGCGCGCCGAACTCGTCCTCAAGCGCCTTGCGGCCCAGCTCGTGCCAGTACGTCCACGCGGAGCTCTGCGGCGAGCGGTTGTACAAGAACGCGCAGCGCAGCACCTGCGGCGTGCGGTGCAGCATGGTGGTCAGCAGCGTCGGCGTCTTTTCGCTCGGCTGGTTGATCAGCGCGGCGGGCTTGTTGGCGGCGGCGACGACGAACTCAGGCCAGAGTTTCTCGATCTTCTCCCGGAATTCGGAGGGCGTGTTGTTCCTGCTCTGCGCGTAGCCGAACACATCCAGATACATCAGGAACGCGTCGGCGACGGGCAGCGGCTGCTTGGGGCCGTCGTAGGCCTGCGCGAAGCGATAGTAGCAGGACTCCAGGTCGGTGCGCTCGTCCTCGCTCCAGCGCTCGCCGGGCGTCTTGTCCAGCAGCGCGTAGAGGCGCTCAAAGCTGCCCTCGCTCTTGAAATAGATGATGTTGATGCCGCTGTCCGCGTGGAATTGGACGAATTCCTGATAGATGCGGTAGCGTTCGGTGTCCTCCGGTTCGGGCAGAATGCGGGTGACGTTGGCTTCGATCTGCACGGCGTCGAGCGTGCGCATGACGCTCACGCGCTTGTTGCCCTCAATGATGTAGTACCGATTGTAGTATTCATAGGCGAGGACGGGCTCGCGCAGGCCGTTTTCCACGACGTCGTCATAGAGCGTGGCCCATTTGAAGGCGAACTCCGAATTGACGTCCAGCAGCGGCATGAAGTTGCGCGCAAAGGCGGTTGTGCGCCCGCGTGTCGCCGTGCCGTCGATCTGATCCAGCGGGATTTGCATCAGGCCCAGCGGCACCTGCGTCAGACGGTTGAGCTCGGGGACGAGCTCGCAGAGTACGGGCAGATACGCGTCTTCGCCGCGCGCCTGCAGGGTGTGTATCAGGCGAAGGCCCTTTTTTTGTGCCTGGTGATAGTGATCCGCGGACATGGGCAGCGCTCCTTTCCACCAGAGAGATGTGTACATCCGTATTATAGCATCGCAGGCGGGATTGCGCAATCAAAGAAGGAAAGCGCGAAGATTGACAAATCTGAGTCGATATCGTATCATATACACGGACAGTTTCGGTAAACTGTATCAATAAGGAGGATTTTCACGCCATGAAGAAGAGAAGGGAATGCTGGATTCTGGCGCTTGTGCTGGCCGTGTTCGTGCTGTGCACGCCCGCAGGCGTGATGGCGCAGACGTTTGACGGTTTTGCGCTGTCTGCGAGCGACTTTGTCATCGTGCTCGGCGAAAAGACCTACGAGATCGACGCGGGCATCGCGCTGGATCTGAGGAGCGAGGAGGAAACGAACCATTTCTCCGCCGCGCTGGGCATGTTGGCGGGCGGCAACGAGGTGTTCAAGGGCGGTTACAGCTACGACGGCACGACGATCAAGGCCGGGCTGGACGGCATGACGCAGAGCATCATGGTTCCCATGGATGCGCTGGACGCGCAGCAGGAGACCGGCAGCGTGCTCAGCGCGGAGGAGTCTGCTCAGATTGAAGCCGTCATGCAGACGGGCGCGGCGCTGTCTGCGTATCTGAGCGATCCGGCTCACGCCGAGGCGTTTGAGGCAAACGCGCAGGCGCTTCTCGGCGAGCGCTTTGGCGGCGGCTATCAGGGCAAAGTGACGCTGAACCTGGGCGAGCAGGGCACGGTCGATGTGGAGCAGTATGACTTCTCCGTGACCGGCGAGGAAATCGCGACGCTCGTCGATTCGCTCTATGAGACCGATCCCGAACTGTGGACGCGCTATCAGGCCTTCGTCAATGCGATTGAGGCGCTGGCCGACGAGGAGGGCGCGATCACTGCCGAAACCAAAGGGCTGGACGGCGCCGACATCACGCTGACGGGCAGCTTCTGCTACAACGAGGCGGGGGCCGTCGTGCTGGCGATGGATGTGACGGGCAAGGGCGAAGACGGCGCCGCCGAGACGATTCCGCTCGACGTGATCCATCTGCCTCGTGAGAACGGCACGTGGACGAACGTCTATGTGCAGACCGGCAGCGACGAGCTGGAAATGATCGCGGAGACGCGCCGGGAGGCGGACGGCGCCAGGCAGATGCAGATTGCGCTGAATGTGACCGAGGGCGGCGAACAGAGCGGCGTGACGATCACGCTGGAATCCGTCGGCAAGGACGGCACGACCGATGTGTCGGCGCACTGCGAGATTGCGACCGCATCCGCCGAGGCGGGCGAGCAGACGGTGGAGCTGGTCGCACAGTATGTCGGCACGACGGAGCAGACGCAGAGCGGCACCGTCTACCCCGGCACGCTCGGCCTCTCTGTGGAAGAGGACGGCATGACGTTCGGCGTGCAGATGAACACGAACGTGCGTCTGGAGAAGAAGGATGCGGAAGCGTACGTTATCGACGGCGAGCCGGTCAATCTGTTGGAAGCGGACGAGGAAACCCTGACGATGATCGGCGATGAAGCGGTGAACGTGGCGATTAGCGGCCTGTTCTCGCTGATGGGTGCGCCCGGCGTCACGGAAATGCTCAATGATCTCGGCTTGTATTGATGAGGAATGAGCGGCCGCTCTGCCTGTGCAAACGGGCGGGGCGGCCGCTTTTCGTGTGCCGGATAAAAAGAAAACACAAAATGCGAAAAAAGTTGAAAAAGGGCGTTGACAAACGCGGGAAAAAAGCGTATAATCTATCGAGTCGCCACAAGCGAGGCGCGCCGGACGCGCCGGGCGAAACACGGCGACCAGATCCTTGAAAACGATACAGAATCAAGAAGAACGCGAAAAAACAGTCAATTCGAAATGGGTATGAAACCTGAGGGGAACTTCAGGAATCAATACAGAATCAAACGCGAGA
>CALVKT010000018.1 GCA_944333055.1 uncultured Clostridia bacterium
ACCGGCCAGGCGCTCGCCCGGCGCCTGCGAGCGGGCCGCGTGGGGAGAGAGTGCGCAGCTTCCGAGTCGCCCGTGTTGATGATCGCACCGGAGAACACGCAGGAAGAGCTCGCCCGCGTGGCTGATGCGCTGGGCGCGTGCACTGCGCCTTCGCGTCCGTATCCGGAGCTGCCCCTCGCCAGGGGCAGGCGCATGTGCGCCGTGCGCGAGGCGATGTTCGCCCCGCGCGAGACGGTGCCCGCTCAAAGGGCGCTGGGGCGCATCTGCGGCGCGCCGACGGTCGCCTGCCCGCCCGCCATCCCCATCGCCGTATCGGGCGAGGAGATCACGGCGCAGGCGCTCACGCTCTTTGACCACTACGGCATCGAGACGGTGGACGTGCTCCGCTGAACACAGCGCCGCTTCAAGCCGCCGCGAAGCGAAGTGTGAGGAGATCATCTCCCCCAACGCACAGCCCCATCCAACCGAATACAAAAATGCGAGAAGGTTTTCCACACCTTCTCGCATTTTTTCGCTTATCCGCAACGCAGGCGCACATGCCCGCTGATGCGCGAAGGAGCCGCAGCCCCTCCATCTCCCATCCGCAGCGGCGACACGATGCTTCCCGCCGCAGGGCTGTGCAGCAGCCTTGCCGCGTCAGGCATCACATGCCGGTGATGCGGTTCCACAGGTCGCCGAAGTCGTCGGCCAGCTCGTCAAGGCCGGTCGCATTCGCCAGGCGCTCGCCCAACCCCTTGACCTGCCCGTAGAGCGTGTCGTCGTCCGTGATCTCGATGTCCGTCAGGCTGTCGTCCACCTGCTGCACCGCCTCGACGATCATGTTCTTCATGCGCTCGTCGAGCCCCGCGCTGTACTGGTCGTCAAACTCGACCGCCACCAGCACGCGGTTTTCGCTGCCGATGACGACCTCTGCGTCGTCGATCTCGCTGATGCGCTCCACCGCCTCGGCGATCTGCTCAGCCAGCCTGCCCGCCTGCGCGGGCGTCATGTCCGCCGCCATGTCCGGCGCGCTCGTGCCGTTCACCATGGAACCGACCGCCGCGCCCGTGTTCATGTCCGGAGAAACGTCCGGCGAGGGTGTCGCCGTATTGGCGCGCGCCGTCGCCGTCGCCATCGGGCTGTTGATCGGCGCCGCCGTCGCGGTCGTGCCGCTGGCGCTGCGCGTCGCGCAGCCGCCGAGCACCAGGGCTGCCATGGCGATGCACAGCAGAATCATCAAACCTTTTTTCACTGGATTCGCCTCCTTGCCGCTATTGTGCGCCAGGGCCTGCGAATTCATCCGCGATTTTTTGAAGTTTTCTGCGCCGTGCACGCGTCACACCATCATGTTTTCGTCTTCCTGCCGGCGCGTCTCGCCGTAGAACGTGCATCCGCCGATGAACTCGCGCAGGATGGACGTGGGCGGGATCTCGTCCTCGTCGTTCAGGTCCTTGAAGTAGTGCAGGAATTTGCACAGGCGGCGCGAGCGCGTGTAGTACGGGCTGTCCTTGCCGATGGACTTGAGCATCGGATAGGCGTACTTCTTGAGCACGGCGATCTCGTAGAGCAGCGACGTGTTGAACATCACGTCCGCCCTCTCCTGGAAGGGGAAGATGTACTTTTCCTCGCCCATGCGCACCTTATCCCACATCTGCATCGTCTCCAGCGCATCTGTGGCGCGCGTCCTGTGGTCGCGCACCATCCGGCGCATCAGCCGCACGTCAGTGGTGCGGATGCGGTTGTGGCAGTCAAGGTTGAGCTGCGTGAGCGCGCTGACGTACACGCGGAACTTCAACTCGCTGGGGATGTCGCAGCTCAGCTCGTCGTTGAGCCCGTGGATGCCCTCCACGATGAGCACGTCGTCCGGGTTCAGGCGCAGCTTGACGCCCGTCGCCTCGCGCCGCTTCGTGTAAAAGGAGTAGCGCGGGCGCTCGACCTCGCGCCCGGCGAGCAGCTCGACGAGCTGCTCGTTGAACAGCGACACGTCGATGGACTGCAGGCACTCCAGATCCGGCTCGCCGTCCGGGCCCAGCGGCACATCCTCGCGGTTCAGGTAGTAATCGTCCAGCGAGATCGCGACCGGGTGCTTGCCGCTGACGCGCAGCTGAATGGCGAGCCGGTTGGCGAACGTCGTCTTGCCGCTGGAGGACGGGCCGGCGATAAACACCACGCGCGCGCCGCGGGCGACGATGCGCTCGGCAATGTGCGCGATGCCGCGCTCCTGCAGGGCCTCGCTCACGCGGATGAACGTGCGCCCCTCGCCGCGGGCGATGATGTCGTTGAGGTCGGCGGTCGTCTCGCAGCGCAGGATCCGCGAGTGCTCGTTCGCCTCGGCATACGTGCGCATGAGCTGCGGGCGCTCCGCAAACGGCGCGATCGGCCCGGAGAGGTCTTCGCCCGGCAGCAGCAGCACCATGCCCGGATAGTAAAAGCGCAGCGCGAAGCGGTCGATCTCGCCGGTGCTGCGCGCCATATCGCCGTAGAAGTATTCGCTCAGGCCGTCGCAGGTGTACACATCGAAGTGCTCAAACGGCCGATAGGCCAGCAGGCGCACCGTGTCCTCCTGCCCCTGCCGGCTGAAGTAGGCGATGGCCTCCTCGCGCGTCCAGCGCGATTTGACGATGGGCAGGTTCCGGCGCACGATCTCGTGCATTCGGCCCTCGATGCGGCGCACGAGCGCCGCCGTCAGGCTCACGCCGCGCACGTTCATGTACACGCCCTGCCCGATGCTGTGCTCCACGCGCAGCGTCGCGCCGGGGCACACGTCGCGCAGGGCCAGCAGCAGGATCAGCCGCGCGCTGCGCTCGTAGATGCGTCTGTTCTCCTCGTGTTGTAGCATGTCGAGATCCTCCCTTCTATTCAAAAAGCCCCTGCTCACGCGCGAGGGGCTGCATAGGCGGCGGCGCTTTTGCCCGCCAGCGCGCCGGTAGAAAAAGCGATTTGCAGGTTGAATCCGCCGGTGTGCGCGTCCACATCGAGCACCTCGCCGGCAAAGAACAGGCCCGGCGACGCCTTGCTCATCATCGTGCCCGGCTCAATCGCCCGCACGTCCACGCCGCCGCGGGTGACGATCGCCTCCTCGACGGGCCGCGTGCCCGACACGCGGATGGGCAGCGCCTTGAGGTGCGAGGCGAGCGCCAGGCGCTGCTCGCGGGTGATCTGGCTGACCGGCTGCTCAGGCGACAGCCCGCAGCACTGCGCGAACACCGGCCCCATGCGCGCAGGCATCAGTGTGAGAAGCACCGTGGAGAGCCGGCAGCGCGCGTTCTGCGCGAACTCGCGCTGAAGGCGCTGGTCGACCTGCTCGCTTGTCAGGCCGGGCTTCATGTCCAGCGTCACCGTCACGCCGGACAGATCCGCCGGCAGATGGCTGCTCAGCTCGATGAACAGCGGCCCGCTCACGCCGAAGTGCGTGAAGAGCATCTCGCCCAGCTCGTCGTAGATCTTCGTCTTGCCCGCGCGCGCCGTGACGCGCACGTTCCGCAGCGACAGGCCCATGAGCAGCGTGGGCCACTTCTCCGCCGTCACCAGCCCGACCAGCGAGCCGGAGAGCGGCGTCACCGCCAGGCCGTTGTCCCGTGCGAACGCGTATCCGTCGCCCGTGGAACCGGTGGCGGGATAGCTCAGCCCGCCGGTGGCGACGACCACCGCTTTGGCGTACAGCGCGCCGCCGTCTGCAAGCTGCACGGCGTAGCCGCCCGCCTCCGCCTGCACGCGCGAGACGGCGGTGTTCAGCGCCGCCTGCACGCCGGCCTCGCGCATGCCGCGCGCCAGCGCACGCGTCACGTCGCTCGCCTTGTCGCTCACCGGAAAGACGCGGCCGCCGCGCTCCACCTTCGTCTCCGTGCCCAGCATGGCCAGCAGCGCGGTCAAATCCTCGTGGCCGAACTGGCGCACGGCGGCGTAGAGGAACTTCGGATTGCGCGGCACCTGCCTGAAGAAGTCCTCGCCCTCGGCGGTATTCGTCACGTTGCAGCGGCCCTTGCCGGTGATGTAGATCTTCTTGCCCAGCTTTTCGTTCTTTTCCAGCAGCACGACCTGCGCGCCCGCCCAGGCGGCTTGCAGCGCGGCCATCATGCCCGCCGCGCCGCCGCCGATGACGGCGACATCAAGCCTTGTCTTTTCCCACATAGACCCGGTATTCATCCCAGATTCCTTCCATCAGACGGAAATGCTCGCTCAGCTCCTCCTTGCGGCGCAGGCCCAGCGCCACGATCAGCGCGTTGATCACCGACAGCGGCGCCGCCATAGAATCCACGAAGGACGCCATGTCCGTGCGCGCCGTCAGGCAGACCGTGCTCGCCGCACACAGGGGCGACATCGGGCCGTCCGTCATGCCGACGACCTGCGCGCCGCGCGCCTTGGCGAAGCTCATCGCCTCCAGCGTGCGCGTCGAGTAGCGCGGGAAGCTGATGCCAAAGAGCAGGTCTGTCTCGTTGATGCGGCTGATCTGCTCAAAGACGTCGCCGCTCGCCTCGGAGATGATGCGCACGTTGTCAAAGATGAAGTTGAGGTAGTACGCCAGGAACTGCGCGATGGGCGCGGCGGAGCGCAGGCCCATCACATAGATATGCCGCGCGGCGATGATCTTGTCGACCACCTCGTCAAAGGCCTTCGCGTCGATCTCCTCGGTCGTCGTGCGGATGTTCTGCATATCGGCATGCAGCACGGTGCGCAGCACCTCGCTCTGGTCGATATCCGTGGCCATCTCAAAGCGCTGCACGGCGGTCAGCCAGTGGCGCACGAGCTCCTGAAGCGCGCGCTGGAGCTGCGGATATCCCTCGTAGCCCATCGCCGAGGCGAAGCGCACGACGGTGCTCTCGCTCACGCCGACCTTCTCGCCCAGCTTGGAGGCCGTCATGAAGACCGCCTTGTCGTAATGCTCCACGATATACTCGGCAATCTTCCGATGCCCCTTGCTCAGGCGCTTGCCCGACTGATTGAGCCTTCTCATCATGTCCTGCATGTTTTGCATGGTATTTTCGACCTCCTGAAGAAGACAGTCTGCATTGTGCCGCCTTCATTGTAACAAAAACGCGAAAAAAATGCAAGAAGTTTTCCGCTTCTTGCATCATATCCTGCAGCATTTTCCCAAAGCGCGCCTCAGAGCCCATTCGTCCATTCGTCCGTCTGCGCCCGATCCGTCATGTCAAAATGCAGCACGGTGACGGTCGCATAACCCTGAGCGAGTTTGACATAATCCTCGCTTTGCGGCTTCGTCTCGTCGATCTTGCCGTTGAGCGCATACGCCGTCTCCCCATCCTCTTCGGGCGCGTAGCACTCGTGGTAGTGCAGCTGGCCCATGCGCGCAGCCGCCACGCCGCGAAACGCGTCGGCCTCCGGATAATTGACGTTGAGCACGCTGTAGGGCGCCAGCGGCCTGTCCATCATCCGCGCAAAGAGCCGCACGGCCAGCGCGGCGGCCTCGCCGTAATCTGCGCGCCGGTGCGACTGGGAGACGGCCAGCGCGGGCCGGCCGCAGAGCGCGCCCTCCATCGCCGCGCCGACGGTGCCGGAATACAGGATGTCCGAGCCCACGTTGTAGCCGCAGTTCACGCCGGAGACGACGGCCTGTGCGTCCGGGCAGAGCACGTTCAGGCCAAGCTTCACGCAGTCCGCCGGGGTGCCGCCGATGGCATACGCCCTGGCCGCGCCCGCCAGCGCCGTCTCCCGCACCGGAATCCTGCGCGCGATGCTCAGCGCATGGCTCGCCGCCGAGCGCTGGCTGTCCGGCGCGCAGACGATCACCTCGTGCCCGGCGCGGGCAAACGCCTCAGCCAGCGCGGCGATGCCCGGCGCGAAGATGCCGTCGTCATTGGCAATCAATACCTTCATGCGTATCAATCCTCGTAATCTCTGAACAGGAACGCCGTCATCACGCCGTCCAGACTCTCAAACTCGATGCGCAGCGTATAGGGCAGCACGTTGCGCACGACCAGGTCGCTGTTGGTGCCCACGGTGGCGTCAAAGCCGGCGGGCAGGTAGCTCACGCCGCCCTGCGCATGCCAGTTCATCTCCTCGATGACCATGGGCACGCGCAGCACGACGTTGTAAAACGTGCTGCACACCTGGCAGACGCCGCCGCCGTAGCCCATCTCGCTCTCACCGGAGAGGATGGGCGCGGAGCGGTAGCCGTTTTCCTTTGTGTATGGCCCGCAGACCGCGTTGAAGGAGAACGTCTCGCCCGCCTTCACGCGGATGCTGGTGAGCCGCTCGGTCGCCAGCGCGATGTTGTGCAGGCGGCCGGCGTTGCCCTCCTTGTTCATGCTCGTCGTGTAAAACGTCGTGAACGCGCAGAGCAGGTCGCCCGGCTGCGCCCCGTCCCAGGGCACGAAGTCGTAGAGCTTCAAATTGTCCGCGCTGATGCTGACGTTCTCCGGTTCGCGCTTGTACGGGAAGTACGCCCGCCCGTCGCGGATCTCCTCGACGGAGAGCCACGAGCCCGCGCTCACCTCGATGGGATAGCGGTATCCCTCCGGCTTGAAGGACGTGTCCCGCAGCACGTAGCCCACGGCGACGTGCGTGCTTGTGCCGGGCATGGGCCCGTCAAAAGGGTTCTTGCGCTGCACGCGCTCCACGTACTTGGTGCGCACGTAGCCCTGCCCGCCGTCAAAGGCGATGCGCGTCCACGTGCGGCCCTTGACGAAGACGTCCAGCCGCTCGTCCGCCTCCACGCTGCCCAGCACCGTGGCGTCCTCATCGCCCCAGCGGTAGACGGTCTGCCGCTTGCTGCTGAAGCCGTAATAGGGCGCCGCTTCGCCATCCGCCTGCTCGGCACAGGCCATGGGCAGCAGCGCGAGAAACAGCGCGGCCATCAGGGCCGCGCACAGCCGCGCGCGCCTCATGCCCTGTAGATGCGCACGGTCAGCACGCCGTTTTCCGCCTGCAGGGCGAGGCGCACGTCATAGGGCAGCGTGTTGCGCAGGCGCAGGTCGATGTTGCCGTTGCCCACCGCCGCATCGAAGTCGAGCGGCACATACTCGATGCCGTAGGAGGAATGCACCTGCTGCTTGATCACTTCGATGGGAATCTGCAGGATGGCGTTGTAGAGCGTCGTGGAGACTTGGCAGATGCCGCCGCCGTATCCGAGCTTATCGTTGGAGACGTAGTTGATGATCGGCCCTTCCTGATAGCCGTTGCTCTGCGTATACGGCGCGCAGTAGTCGTTGAAGTAGAACTTCTCGCCCACCGGCACGATCACCTCATTCAGGCGCGTGACGCCCTGCATGATGTTGTGCAGGCGGCCGATCTCCTCCTGCGTCGTCTGTGCCGGGTCGTAGAAGGTGGAGAACACGGCGATCAGCTCGCCCGTCTCTGCCTCGTTCCAGCGCTTGACCGGTTCGAGCTCCAGGTGGCTCGTCGCCAGGATTTTGCCGGTGATGCGGTCGTAAGGCAGCGTCACGGACATGTCCTCATAAAGCGCGCTGACCGCCATGATCGAGCCCTTCGTCACCGTGCGCAGCTCTTCGCCCGTCTCCTCGTTCAGGATGACGGTATCCTCCAGCACGTGCGCCGCATACGGATACCAGACCGTGCCGGGGATGTACGGGCCGTATGGATCGTAGCGCTTGTAATAGCGCAGGTGATCCGCGCGCACATAGCCCTCGGCGTCGTCCTTGCGCACGTGCGCCCAGGCGCCGTCGGTGCTCATCACATCGACATACTCGTCCTTGTAGACCGTGCCCATCAGGCGGGAATTCTCGTCCTTGTCGCGTCGGATGGAGAGGTTCACGTCCGCCATGGCGGAATACACGGCCTCAAACGCAGGGGCAGTGATGTATTGTTCGGGCACCTCGATGCCCTCGTGCGCGCCCTCAAGGCCCGTGATCCGGTCAGCGAGCACATAGCCCTTGACGCCGTTTTTGACCACGTAATGCCATTCCTCGCCCAGCTCCAGGATGTAGACCGTCTCACCGTCTTCAAGGGACTGCATCTTGAGCGCGGACTTGCTCTGCGTCTGGCGGATGGTCAGCGCTATCGTGGCCACGCCCAGATACTGCGCGTCCGCCGCGTCGTTGTAGCCCTCCGCCAGCGCCAGATCGACCACGTTCTTGGTGAGCACGTAGCCCGTGCTGCCGTCCTTTTCCACCTTCGTCCACTTCTCGCCGTAGTCGACGATGTTGATGAACTCGCCTTCCTCCACGCTGCCCACTTTGCTGGCGGACGTGGAGCGGCTCGCGCGGATGGTCATCGCTTTTGTGACCGAACCCGTGTAGAGAATCGTCTCCGCGGCTGCCGCTACGCCCATCGCCAGCAGCAGCGCGAGGATCAGGATGGACACCATCTTCTTCATGCTTCGTTCTCCTCGATCTGCCGTAATGAAAAGGGGGCTGTGCAGATGATGCACGCATGCGCGCACGCCGTCCACATCAGTCCCCCTCATGACCTGCGTTTATCCTGTAGGCGAATCACTCGCCGTCGTCCTCGTCCTCTTCAAACACCTTTCGGTTGCAGTTGGGACACAGGTGTTCCTGTTCCATGTCAAAGGCTTCTTCGTCAAAGAAGATGACCGTGCCGCAGTGCGGGCACTCGTACTCGATCAGGCCCGAATCGTCCTCATCGTCGTCCTCTTCGTCCTCTTCTTCGTCGTCCTCGTCGTCCGCTTCCTCCAGGAACGCCTCTTCCAGATCGCTCACATCGCTGTCGATCTCATCGACGTACTCCTGCAATTCGCGCAGCGCCTCGTCGGTCTCCTCGCAGTGATCGGCAAACGCCTCCAGCGCGTCGATCATGGCCAGCATCAGCTTGCCCTTCTCGTTCTCGGCGCTCACGCCGAGCCCTTCCGCCAGGCCCTTGAGATACGCCACTTTTTCGCCCATCTTGCTCATGGTCAGGCCGCCTTTCTTGAGAAATCTGCGGTTACGCGCGGGACATGTAGGAACCGTCGCGGGTATCCACGCGGATCTTGTCGCCGATGTTGATGAACAGCGGCACCGCGATCTGATAACCGGTTTCCAGCGTCGCCGGCTTGGTGGTGTTGCTGGTGGTGTCGCCCTTGAAGCCCGGCTCGGTGTCGGTGACCTCGAGCACGACGAAGTTCGGCGCATCCACGGAGAAGGCCTTGCCCTTGAAGAAGCGGATGGTCGCCATCGTCTCTTCCTTCATGAACTGGATCGCGTCCTCAACCTGATCGTGCGTCAGCGGGATCTGCTCGAAGCTCTCCGGATCCATGAAGTAGTAGAACTCGCCGTCGGTGTAGACGTACTGCATCTCCTTGGTCTCGATGGTCGCGCGCGGCTGCTTGTCGGTCGGGTTAAAGGAGCGCTCGACGACGGCGCCGGTCATGACGTTCTTGAGCTTGGTGCGCACAAAGGCTGCGCCTTTGCCCGGCTTCACGTGCTGGAAATCGACGATGGTCCAGACGCCGCCCTCCCATTCGATGGTCACGCCCTTGCGGAAATCGCCTGCGGTAATCATGTGGAATCCCTCCATATAATCTCTATTCGTGATTCATGCATGCCAGGCACCTTCCGAACGGATGAGCGGTATCCGGCAAATTACACTCGCGCTAACCATTCTAACACGACTCTTTCAAAAGATCAAGTGTTTTCAGCCCGTTTGACACAATCCCTCACTCGCCGCGCGCGCCGCCCGTCTCAAACGCCTCGCGCAGCCGCTCGATCGCCCGCTTCTCGATCCGGGAGACATAGGAGCGCGAGATGCCCAGCTTCTCGGCCACCTCCTGCTGCGCGTACACGCGCCCGTCGAGCAGCCCATAGCGCATGGCGATGACCGTGCGCTCCCGCCCGCGCAGGCAGTTCTCCGCCAGCGCGCGCACGCGCTGCAAGCCGATGCGCCGCTCCACCTGCCCGTGCACGGCATCCGGCTCCGTGCCCAGCACGTCGATGAGCGTGATCTCATTCCCCTCCCCGTCCGTGCCGATGGGCTCCTGCAAGGAGACTTCGCCCTTTCGCTTCTGGCTCGCACGCAGGCACATGAGGATCTCATTTTCGATGCATCGGGCGCAGTAGGTGCTCAGCTGCGTGCCCGAACCGGGCTTAAACGTGTTGACGCCCTTGATGAGCCCCACCGTGCCGATGGAGATCAGGTCCTCCTGATCAAAGCCCGGCACGCTGTACTTGCGCGCGATGTGCGCGCACAGGCGCAGGTTGTGCGCGATGAGCGTCTCCCGCGCCTCGCTGTCCCCCTGCGCCATCCGCTCGATCATCCGCTGCTCCTCCTGGCGGGAGAGCGGCTTGGGAAACGCATTGCCCCGCGCCAGATAGCCCAGCAGGAAGAGCGCATCCCTGAGAAAATAGACGATGAGCTGCTCGATCATCAAAACATCACCCCGGCCAGCATATGCCGGGGTGATGCCGTCTTTTCTTCATGCGTTTGCGCGCCGTGCAGCGCGCGCGGCGATCATCTCCGCCGCGATGCTCACGGCGATCTCCTGCGGCGTGACCGCGCCGATGGTCAGCCCGATGGGCGTGTGCAGGCGGTCGATGCGCGCCTGCGGGATGCCCCGCTCGCGCAGGATGCCGCGCACATACGCGCCCTTTGCCGTGCCGCCGAGCATGCTTACGTGGGCATGCTCTTCGCGCATCGCCTGCGCGAGCACGCAGGCGTCGCCGTCGTGCGTGCTGGTCATCGCCACGATGAAATCGTCCGCCAGAAGCGGAAGCATGTCGGCGATGCGGTCAAGGCCCGCGCAGAGCACGCGCTCCGCCTGCGGGAAATGCGCCGCATCCGCCAGCGCCGCCCGGTCGTCATACACCGTGACGCGAAAGCCCACGCCGCAGAGCAGCGGTGCAAGCGCCTGCGCGCAGTGGCCCGCGCCAAAGATCACGACGCGCTCGCCCGCCAGAAGCGGCAGCGCGAAGCAGCTCTGCGTGCGCACGGGCTGCGCCGCGCACAGCGCCGCCGCATCGTCGGGCGCTTCGCCGGAAACCGGCGCGCCATCTTCTGCGAGCAGCGCGGGCGCGCCGCCGGAAAACCGCTGGATCAGCCAGACGCGCCGCCCCGCCTCCATCTCCTTGAGCGCCCGGTCCGCGACGTCGCGCCAGCGCGCATCGCCGCAGGCGACGTACTGAAAACGCAGCGTGATGCCCCCGGCGCAGGCCGCACCTTCGCCCGCGCGCGGGCGCTGCGCCAGCTCGTGCAGGCCGCTCTCGCCCGCCGCGAGCATCGCCGTACCCAGCCGGATCGCCGTGCGCTCTGCCTCGCCGCCGCCCACCGTGCCAGCCACGCGGCCCGCACGGTTGAGCAGCATCTGCGTGCCCGTGCCGCGCGGCACGCTGCCCGCATGGCCCACGATGGTCACCAGCATGCAGTCACCCTGCCCGCTCACCTGGGCCAGCAGGGCTTCAAACAAGCGCCTCATACGGCTTAGCGGCCGATGGAGTGGGCCACCAGCGCGTCATACTGCTCGCGGCTGAGCTCGCAGTGATAGAACAGCTCGAAGTACTGCACGACCTCTTCATAGAGGTCGTAATCGGCCTGCTCCGGATAGAGCAGCTTGCCCATCCACATCATGCCCAGCAGCCGCTGCACGCTCGGCGGGAAGCCCATCCAGTTGTACGGACCGACCGGCACCTCGTAATACGTGCCGTTCTTGATGGCGGTGATGTCCTGCCAGAGCGGATCGTCGCCGACCGTCTCATAGATGCTCTCCGTGGAGAAGAGGATGACGTCCGGATTCCACGCGAGGATCTGCTCCATGTCCACCTCGTTGCCCAGGCCCTTGGAGGAGGGGGACTCCAGCACGGCCAGATTGTTGCTCAGCAGGTCGATCACCTCGCTGTGGTAGGAGCCGCGCGCGATGACGTTGAGACCCTTTTCGCCGGTGATGTAGAGCAGGTTGACCTTTTCCACGCGCTGCGACAGCGCCAGCGTACGCGCATAGACGCTCTCGCAGTAGTCGGCGAGCACGGCCGCCTCCTCCTGCATGCCCAGCAGCTCGCCCAGCATGGTGTACGTCTCATCCATGCTCTCGGTGTAAGCGGAGATGTGCACGAACGGGATGCCGGTCTGCTCGCTGAGCGCATCGAGGTCCGCGGCGATGTCGCCCTTGGGCTGGCCCACGTCGATGACCACCTGCGGCGCGGCCTTGAGCAGCTCCTCCAGGTTCATCTCGCCCTTGCCGCCGTAGAACTGGCCCAGCACGGGCAGCTGATAATACGTCGTGTCCAGCAGCGCCTCGGCGCTCGCATCCCATTCGCTGGAGATGCCCACCAGCTTGTCCGGCGCCAGTGCGAAGACGACGATCTGCGCCAGCGGGCCGGAGATGGCGACGCGCGTGATCTCCTGATCGACGACGACCTCGCGGCCGACGGAGTCGGTGAACACGCGGGTGGCGGGCTCGGCGCAAGCCGTAGCGGCCAGCGCGAGCAGCAGCACGAGTGCGATTGCGATCCGTTTCTTCATGGTGAATTCACCCTTTCTCTCTTCTTCAAGAGCGCGGCGCGCCGGAGGCCCTTCCTGCAAGACCGCGCTCCCCTGTGCCCTATGGGCAAAAGAAAAGCCCGCGATCCCGTCAAAAAAGGATGCGGACTGCAAACAAAGACAAGCCCAAAATGCCTGCATGCCGTCTCCTTTTCAATGCGGAAGGCTGTGCCGTTTCCCGCGCAACCCTTGGTCAATGATTTGACGCGGCCCGGATGCCATCGCTTTCGCATTAGGCAGCCGGACTCGAAGACAGCTTTATTGTATCCAAATGACAACGCTTTGTCAATCGTTTTCTCACCGCGGCGCGCGGGCGCGAAAATTCGCGGGCGCTGTGGTTGACAATCCCCGACCCGCATAGTATAATACCATGAGTACGTACCCGTAGCTCAGTTGGATAGAGCGTCAGACTCCGACTCTGAAGGCCGCAGGTTCGAATCCTGTCGGGTACACCAGCCGGGCCCGGAGCCGTTTCGCTCCGGGCCGTTTTCGTGCGCTTGGATTTCCGACGGCGGCATCTGCCGCATGGCCATGTATCATGTCCTTTTCGCTTTCAATGCGCAAAGGGCTTTTTCCTTTCCCCGCGTTCGGGGGCGTCCGGCTGGAACAGCCGGCTTCGCGGCGCCTCCGGGGCGCGCTCATGCGCCCAGCACGGGCAGTTCCACAAAGTACCCCTGCGCGTGCTTGCAGGCCGGGCAGACGGGCGGCGCCTGCATGCCGGTGTGGACATGGCCGCAGTTCAGGCACATCCACGCCGTCTCCTGCCCGGCGCTGAAGAGCCGCCCCTCCTCCAGCCGCTCTGCGATCCGGCCGAATCGGTCGCCGTGCGTCTGCTCGATCGCGGCGATCAGCTCAAACGTCGCGGCCACCGCTGTGAAGCCCTCTTCCCGCGCGATCTGCGCGAACTGCGGATAGATGCGGCTCGCTTCCTCGTACTCGTGCTGCTGCGCGCTTCGCAGCAGGCGCGCGGGCATCCAGGCGGTATTCTCCACCGGATAGCTGGCGTCGATGTGGATGCTCTCGCCTTCGCACTGCGCCAGATGCTTGATGAAGAGCTCCGCGTGCTCCTTCTCCTGATCGGCCGTGAAGCGGAACGCGCGCTCGACCGCGTGCAGTCCGGCGCTGCGCGCGACGCTCGCGGAAAACGTGTAGCGGTTGCGCGCCTGACTTTCGCCCGCAAAGGCGCGCATCAGGTTTTCGCGCGTCTGGCTTTCCCTGAATTCCATCAAAAAATCCCTCCCTGCGGGCAGGTTGCCCACAAAAAGGGATTCTATACATGCTGACGCAGCCCGTCAGGCGTTGAGATTGGGCGCGTCGCCCAACTCGCCGCTCTTCCAATGCCTGCGGCACAGGCTGATATAGGACGAGTTGCCGCCGAGCATGATCTGCGCGCCCTCGCGGACGATTTTGCCGTCATGAATGCGCGCGTTGAACGTCGCTTTGCGCCCGCACCAGCAGACCGTCTTGATCTCCTCGATCGTGTCCGCCCAGCACAGCAGCTCCCGGCTGCCTTCAAACAGCTCGCCCCTGAAATCCGTGCGCAAGCCGTAGCAGATGACGGGGATGTCGTAGTCGTCCACGATATCCACCAGGCGGCGCACCTGATCGCGCGTCAGGAAGTGGGCCTCATCGACGATCACACAGGCGATGCCGTGCAGATCGATCTCGTCCAGTTCCTCCGCAAAGCGGCACTGCGCCTCAAGCCCGCAGCGGGAGCGCACGATCCGCTCGCCGTCCCGGTTTTCCAGCTTCGGCTTGAGCATGAGCACCTGCCGCCCGCGCTCCTTGTAGTTATACTGCACCATGACCGCATTGGCCGTCTTGCTCGAACCCATCGCTCCATAGCGGAAATACAGCTTTGCCATGCTCTTGTCCCCTCATGCGCCTATCCGGCGTTGATCACAATACGCCTATTATAGGACGTTTCGCGCCGGATTGCAAGGCTTTTGGGGCGATCATTCCGATTCAAAGCGCGCGTTCATATACGCCTTGACGACCTCCAGACACTTTTCCTCCGGCATGTGGCCGGTGTTGAGGCACAGGTCGTAGAGCGCGGCGTCGTGCCACTGGCGGCCTGTGAAGTACTTGAAGTAGTCCGCGCGGCGCTTGTCGATCTTGCGGATCTTCTTCTCCGCTTCCTCCAGGTCAAGCCCGTCCTCCTGCATCACGCGGCGCACGCAGTCGACGACCGGCGCGGTCACAAACACGTTGATCACGTTTTCCCGCCCGCGCAGGATGTAATTGGCGCAGCGGCCCACGATGATGCAGTTGCGCGTGGCGGCCAGCTCGCGGATGATCTTCGCCTGATAGCGGAAGAGGTTTTCGTTGGAGATGAAATCCTCGCTGTCCGGCGGAATCACCTCGCCCGTGTACATCTCCTTGGCGATGCGAAACAGCGGCATGCGCTGTTTGGTCTCGTCCGCCCGTCTGAAGAGTTCTTCGTTGATGCCGCTCTCATCGGAAGCGATGCGCAGGATTTCGCGGTCGTAGAACTCGTAGCCGAGCTCCTTGGCGAGCATCCGTCCCATCCGCCTGCCTCCGCTGCCGTAGCTGCGCGCAATCGTAATGACGTGGTTATTCATGCTGATCCCTCCTGTCGGTTCACGGTGCGAGTCGGAATCTCCTCACTTAAATTATAACAAATCTTTGGATGAAATCAACAGAAAATTCGCGGTTCACGCAATTCTTTTTGATTTTGCGCGCTGCGGTCAGTCGCGCGCCGCTGCGCGGACGCTTCCAGCATCTGCCGGCGCTGCCAGGCTTTGAAACGGCCGCCGCCGTTGACTTTTCTCGTGCAACCTGCTATACTGACACTACGATCATATGCTTGATTCCAGCTTCTGAACGGAGGTCTGTCTATATGAAGCGCTTTCTCACCCTGTTCGCCTGCGCGCTGCTGATGTCCGCCTCGGCCTGCGCCGAAGCCCTGCCCAGCGACACCGCCACGCCGGACGTCGCCGTCTCGGCGGACAGCGACGCGTCCCCGTCGATCGACTTCGATCTGCTCACCCCGGAAAACCCCGCCGCCACGCCCGTGGCCGTCGATCCCATCGACAAGCCGACGCCCACGCCCGCACCCACGCCCAGCTTCGTCTATGAGACCTACGAGAATACGAGCATGGGCATCTCCTTCTCCATCCCCTACACCTGGCTGCTCAACCCGAACACCGACCATGCGACGTCCATCCAGTTCGTGGAGCCCAAGGAGGAGATGATGGAGCCGGACGGCTACCAGACCCGCTTCACCATAGAGAAGTACAACATGGGTCTGGAGCAGAGCGCCAGCGACGCATATGCCCGTCTGGAAGCCACGCTTGAGGAGATGGCCACGACCTTCTCCTCCTTCACCCCCGCCGAGATCGCCTCCGGCAGCTTCGGCGACGCCGACGGCTACTACTGCTACTACAAGGCCGAATACAACGACGGCGTCAAGAACTACGAGATGAACGGCCGCATCATCGTCGTGGCGCACGGAAAGGCGCTCTTCCAGATTCGGCTGACCGCGCCGCGCAACTGGTATTCCTACTACAACTACCTCTGGCGCAAGGTGCGCTCCACGATCGAGTACCAATAAAGCGAAACAGCAAAGGCCGCAAGCGAAGGCTTGCGGCCTTTGTTTATGCGCGCCTGACGCGGCCTTTCAGGCGCAGCGCGGTCTGGCGAAAGCCCTCCACGCCGAGCATCACGTAAAACGGCGCGTAGAGATACAGGTAGCGCGCACGCGCCTCGAAGATCCACTCGAACATCGTCAATCCGATCAGCGCGAGCATCGCCGCGCGCAGGACGCCGTCACGATCCCGCGCGCCGCGCAGGGTATAGGCCGCGCCGCACAGCGCGCAGCCCAGCAGCAACGCAAGCCAGACGCTATGCAGCCCCGTCAGCGGCACCTGAAACAGCGCGTCGTCCGTGCGGATCAGCCGCTTGAGAAACGGCGAGAGCACGCTGTCCTTGTCCGCGATCCACTCGCGATAAAAGCCGCCCTCGCAGCCCCACGCAAACGTGCCGTCCGCGTAATTGGTCAGCGTCTTCTTCTTGAGGTGCGTGAGCATCACGCCCGGCGTCATCGCATCCAGCCGCGAGCGAATCTCCTCGATCTGCATCTGCGTGCGCGCCTCGCGCGTCGGCTCAGCCGCCGACCGCTGCACATCCTCCCAGGCATATGTGCCGTTGGTCGCCGTGTTCAATCCCATCATGACGAAGTGCAGCATGCCCATCCTGCGCTCCGGTTTGAGCGCTATCGGCGAGGCTGCGGTCATCGCCTGCGCGCCCGGCCCGACGATCAGCGCGGTGATCAGCGCCGTCGCCGCCGTGTGCGCCATCCAGCGCCGCGCCCGGCCGCACGCCGGCAGCCGAATGGCCTCCAGGAGCGCGATGGCGATGGTCACGATGGCCGCCTGCGGCTTGATCAGATAGCCCACGCCCGTCAGCAGGCCGATCAGCGGCCACGCGAGACGCCCCCATTTCCCTTCTCGATGCGCCTGATAGACGGTCAAAATGGCCGTCGGGAAGATCAGCGCCATGCTGTCGGAGTAGGGGATCATCAGCCACGGCGACAGGCCGACGAACGCCGCATACACCAGCGCCACGCAGCGCGCCAGACGGCGCGAGCCCGTCGTGCGCGCCGAAAGCCGCCAGACGAGCATGCCCGTGAGCGTGTTGAGCGCGCACTGCCCGGCGATGAGCACGTAGACGCAGCGGTCCAGCCCCGGATTGCCCAGCAGCAGGCGCACCACCCGCAGCACCGCCGCAAACAGGAGCACCAGCGGGATGTTGTTGGGGTACAGGCTCAACGCGGCGGCATGGATGTCCGCGTCACCCCCGGCGATGGCATAGGCGCTCTCGATGACGCCTTGCGAATCCCAACCGGTCAGGAAATACGCATGGAAGCAGAGCACCAGCTGCACGGCAAAGAGCGCCGCCCAGGGGACGAGCGACCAAAAGGCGCGCCGCCTGGGGGCCGGCAGGCGCGCGGCCGCCGCGCACACCAGCGCCACGCCCGCCGTGCCCAGCAGCAGCATGACGCCCTGCGAGAGCGCAAACGGGCGCTTGCAGGCAAACGACGTCCCCTCAAAGGCACACAAAACGATCGCAAGGATCAGGCCCATCAGCGCCGCAAACAGCGCGGACACCGCCCTGTCCAGTCGTCCCATCCGTTTTCCTCCCATCAAAAATGCCGGCTTTTCAGCCGGCATCTCTCTTTGCGATTACTTGCGGCGCATGTAGGCCGGAATGCCATCCATGAAGGAACGCGGCGCGCGCTGCTGTTCCTCCTGCTGTGGGCGCTCCTGTTCCGCCGGGGCCGGCATATCCGGCATGGCGGCATAGGGCGAGACGCGCTGCTGGGGATTCATCGCACTCTCGTTGTTCAGGAACGCAGGCACCTCCGGCTCCGCCGGATTCTGCGCATAGCCCGTCACAGGCGTGTAGGACGGGTCATAGCGGGTGAAATTGCGGTTCATCGGCTGCTGCTGCGGCTGCTGCGGACGATAGGCCGGCGCGCTGAAGCTCTGGGGCACGTAGGCCGCCTGGCTGGGCAGCGAGGCCGGGCGCTCCGCGCTGGACGCGCGCGGCGGGAAGGGCACCTTCTCAAAGCCGGTGGCGATGACGGTGATGTGCACCTCGTCCTCCAGCGTGTCGTCGATGCTCGCGCCGAAGATGATGTTCGCCTCGCTGTCGGCGGCGGCGGTGATCATCTCGACCGCATCGTTGATGTCCGTGATGGAGCACTCGGAATTGCAGGTCACGTTGATGAGCACGGCGCGCGCGCCGTCGATGCTGGTCTCCAGCATCGGGGAGGAAATCGCGTTCTGCGCGGCGTCGGCCATGGCCTTCTCGCCCTTGCCCACGCCGATGCCCAGATGCGCCATGCCGCCGGACTCCATGACCGCCTTCACGTCGGCGAAGTCCAGATTGATGATGCCGGTCTGGGAGATCAGGTCGGAAATGCCCTGAATGCCCTGACGCAGCACGTCGTCGGCGAAGTTGAACGCGCCCTTGAAGGACGTGCCCTTCGGGCAGACCTGGAGCAGGCGCTCGTTGGGGATGACGACCAGCGTGTCCACGCGCTGCTTGAGCTCGTCGATGCCGGCCTCCGCCTTGCGCATGCGGGTCTTGCCCTCAAAGGCGAACGGCTTGGTCACCACAGCGATGGTCAGGATTCCCATGTCGCGGGCGATCTCGGCGACCACAGGCGCAGCGCCCGTGCCGGTGCCGCCGCCCATGCCGGCGGTGACGAACACCAGATCCGCGCCCTTGAGCGCGTTGGCGATCTCCTCGCGGCTCTCCTCGGCGGCCTTCTTGCCGATCTCCGGCGTCGCGCCCGCGCCCAGACCCTTGGTCAGCTTTTCGCCGATCTGGATCATGGTCGCAGCCCTGCTGGTGCGCAGCGCCTGCACGTCGGTGTTGACGGCGATGAAATCCACGCCGGTCACGCCGCAATCGACCATGCGGTTGAGCGCGTTGCCGCCGCCGCCGCCGCAGCCCACGACCTTGATGGAAGCTGCCGGACGCTCGTCCATTTCGATTTCAAACACAGGAAAATCCCCCTTTTGTTTCGCTAGAATAACGCCAGCGCACGCCTGCGCTTATCTGCGGAAAATACGCTTGATGCGGTCAAACAGGCCCTCGTCCTGCTCTTCCATTTCGATGGTGTTGTACACCAGCTCCAGCAGGCCGCTGCCGCTGGCGTAGATCTGCGCGGGCTTGAGCTTGACCGTCTTGGCCGCCGCCTCGCGCACGTTGCGCGAGAGCTTGCTGGCCGCGTACACCCGCGCGCCGGACATGGGCATCAGGCCGCCGCCGGTGAAATAGATATTGCTCCAGTTGCCCAGGCGAATGCCGCTCTTTCTGATGGCCTCGTCGATCATCTCCAGCAGCTCGTCCACGCGCGCGTCGATGATCATGCTGATCTGCTCGCCCTCGAACGTCTCCGTCTGGCCGTTCTCGGCCTGCACCTCGATCTGCGTGTTCTTCGGCGCGTTGAACGCGTAGCTGCGCTTGATCTTCTCGCACATGTCAAACGGCTTTTCAAGGCCGTAGGCCAGGTCCAGCGTGATGTGCGCGCCGCCCACCGGCAGCACCTTCTGCCAGATCAGCGCGTCACCCTCCACCGCCATGACCTCCGTGGACAGATAGCCCACGTCCACGAGGATGGCCGTATGATCGCGCTCCTCAAAGGGGATCATCTGCATGGCCTCGCCCACGGAGGTGGAGAAGAAGCCGCGCACCTCGATATTCAGCTCGCGCAGGCGTTCGGTCACGTCGTTGACGAAGAACTGATCCGCCAGCACGAAGCCGATCATGCCCTCCAGCGTCGCGCCCTTCTGATCGACGGGTTCCAGCGTCTTCTGGCCGCCGTCCACCTTGAACCAGGCGGGGCTGCGGTGGATGATCACGCCGGTGGGCCGGTCGAGCATCTCGGTGGCCTGCCGCTGCAGCTTTTCCACGTCCGCGCTGGTCACCCTCGGATCCGCGCCCTGCAGCGTCACGCTCGACTCGATCACGTACACGCGCACGAACTCACCCGGCACGCCCACGTAGACCTCCCGGATGTGTGCGCCCACCTTCTTCTCCGCCGTTTCAATGGCGCTGGCAATCGCGTCGGTGACATCGCCCGGCGCGTTCCACTCCCCGTCCATAAAGCCATCGTACTGCGCCATGCCGGCCGATGTGATGGTCACCTTCTGATACGCGCTCTCCTCCGCAAGCAATACCAGCACCTTGGACGTGCCAAAGTCCAGAACCGCCGTCGCTTTTTTCATCATACGATCTCATGCTCCTGTCTGCCCGCATGTAAATTCGCCCGAATGGGCGCAAAATATCATCTGATTTGCTAGTATTATGCGAGTTTATTGTAACCGATTATGCCCGTTCTTTCAAGCCACCTGAGCAAATTTTGTCCATTTTCCGTCCATTTTTCCCCGAATTGTTCGCCTTTAGGGCGTAGTTTCCGGGGCCGGGGTGGGCGTTGCCGTCGGCGTCGGGGTGATTGTGGGCAGCACTGCCGGGATGTAATGTGCATTTTTTCCGTTGGACACGTCGATCTTCGCGCCCATCAGATCGCCCTGCTGCTCGCGAATGGTGAGCACCTCGCGCCCGATGAGCAGCTTGGTGCGCAGGCTGCGCTCGTCGCCCAGCTCGATCTTCGCGCCGTCCGTCGTGAGGACGTACAGGTTGTCTGTGTTCTTGACGCTCAGCTCCGAGATGCGCGTGAGCAGGCTGGTCGTCTCCAGTTCCGAGAGCACGTGTTCCATCGCCGCGAGCTGGCCCTGATCCTGCACGGGCAGGCGCTCGCCCACGGTGATGCGCGAGTTCGTCTCCATGGCAAAGCCCGTCACGCGCGGCCCGGCCACGCCCGTGGGATACGCGCTGCCCGCGCATTCGAGCACCATGCCCTGCTCGTCGAGCACGTAGTAATAGCCCAGGTCGTAGACCACCGCCATGCCCATCCGCTCCTCGATGTGCAGCGTCAGCGTGCCGCGGTAGTCAAATCCATGCCTGATATATTCGATGTAGCGGTTCTTCTCCAGTGCGCGCTCCAGACTCTGCTTGGAGATGCTCAGCAGGTTGTCGCCGATCTCAACGCCGCTCTGCGTGATGACCTCCTCGCGCAGCAGGTTGCGGTTGCCCACGACCATGATGTCGCGCACGACGAACACCTGCGAGCAGACCAGCACGATCAATGCCGCCAGCGCGCCGATCACCAGAATGGCCATGGCCATCGTCTGTCGCGCCGCTTTTTTTCGTTTCTTGTGTCGCATGCCTGTTTTCCTCCGCCATGATGATTCGTCAGTGCGCGTCCGTCCTCGCGCGAAATGTTCAGCAGGATGCCCACGGCCGCCATGATCATCGTCACCGACGTGCCGCCCGCGCTGAAGAACGGCAGCGGCAGGCCCGTCGTGGGCAGGATGCCCGTGACCACGCCCATGTTGATGAACGCCTGCAGGCCGATCATCGAGGTGATGCCCGCAGCCAGCAGGCAGCCGTATCGATCCCGGCAGGAGAGCGCCACGCGCAGCCCGGCGAACACGAACGCCGCAAACAGCAGGATGACGGCCGTGCAGCCCAGCAGCCCGAAGTCTTCGCCGACGATGGCGAAGATGAAGTCAGATTCCGGATACGGCAGGTAGGCGAACTTCTGCTTGCCCTGCCCCAGCCCCATGCCGAAGATGCCGCCGGAGCCCAGCGCGATGAGCGATTGGGAGAGCTGATAGCCCTCGTCGCTCATCTTGGCGAACGGGTCGCGGAAGGACAGCAGCCGCTCCCGCCTGTACGGCGCGCTCCACGCGTAAAACGCGCCCAGCCCCAGCCCGCAGACGCTCAGCAGCGCCATGTGGCGCTTCTTGAGCCCCGCCGCAAAGAGCATGAGCAGCGCGCAGATCAGGATGCTGCCGCCGGTGGAGAGGTTGGGCTGCTCCAGAATCAGCAGGAACATCACGCCCGGCACGATGAGCAGCGGCGCCACGCCGCCAAAGAGGCTGGCGATCCGCTCGCCCCGCCGGTCCAGCGCGCCCGTCATGAAGATGACCATCGTGTATTTGGCGAACTCCGAGGGCTGCATGCTCAGCCCAGCGATGTTCAGCCAGCGCCGCGAGCCGTTGATGCTCACACCGATGCCGGGGATGATCACCAGCACCAGCAGCACCGCGCTCACGCCCAGCAGCAGGAGCATCACGCGCGGGTTCCGGTACGTCCTGTAGGGCACGTGCGACAGGCACACGCACGCCGCCGCGCCCAGCGCCACGCCGATGAGCTGCTTCTTCACCGCGGAGAGCGGATCGCCGCTCGCCGTCCGCTGGTAATACGTCGCGCTGAAGAGCGTCACAAGCCCCAGCGCCAGCAGCAGCACCATCAGCAGCACGATCGTCTTGTCGCACGCGCGGCGCACATTCTGCGTCATGAAACCGCCCCTTCCGGCCGCCTTGAGAATGTCCTCTTTCGCATGCGGCCGTCAGGCGCCGTCACGCCAGCGCCAGCACCTTCTCCTTGAACACCCTGCCCCTGTCCTCAAAGTCCTTGAACATGTCAAAGCTCGCGCATGCCGGCGAGAGCAGCACGCAGCCGCCCGGCTGCGCCAGCGCGCGGCACAGCGCGATGCACCGGTCAAAGTCGTGCCCGGCCTCGCTGACGGCCGTGTAGCCCGCCTGCGCGAGCGCCCGGCCGATCTGCGCCGCCGTGTCGCCGATGAGCACGCAGTGCGCGATCTGCGGCGAGGCGGCGATCGTCTCGGCCAGCGGCGCAAAGGACGCGCCCTTGTCGCTGCCGCCCAGGATCAGCACGGTCGGCTTTGTCATGGTCGCAATCGCCTTCTGCGTCGAATCGACGTTCGTGCCCTTGGAGTCGTTGATCCACGTCACGCCGCACAGCTCGCGCACCGTCTCGATGCGGTGCTCCACGCCCGCGAACGTGCGCAGCACCGGCGCCATCCGCGCCGCCTGCACGCCCATCGCGCCCGCGACCGTCACCGCCGCCAGCGCGTTCTCCAGGTTGTGCGGGCCGGGGATGCGCACCTCGTCCGCACGGCAGACGGGGACGTATTCGTCCTCAAGATGCAGCACGATCATCCCGTCGCGCACGTCCGCGCCGCAGGGCACCCGCTGCGTGCGCGAGAACCACGCGATCTTCGCCGCCAGCCCCCCGGCCATCTCCCGGCAGATCGGATCGTCGTAATTGAATACGGCCACGTCCTGCGCCGTCTGGTTGGCGAAGATGCGCCGCTTCATGGCGATGTACGCCTGCATGGAGCCGTGGCGCGCGATGTGATCCTCCGTGATGTTGAGCACCGCGCCCACGTGCGGGTGGAACGCGTCGATCGTCTCGCACTGATAGGAGCTGACCTCGGCGACCGTCAGGTCCTCGTCGGTCGAATCGCCCGCATCCGCGGTGATCGGATAGCCGATGTTGCCCACCACGTGCGTGGGCCGCCCCGTGGTGCGCAGCAGCTCGCCCACCAGCGTGGTGGTCGTCGTCTTGCCGTTGGTGCCGGTGATGGCGCACAGACCGCCGCGCATCATGCGCGCGCCCAGCTCCAGCTCGCCGATGACCTCCACGCCCCTTAATATGGCCGCCTGCACAAAATCCCTGGCCACCGGAATGCCCGGACTGAGGATCATCATCTGCTGGCCGTCCAGGTGGCGCTGCGGGCCCTCGCCCAGCGCGAAGGCGCATCCGAGCGCGCGCAGTTCATCGAGCGCGCCGCCAAACGCCGCCTCAGGCTTCATGTCGCTCAGGGTCACGATCGCCCCGCGCTGCGCCAGCAGCTTCGCCGCGGCGATGCCGCTGCGCGCCATGCCCAGCACGATCACGCGCCTGCCTTTCACATCCATTCTGCTCTTCCTCCCGGCGAACGCCGCCTGTCGTGTAAACATGAAATCCCGCCCCCGTCGGCGCGCAGAATCCCTCCTGCCGCGCTTTGGGAAGCGGGTGTCCCCGAAATCACGCGCCTTAGAGCACGCCCATCAGCGTGATGAGGCACAGCGCGATGGTCGTGGTCATATACATGGCCACGATGCGCACCTCGTTCATGCCGCTGAGCTCAAAGTGGTGGTGAATCGGCGACATCTTGAAGATGCGCTTGCCGCCCGTCTTCTTGAAATAGGTCACCTGGATGATGACCGACAGGCTGCTCATGAGCATCCAGAAGGCGATGAGCACCAGAATCAGCGGCTGGCGCAGCAGCATGGCGGCCGCCACCACCGCGCCGCCGATGAACATGGAGCCGGTGTCGCCCATGAACATCTTCGCCGGGTTGACGTTGTAGATCAGAAAGCCCATGCAGCCGCCGCACAGCGCCGCGCAGGCCACGCCCAGGTCGCCGCCCAGCCCGTACGCGCCGGCGATGACCGCCAGCGTCGCAAAGTCCACGATGGAGACGCTGGTGAGCAGGCCGTCCAGACCGTCGAGCAGGTTGGCGCTGTTGGTCGTGCCCACGATGACGAACATCATCAGCGGGATATAGAGGATGCCCAGATCGATCTCCGCGCGCAGGAACGGCACGCGGATCACCGAGCCGACCTGCGGGTGCGCGTAGCAATACACGGAGAACGCCAACGCCAGAATCGTCTGGAAGAACATCTTCTGCTTGGGGCTCAGGCCCGCGTTCTTGCCGCCGCGGATCTTGGTCATGTCGTCCGCAAAGCCGATGCACATGTTGCCCAGCGCCATCAGGATGACGGCCAGCATCATGTTCTGCGTGAGCGGCACGCTGTAGTCGTTGAGGATCAGCCCCGTCACGATCGCCGCGCCGGCGAACGTGAGCCCGCCCATGATCGGCGTGCCCTGCTTCTTTTTGTGCGCTTCGGGCGCCAGCTCGTAGATGTTCTGGCCAAACTTGAGCCGATAGAGCACCGGGAGCAGCAGCCTGCCCAGCAGCGTGCCGACCGCAAAGGCCAGCACGACGGAAAGCATCATCCTTTGCATGGTCATTCCTCCGAATCCTTCGCGGCACAGCGCCGCAAATCAGTTATTCTGCTTCATCTCTTCGAGCAGTTCGCGGACGATCTGCTTCTCGTCAAACGGGTGCTTGACGCCGCAGACGTCCTGATACGTCTCGTGGCCCTTGCCCGCCAGCACGACGATGTCCCCGCCCACGGCCATCTCCATGGCCTGGCGGATCGCCTCGCGGCGGTTTTCGACCACCTCATATTTCGCGCCGGTGGGCGCAATTCCCTGCTCGATGGCCGCCAAAATGGCCATCGGATCTTCAAAGCGCGGGTTGTCGCTGGTGAGGATGGCGTAGTCGGCCAGCTTCCCGGCGATCTCGCCCATCATCGGACGCTTGCCCTTGTCGCGGTCGCCGCCGCAGCCGAAGACCAGGATGATCCGCCCGCGGCAGAACTCGCGCACGGTGCGCAGGATGTTCTCCAGCGCGTCCGGCGAGTGCGAGTAATCCAGAATCATCCGATACGGCGTGTCGGTGGCGAGCATCTCCACGCGGCCCGGCACGCTGACCACGGCCTCCAGACCCTTGCGCACGTCGGTCAGCTCCACGCCCAGAATCAGCGCGCAGGCGGCGGCCGCCAGCGCGTTGTAGACGTTGAACATGCCGGTGAGCAGCAGATGCACGCGCTCGGAATGAAGGTTGCGCAGGTTGAGCGTAAAGGATACGCCGCTTTCGGTGATCTCGATGTCGCGCGCGAAGAGATCCGCGCGGCCGCTGATGCCGTAGGTGAGCGTCGGGCAGGTCAGATCCTGCTCGATCTGCGGCGCGGTCTCCTCGTCGACGTTGACCGCCGCGTTGCGCACCATGCCGGGCGCGAACAGGCGCTTCTTGGCCTCAAAGTACTTCTCCATCGTGCCGAAGAAGTCGAGGTGATCCTGCGAGAGATTGGTATAGGCCGCCGCCTCAAACGTGACGCCCACCAGCTTGCGCAGCGCCAGCGCGTGCGCGGAGACCTCCATGCACACCACCTGCACGCCCGCATCCGCCATGATGCGCAGGATGCGGAACATCTCGATCGGATCCGGCGTGGTCAGGCGGCTGGGCAGCTTCGTGGTGCCCGCAATGCAGCCCGTCGTGCCGATGATGCCGCAGCGCACGCCCGCCGCCTCAAAGATGCTCTTGAGCAGGAATGTGGTCGTCGTCTTGCCCTTGGTGCCGGTGATGCCGACGAGCTTCATGCGCCGCTGCGGATGGCCGTTGAACGCGCTGGCGATCCGCGTCATCGCGGCGCGCACGTCGGTGACGAGCACCTGCGGGCAAACGATGTCCGGCACGCGCTCCAGCAGGAGAGCCACGCAGACGTTGTCAGTGGCCTGCGGCTCAAAATCATACGCATCCACCCGGCCGCCGCGGATGCAGAAAAACAGGCCCTTCTCGCACTGCTCGCGCGAATTGGCGATCAGGGTCTCGATCTCCGCGTCCGCCGTCAGGCGGATCAGCTCCGGCATATCCTTCGTCAGTTGTGAAAGCTTCATCGTCATTCCTCCATCGTTAGAACGTACCTGCGTCACGGCACCTGAAACTCGACCGCGACCGTCTCTCCCGCCACGGCGTACGTTCCCGCCGCCGGGCTCTGTTTGACCGCGATGCCGTCGCCCTGGGCCTGCATGGCCAGTCCGGCACCTCTGAGCGCCTGCGCGCTCTCGCGCATCGGCAGCCCGATCACGTCGGGCACCTGCGTAAATTCCTGTGTGGTCGGCGCGCGCTCGCCGGTGACGTAGAGCATCGCGCAAAAGCCCTCCGGCACGCTCGTGCCCGCCGGGGGCAGCTGGCCGGTGACCGTCTGCGCCGTGCCGTCCGTGACGGCGTCGATGCCCGCCTGGCGCAGGATCGCCCGCGCGTCCGTGACGGGCATGCCGGTCACGTCCGGCATGCGCACCGTCGCGCGCGCCTGGCTGCCGTCCGTCTTCTCGACGCCCAGCAGCGGCAGAATCTCCGAGAAGATCTGCGCCGCGAACGGCGCGGCCGTCGTGCCGCCGTAGTCCGGCTTCACCTGCGCCTCGTCCACGATGACCAGCACCGCCACCTCCGGATCCTCCACGGGCGCAAAGCCCACGAACGAGCCGATGTGCAGGTTGGCCTCGATCCTTCCGTCCTTGTAGATCTGCGCCGTGCCCGTCTTGCCGCCGATGGACCAGCCGTCCACCTTCGCGTTCTTTCCGCCGCCCTCGGAGACGACGCTGCCCAGCAGCTCGCGCATCGTCGCGCTCGTCTGCGCCGAGATGGGGTTGGCCACCACCGTCGGATGAAAGACCTCGACGGCCTTGCCGTCCTCATTGACAATGGCCTCCACCAGATGCGGCTTCATCAGCCGGCCGCCGTTGACCACCGCGCAGGCCGCCGTGATCATCTGAATCGGCGTCACCGCGACACTCTGGCCAAAGCCGATGCGCGCCAGATCGACGTCCTTGACGCGATTCTGCGCGATCAGGATGCCCGAAGCCTCGCCGTACAGGTCGATCCCCGTGCGCTTGCCCAGCCCGAACGCGTAAAGATACCGGTACAGCCTGTCGCTGCCCAGCCGCAGCGCGAGCTGCGTAAAGACCGGGTTGCACGAGTTTTGCAAAGCCTGTTTCATGCTCTGCGCGCCGTGCGGCGCGCCCCAGCAGCGCACCGTGCTGCCGCTGACCGTGATACGGCCCGAACAGTAAAACCCCTCCTGCGGGTTCGTCGCGCCGCAGTCGATGGCCGCGGCGGCTGTGAGCATTTTAAACGTGGAGCCGGGTTCGTATACGTCGCTGATCGACGTCACGCGCATGAGCGCGTTGAGCGTGTCGATGTCCTCGCGCGGCGGGTCCGCCGGGTCGTACGTCGGTTCCATCGCCATGGCGAGCACCGCGCCGGTGTCCACCTCCATGACGATCGCCTGCACCTGCTGCGCCTCGTTCACCTGCGCGCACTCGCGCACGGCGCGCTCCACCGCCGCCTGCACTTCCCTGTCGATGGTCAATCGCAGCGTGTTGCCCGCCTGCGCGGGCACGTAGAGCGTCACGCCGTCGGGCAGCGTGCGGGCCCTGGCGTCCACCTCGGTCACCATGCGGCCCGGCTCGCCTGCGAGCACGTCCTCGTAGCGCAGCTCCAGGCCGCTCTGCCCGACGCCGTCCACGTTGCACAGTCCGAGCACCTGCGCCAGACTGCTCCTCATAGGATACCATCTGCTGACGTCTTCGTCAAATGTTATTCCTTCTAATTTCTCGGACTCTGCGTCGGTTTCATCGGCCAAAATGGCGCGCAGCCGGTCGACGTCCTCGCGCGGCACCTGCCGGGCCAGCGTGACGGAGGCCGCACTCGTGTTTTGAAGCCTGCTCAACGTGCGCTCGCGGTTAAGCCCCAGCTCGCGGGCGAGCACGTCCGCCATGCCCTCGGCGTCCTGCACGTCGCGCACCGCCGCGCTGACGGTGAAGCTGGTGATGGACTGTGCCAGCAGCTTCCCGTTCGTATCCACGATATCGCCCCGGCGCGCGGCGACCGTGCCGCTGCGCGTCCACTGGCGCACGCCCCGTGCGGTCAGCGCTTGGCTTTGCATCACCTGCAAATCGACCAGCCGCACAAACACGCAAAGAAAAAGGAGGAAAAATCCGCCCATCAACAGGACCAGCCGCTTTCGTACGGTGGCTCCCGGTGACCGCAAGCCCTTTCACTCCCCAATATGAAACACGTTGAGCAAGCCCAGCAGGATGTCGAGCACTTCCACCCTGGGCTCCTCGGTATTCTGTACCGTCTCCTTCTGCGCCGCGGGCGCCTGAATGTAGATCGTCTCGGTCTGCGCGCGCTCCGGGCGCAGCATGCCCAGCTCGTTCTGGGCCAGATTGCGGATGCGCTCGCCGCCGCGCGCCTGCTCAAGCTGCTGTTCGAGCTGCTCGTTTTCACGCTCGAAAGCCACCGTGTTCGCCTGATACGCGTTGATGCTGCGCTGAATCTCCACGCCGCGGATCATCGCCTGCCCCCAGGCGGCGGTCATCACCATGATGGCGATCAGAAACACCGCGCAGGCGACGACGTCGCCGCTCTCCCGCTTGGCCTGCGCCGCCAGCCGGTCGAGGAACGACCGGCGCGCGCGCGGCTTGCGCCGCGCGGCGGTCGAAAACTGCAGGACGGGCGCTTCCAGCGCGGCCTCGTACGCTTCGCCGGCGTCATAGGCGGGCGCGTCGTTCCAGGGGCGCGCGCTGCGATAACCGGCACGGTTGTAATCGCGCAGCTCATCCTGCCTGGAGCCGGCAGGCACATCGGCGATGTACATCGGCCGTTCTTCGTCCCGGACATAGCCGGCCTGGCTGTAGCGTCCGCGCACACTGCGCGCCTTGTATGTGCCTGCCATCAGTGTATTCACCCATCCTTCCGGCAAGAACCCCTCGTTCCTGCCCGCCGTCTCGATGCCGCGTGCCAAGCACTCGCGCGCTTACACCGGATACTTCTCGTACACGTAGTCCGCCAGATTCTCGAACTGTGCCTCGGTCTCCGCTTCCATCTTCGCATAGACCTCGGCATCCCAAACCTCGATATAGTGGTTGAGACCCACGAACACGATGTCGCGGGTCAGACCGATTTTGTTGCGCAGCTTGACGGGAATCAGCACGCGCCCCTGCGCGTCCATGCTGTTTCCGGAGAACGAGACGCTCATCACGTAGCGCTCGTACTGAATGCCGACCCTGTCCATCGGGTTGATGTGCGACAGGCGTTCAAGCTGCTGGTCCCAGACGGCCTTGGGGTAGATGGCCACAGCCGTCTTGTTCGGGTTGATGGTGATGGTGAAGTCCTCGCCGAGCGCTTCACGAAACGAGGCGGGGATGATCACGCGCCCCTTGCCATCCAGCGAGTGGTCAAATGAGCCCGAAAAAGCCATCTGAGCCATGCGCGGCATCCCTCCTTCCCCGTTCAAACCACTTTCCACCCTTTCTCAAATACTTTACACCATTTTACCCCACTTTTCAAGCACTTGAGCGATGAAGAATTTGCTAAATTGCCAGAAACGTCGTAACATTTGTGTAACATACGGTCTATAACCTCACGGCGGCAAGACGGACATAAAAAAAGAACGCCGGCATATGCCAGGCGTTCCGAATCGATATGCGGTTTTACAGGCTCACATCCAGCAGCGCAAAGCGCAGCGCGTCGCAGGAGACGAGGTCATACTGCACGCCGTCGTACAGGCCGGAAAAGCCGCGCTGCACGCTGGGCCCGTGCAGGTGCCCATACACGCAGCGCCTGACGCCGTACGCCGTCAGCAGCCGTGCAAACGGCGTGCCGGTTCGGGCGAATTCCGGCAGCAGCGGCGGATAGTGCATCATCGCAAACAGGGGCCGCTCCCCGGCGATGCGCCGCGCGGCCTGAAGCGACATCTCCAGGCGCAGCACCTCCCGGCGGAATATCTTCTCGTCCTGCGCGCTCGCCGCAGCGCCGCCCTGGGGCAGCGTCCAGCCGCGCGTGCCGCAGAAGACCACATCGCCCGCGTCGAAGGCGTCGTTCTGCACGGCGTGCATGCCTTCGGGCAGGCACGCGCGCAGCTGCGTGAGCGAGGACCACCAGTAGTCATGGTTGCCGCGCAGGATGAGCTTTCTGCCCGGCAGCGCCGCGATGCGCCGCAGATCCTCAAGCGCATCGGCGAGCTGCATCGCCCAGGAGATGTCGCCGGGGATGAGCACGACGTCCGCATCGCTCACGCGCGCGCGCCAGTCCGCCTCGATGCGCGCAAAGTGGTTCTCCCAGTGCGGGCCAAAGACATCCATCGGTTTGATGTCGCCGCCCGGCAGATGCAGATCGCCGATTGCAAAGATGCGCACGCGTTCACCTCAAGAAATGCTCACAGCTCGTCTTCGTTCTCCTGCTCGTCTTCCTCGGCCTCGCGGCTCTTCTCCTCTTCCAGGGAGAGCTGCTCGCCGATCTCCGCAGGCATGTCGTCGCTCAGGGAATCCAGCTCGATCTCCTGCATCTCGGAGACGTCCTCCATGTCCAGCGCGACGTCCGGCGCGGTATCCGGCTCCTCCACCGACTCGTCGTGCAGGCCCTGCTGCTGGTTCATCTCCTTGTAGCACATCAGGCACACGTCCTTGCCCGGCATCACCGGGTTCTCATTGCAGATCGAGCACAGCTCAAAGGGATCATCGTGCGACTCGCCCTTCATCTCGCGCTTGCACACGGAGCAATACTGCTCCTCTTCCCGAATATAGTTGAGTTCACATCGCGGACACTTGATAAAGCCCATAGGCCATCCTCCTGATCAGCGTATATTTTCCATGGCAGCGGGCTGCCAAATCTGTTGCGCTCATCCACCGCCGCCCTGTACACTGTATGCGTTCCACTCACGCCATTTCCCCAACAAAAGCTTTCAAGGAGGAACGCATGAACAAACGCATACTGGCTGCACTCTGCCTGGCCGTCTCGCTGACGGCTGCGGGCGGCGCCGCGCATGCGGCGGGTGATGCTTCATTCGCCGCACATTATACAACAGCTTCCCTGTCAGCGCAAGAGCAAACGGCAGGAAATCTTCTGAATTCCGACCGCGCGCGCTACAATCTCTCCGCACTGACCATCGACCCCGCGCTCTGCCGCATCGCGCGCATCCAGTCCGAGGACATGCGCGACAATCAGTATTTCGCGCACACCTCGCCCACATACGGCGATGTGCGCAGCATGCTGCGCCAGTTCGGCTACAGCTTTGCTGCGGCGGGCGAGAACATCGCCCATCACGCCACCGTGGAGAAGGCGCAGGCCGCCTTCCTCTCCTCGCCCGGTCACCGCAAAAACGTGCTCAGCAGCGCCTACACCAAGGTCGGCATCGGCGTGGCCATCGATGAGAACGGCTATGTTTACCTGACCCAGATCTTCGCCCGATAAGGCGCGTCACAGGCGCGGGGCACCATCGCCAGCGCGCCGTAAGGCCGCCGCGCCTGGCGCGCGGGCAGCACGGCGGCCTCCATCGGCGTGAGCGCCGGCATGAACGCCACGCCGGACGCGTCGATGTTCGGCCTGTTCGCGCCGGGCAGCCGCCTCGCCCCCTGCGCGCATGTTTTGATCTTGCACATGAAAGAATCCCTCCCGCATCATCGTATGCGGCGAGGGATTCTTCGTGTGGGTCACGGCTGCAGGAGCGCCAGCATCAGCCGTTCGAGCGCCGCGTCCTCGCGCAGCGCACCGCGCTTGATGTCGTAATCCGTCTGCACGCACAGCGCCACGCAGGCCCGCAGCGCCTCGTACGTGCGCCCCCTGATCTGCCGGTTCAGCCGCGTGAGCGCAAAGGGCGGCACGCCCAGCGCCCTGGCCTGCTGCGCCGCGCTGTCCCCGCGCATGGCGCACAGGTGCATCAGCTGCCTGTAGTGGCGCGTGATCATCGCCAGAATCCCGATGCGCGACTCGCCCGCGGTGAGCAGCACGCCCAGCAGCTCGAAGGCCGCCTGCGCGCGGCCCTCGCACAGCGCGTCCGCCATGGCAAACACCGTGCACTCTGCCGTGTGCGTGGCGATGCGCTCCACGTCCTGCACCGTGATCGCCGCGCGCTCGCCCACGTACGCCGCCAGCTTGCTCAGCTCGCCGCTGAGCGCCGTCAGATCGCGGCCGCTGGTGAAGGTGAGCGCCTCGCACGCGGCGCGGTCCATCGTCTTGCCCAGCGGCCGCAGCGTCTGCGCGATCCAGCGCGCCATCTGCGCATCGTCGAGCGCGTCAAAGGACACCGCTCCCGGCAGCGCGAGCAGCGCTTTGCTCAGCTTCTTGCGCTTGTCGATCGCCGCGCCCGCGTCAAAGACCAGGCAGGTCGTCTGCGGCACGCGCGGCAAATACGCCGCGAGCAGCTCGCTGTCCTGCGTCTCGTCCTTCGCCTTGCCGGGCGCAAGCAGGCCGCAGTCCCGCACGACGATCAGCCGGTATTCGCTCATGACCGGCAGCGTCTCGCAGTGCTCGATGACCGTCTGCGCCGACGGCGCGCTCAGCTGCGTGCTGTTCATGCTCTCCAGCCCCGGAAAGAGCAGCTTTTTCTCCAGCGCCGCCACCGCGCTGCGGCGGATGTACGCCTCCGGGCCGTAAAAGAGATAGACGGGCTGCACCTTGCCGGCCTTGAGCGCATCAAAGAACGTCCACTGATCCATCAGTCCACCACCATTCCGGGATTGCGCAGGAACACGCCGCGCATCTCCAGCTCGCCCGTCAGCGCCGCCACCTGCTCGCCCTCAAAGAAGAACGCCACGGCCTGCGCGTTCGTGTCCTCCGTCAGCGTGTTCACCATCGCATAGACGGCCACGCGCTCCCGTTCGGGCGTCAGCGCCGCCAGGCGCGCACGCGCGTTTTCCGACAGGTTGACCGCAATCGTCTCGTTGCCCACGTACACGGCGAGGACGTCCGCCCCGGTCAGGCCGGCGGGCAGCGTGTCCGCCTCCTGCATCAGCATGACGAGCCGCTCGCGCGCGTCGTGCGCGGAGCCCTGCGGCAAAATGCGCTGCACGCGTCCGAGCCCTTCGCCCTGCGCCACATAGAGCGTCGCGGGCGCGCCGGCGCAGGCGGCAAAGTCGCCGCGCATCGCCAGTTCCGCCCCGCCGCCGTCCGCCTCGCGCACGACCGCCATCGCGTGCTCGCCGTCGATGGTCACCTTGAGCCCCTCCACGCCCGGCACAAAGCCCATGAGCGTGTCGGTGAGCATCGCCATGTAGACTTCAAGCGTCAGCCCCGCCGCCTCAACCGCCGCCTCGATCTCCCGGTTCAGCTGTAACTCGATGGCCAGATAGCCGTCCTGCGTGCGCACGATCTCCGGCATCTCCTCGATGTAGTCAAGCGGCGCGGGCACGTCCTGCGCGCACAGCGAGAGCCCCGCGCCCTTGCCCATCTCGCCCAGCAGCGTATACAGGTATTCGATGGGCGACACCTGCGCATAGGTGACGTTGCGCACCTCCGGCAGCAGCAGCGGCGCGTCCCTGGCTGGAAAATACAGCGTCGTCATCACCGTGATGCCGCCGCCGGACTGGCGCTGATCGTAGAGCCGCGCATAGCGCGCGCCTGCGTCCAGGTCGTCCACGTGGGTGAGCGTGCCCACCGGCAGCGTCGCGCTCAGGTCGAGGCCCTCCTCGCGGCCGCCGACGAGCACGTTGACGTAGGAGATCTCCGAAAACTCCGTGAGCGTGTTGGCGATCGCCTGGCGCACGGCGTAGAGCGTCTCCTGCGGCAGCGTTCTGGCGTGCGCGGGCAGATCGACCGTCGCCACGCCCATGGAAACCTCCAGCAGCCGCTCGCTGCGCGCCCCGCTCAGCGTGGTCCAATACGCGCCGGTCTCCCCATCCTGCGGGCCGGACAGCAGCGCGTCAAGCGCCGCACGCGCCCGGCTGACGCCGCCTTCCACCGTCACCCGGCGCGTCACCGGCACGAGCCGGTCGCCGTCCTCGCTGAGGAAATACAGCGTGACCCATTCCTCGCGGCCGGCCACGCCGTCCTGCGCAGGCGCCTCGACCGGCGCCTCGATCGCCAGATCGGACAGATCCTGCGCCTCGCGCTCCCGAATCTGCTGCACGCAGCCGCTCAGCAGCAGGCTCAGCCCCAGCAGCGATGCCGCCAACGCGGCGGATTGTCTCTTCTTCATCGTTTCCTTCCATTTCATCCGCGCGCCGTCAGTCGCGGATCATCAGCGCCAGAAGCGTCTCGCGCGACATCGCCCAGTTGTCCTGCACCCGCACGAGCGGCACCGATTCCCGCTCGATCTGCGCGTCGCCGCCCTCGCGGGAGCGGATCTGCGCGCTGAGCACGAGCGTGGCGCGCTGGCCGTCGAGCGAGACGGTGCCCGGTGACACGCTGTAATCCAGCAGCGAGATGCCCATGCCCGTCAGCTCCGTCTCAAACACGGAGAGCGTGGGCAGCGGATCGTCCTGTGTGTCCGCCATCAGCGCGTACATCGCGGCCCAGTCCTGCGCCTGCCACGCGTCCATGATCATCGTCAGCGCGCGGCTGGGCGTGAGCATCACCCGCTCGTCGCGCGGGCAGGCCGCCAGCACCAGCGAGGGATCGGTCTCATCCGGGTCAAGCCACGCCATGGCGATGCGCTGGGGAATCTCATCGTCGCCGTTAGCGACGTAGACCTGCACCCGCTGATAGCGTCCGTCCTCCGTGAGCGCCAGCGCGATGGACTGCACGGCCAGCCGCCTGCGCAGCGCGGCTTCCTCCTGCCACTGCGCGCTGTCCTCCCAATCGGACGGCGCGCCGTCCGGCTTGCCCAGAAACGCGGTGGAGAGCGTGACGAACGCCGTATCGCCCGTGCCCGTCACGGAGATGAGCGACGTCTCCTGCGGGAATACGCCGGAGAGCCGATCGTGCCCGATGTCCGGCCCGTCGATCAGCCGCTGCACGATGCTCGTGGCCACGGTCTCCTCCCGACGGATATCCAGCTGCGCGCGCTGCACGCCCAGCACCTCCGTGTCCGTCAGCCGGAAATAGAGCGTGACGTCGAGCAGATCGGTGCGCGGCGCGCTGCCCAGCTGGCTTTCAAACGAGGGCGCCTGCTGCTCCTCCGTCTGCTGCTGTTGGAGCAGGCCGCGCGCCGCCTCCACGACCGCGCCGCGCACGTGCGGCTCCAGCGCCACCGTCAGCAAAAGCGCCAGCAGCAGGCAGACCATCGCCTTCTTCATTCAATCCTCTCCTCGCCGTCTATTTGACCGGAAGCTGCACGGTGAACGTCGTGCCCTTGCCCTGCTGGGACTGCACCGTCACCGAACCCGCATGCAGGCGCACGATCTGCTGCACGATGGACAGGCCCAGGCCCGTGCCGCCCGTGTCACGCGAGCGCGCCCTGTCCACGCGGTAGAAGCGATCGAACACGTGCGCGAGATCCTCCTGCGGGATGCCCACGCCGGTATCGCTGATCTCCAGCACCGCATCCCGGCCCATTCTGTGCAGGCTGACCGTGATGCTGCCGCCCTCCGGCGTATACTTGACCGCGTTCTCGACGATGTTGTAGCACACCTGCGAGAGCTTGCCGGGATCGGCGAACATCTCGCACGGGTCGGCGATGTCCACCGTGATCGTCTGCGCATGCTTGTCCGCCAGCGGCTGCAAGCGCCTCACGCTCTCGCGCACCGTGTCGGCAAAGATCATCTTCTCCCGGTGCAGCCGCAGCTTGTGGCTGTCGATGTGCACCAGCGTCAGCAAATCGCCCACCACCGAGGAAAGCCGGTCGACCTCCTTGTCGATGTCGCCCAGAAACTCCTTGCGCAGCGCGGCGGGCATCTCGTCCTCGTAGATCATGGACTCCACGAGGATCTTGATCGTCGCCAGCGGCGTCTTGAGCTCGTGGGAGGCGTTGGAGACGAACTGGTTGCGCGCCTCATCCAGGCTCATCACCTGCTCGCTCATCTGGTTGAACGCGGCCGCCAGCTGCGCCATCTCGCCCTTGCCGGGCACGTGCACGCGGTGCTGATAGTCGCCCTTGCTCATGCGCTCGATGCCGTCGGAGAGCTCCGCCACCGGCTTGGTGATGATGCGCGAGATGAGCACCGCCATCACCAGCACGGCCGCCAGCGTGATGCCGAAGATGACCATCATCTGATCGCGCATGAACGTCAGCGAGTCGACCGTGTCCTGCACGGAGACGATCATCACCAGCGCACCCACGCGCGCGCCGCCGGAGACGAGCGCCGAGGCGAAGCAGCCCACCCAGGTTTCCTCCTGCGCGCTCCCAAGCACACGGTGAAAGCCGTAGTCGCTCTCCTGCTCGCCGCGCAGCAGCGTATAGACCTCCGAGAGCGCCACGCGCGTGCCGCAGTGCGCGTCGAACGTGTCGGCCTGCACCTTGCCGTCCATATCCACGATCAAAAGGCGGCCGCCGCTCGTGCGGGCCGCCTCCAGAAGCCGCTGATAAAACGCATCCGCCGGTTCCGCACCGACGCGCTCGCCCAGCGCCGCAGAAAGCTCCGCGACGCCGGACATGCCCGATTGCACGGTGTCCTCAAACAGGGAATCGCCGACCAGGTGGATCGTCGTCACCGTCACCAGATAAAACGACAGGCCGATGACCAGCAGGAAGGCGACCAGGATGCGGGTTCGCACGGAGTGCAGCGGGTTAATCCTTGTCCGTGAAATAATAACCCACTCCCCACTTGGTCAGGATGAACTCCGGGCCGGCGTTGTCCCGCTCGATCTTCTCGCGCAGGCGGCGGATGTGCACGTCCACGGTGCGCATGTCGCCCATGTAGTCGTACTTCCACACGGTCTCCAGCAGCGCCTCGCGGCTGTACACCTTGCCGCGATGCGTGATGAGCAGTTGCAGCAGGTCAAACTCCTTGGCCGTCAGGCGCACGGCCTGCCCGCCCAGCGTCACCGTCCTGTTCTGACAGTTGACCTCCAGGTCGTGCACGCGCACGATGCGCTTCTCCTCCACGGCCTCCGCCGCCGGCTGGCTGCGCCGGAAGATGGACTTGATGCGCGCCTTGACCTCCAGAATGTTGAACGGCTTGGTCATGTAGTCATCCGCGCCGTATTCAAGGCCGAGGATCTTGTCCATATCCTCGCCCTTGGCGGTGAGCATGATGATGGGCACATTGGAGCGCTCGCGCACGCGCTGGCACACCTCGATGCCGTCCACGCCCGGCAGCATCACATCCAGCAGGATCAGGTCGTAATGGCTGTCAAAGAACTTGGCGAGCGCCTCCTCGCCGTCCATCGCGGAATCCGTCACATAGCCGTCCTGTTCCAGACTGTATTTGAGGCCCTTGAGAATCAGGGGTTCGTCGTCCACAAGCAGTATCTTCTTTGGCATGTCGTCAACCTCATTCCGTCAGGGGTTTTGCATTCTCTCCATTATTGTAACGCATAGCTGCGCATGAAATCAAGGGATTGGAAACAATTTTCTGTATTTTTTGTAACACTTTGGTGGAAAGGTCATAGTTTTGCAACATTTTGCATGGAATCCCGCTCTGCGCCCAATCTGGCGCTGTACATTTTCGGCGAAAAGTGGTATAGTAGAAAAAAGTATGCTTCCACTTCCTATAGCGATTCACAGTATGGAGGGAATCTTTTGTCCCGTCGCCTGATCGCGCTGCTGCTGACAGCGGCGCTTTTGATTACCGGCCTGCCCTGCGCCGGCGCGGAGTCCGCCACCGACTCGCAGGAGGACGTCTGGCAGGATCCGGTGCTTTCCGAGGACGCCATCCCCTGGGATGAAAAGCATCCGGATCTGCTGGACGCCAGCATGCTCTACGCGCACAGCGCCATCCTCATCGAGGCGAGCACCGGCGAGGTGCTCTTTGAAAAGAACGCCGATGAGATCATGTATCCCGCCTCGACGACCAAAATCCTCACCGCCTACATCGCCCTGCAGATGGCCGACCTGGAAAACGACGTGGTCACCATCTCCCAAAACGCCATCGACCTCGTGCCGGAGACCTACGCGACCATCCCGGTGAACGTGGGCGAAGAGATCCCCATGGACGACCTGATCGCCGCGACGCTGGTGCGTTCGGGCAACGAGGGCGCCAACGCCATCGCGGAACACCTGAGCGGCAGCATCGAGGCGTTCGCCTCGCTGATGAACCAGACGGCGGCCATGCTCGGCTGCTCCAGCGACACGCACTTTACCAACCCCTCCGGCGTGCACGATCCCAACCACTACACGACCGTGCGCGACATGGCCACCATCACAAGGGCCGCGATGCAGAACGAGCGGTTTCGCGAGATCGTGTCGAGCAACACGTACGAGATGCCCGCCACCTCCGACAAAAACCGCAGCGGCCATCCCCAGCGCACGCTGGTGGGCGGCACGCACATCCTCAACCCTGAAAATGATTACTACTACGCCGACGCCATCGGCGTGAAAACCGGCTTCACCAACGCCGCGGGCTACTGTTTCGCGGGCGCGGCCAAGCGCGGCGGCATCGAGCTGATCTCCGTCGTCTTCTACAGCTCCCGGCGAGGCCGCTGGACGGACACGAAGAAGCTGCTGGAATACGGCTTCACGCAGGTGGAGTCGATCAGCCCGGAATCGCTCTACGCCGAGGAGCCGCGCGTCATCGACGTGACCGGCTTTGCGCTGGACGATGCGCAGCACGGCGAGCTGACGCTGGGCATCCGCGCCGTGGACGAGACGAAGGACATGACCATCGTGGGCAACCACGAGAAGATCGACCTGCTGCGCGAGAACTTCAGCCAGGTCTCCTCGATCCGCTGGACGCGCGAGTTCCGCGCCCCCATCAACGCGGGCGACGTGATGGGCATCCTGACCTTCTACTCGGAGAACAACGGCACCGCCGAATACGAGCTGGTCGCCACGCGCGCCATCGCCGCGCGCGAGGATGCGCCGCCGACCCTGCAGGAGATCGAAGCCTACACGCTGGCGGACGACAACCCGTGGCCGCGCTTCAGCCTGGATCTGCTGGTGCCGCCGGGCGCGCTGCTGCTTGCGCTTTTCGCGCTGATCCGCTTCCTGCGCAAGCACCGCAGAAAGCGCGCCAAGGCGCCGCGCATCAAGCCGGGCAAGCGGCATTTCGTGCGATAACGCTTCATGCCATGTGCCCATGGCCTGCCCGAACAACCGTTCGGGCAGTTTTCATGCCGGGCGGCCTGCGCGTGTGTCAAACGCGATGCGGCGCCGCAGCGGAAAAATCAAGCCGAACGCGATCTTCCGCGTTCGGCTTGATTTTTCCTCGATGATGTGCTCCGCCCATCGGGCCGCTCACTCCGACAGCTTGAGAACGATGACGTCGCCCATCACCTGCACGCTGTCTGCCGCGGGCCAGCAGGGCATCGCCCGATACGCCTGCGATTCCCGAATCTCGCGCAGCTCCTGAGAGGAAACCGCCGGGAAGGCGAACGACCAGTCGGCCGGCACGGGTTCTGTGAATTCCTTTGTCTTGACGGGCATGTCGGCATCGGGATGCGCGCGGTAATAAGAGAGCGTGAAATCCAGCGCATACGCCATGTACAGGCTGATGTAGGTCTGGTTTTCAAACAGATTCTTGCGCACCGATTTCAGCCTGCCCAGCGTGCCGAGCCCGGAAGGATCCGTTTCATCCTCCGCTTCCCAGGGATCCAGCCCGCCGCCGATGGCGATGCGCGTGATCGTCCCGTCGTCCAGCGCATGGATGCGGGTGGACATCTCCACCGCCGTCGCGTAGCTCTGCCGGTTGCAGCGATCCATGTAGTGATAGAATACATTCGCCGTCACGCTGTTGTTGAGCACAATGGCCGCCAGCAGCAGCCCCGCCAGCGTGCTCACGCGCGTGTCCGCCCAGCGCTCATAGAGCGCCGCCGTCAGCACGAAGCACAGGCACAGGCTCTGCTCCATGCGCGTGCAGTACACGACGCCCGGCGAGGCGAAATACCAGAGATACGCCGAAAACGGGATCGCTGCGGCCGCCAGCAGAAAGAGCACAAAATGCGTCTTGCGCGCATAGAGCCGGCTGCGCCGAACCGCAAGCGCCGCCACCAGCACGACAGCGAGCAGGAAGAGCATGTGCAGGCCGTTGTGCACGGTCAGCCCTTTCCAGCCCGTAGTGATGTCCCACTCCAGAAAATACAGCGCAAACGACCAGAGCACGTTGTACACCGCGTCGTACAGGCTGCCCTTTCCGAGCTGATCGATGCCCATATAGGCGGCGTCCGTCCATCCACTCAGCCGCATGCACAGCTTCCAGATCACATAATAGCCGGCCATGGCTGCGACATAGAGCGCCAGCTCATTGCGAATCCAGCGCATGTATGCCCGCGTGCTGTGCCTGCCCTCCAGCAGATCGACCATGAAACAGGCCAGCGTCAGCACCATGGCAAAGGAGACATACGCCTGATAAATCGCCGCAGACAGACACAGCAGCACGCCGGCCGCCGCCCAGCGCAGCGGCCTGTTTTCGCCGATGACCGTCAGGCGCACGGACAGCGCCGCAAAGAGCATGGCCATCATGTAGCCGTCCGCCGTGAACTCGAAGAAGAAGGTCTCCGTGATCGCCGGGAAGGAGACCAGCAGCGCACCGCACAGCCCGATCAGGATGGGGTTCTCCATCTCAAACAGATCGGTGATCACCACCGCCGTCAGCGCGATCAGGCCGATGGAGAACACGCCGATCAGCCACGGCAGATCAAAATAGGAGCTCAGCGCGCAGGCGATGGATAAAAACCAGCGCCCCGTGTCCGTCATGTTCTGGCTGCTGTACACATTGTACAGCGCATCGTGGTTAAGCAGCGTGTTCGTGAAGCGATACGCATGGATCAGAAGCCCGATGACCATCGTGGAGAGAAACGCTCACTTCCACGTTTGCTTGACCCTCTGGCGATAGCATGCCAATATTCCCGCACCCATCCTCGTCATCCTCCGTATGCGCACGGTCGGCCCGCGCGCGTATTTGTCCTGTCTGAATCGATTATAGCACAGACGTTCTCCGAAAGAAAGGCTTCAACGCGCGGTCAAGCCCGTTTATCACAAAAATCATATAATGCCAACTCTTGATGAGAACGGCCAGTCAGAACCGCAATGGCCGCTGCGGTGCCCGCCGCTTACGCCGTGATCATAGAAGACGTGCCGCCCTGAAACCGGGATTCCATCCCTCAGACGCCCTTCTTCGCTTCGCGCTGTATTGGACCTTTTAATCAGAAATCAGTATAACAGGCAGCGCGCCCGATTGGACAAAAACAGCCCTCCCGCGCCCATCGGACGCAGGAGGGCTGTTCGTCATGTGCCCTCGCCGCTCTCCACATCGACCTCCGCGTAGCAGGCCTCCTCGATCTTGGCGAGGATGTCCTCCACACCGGTGCCGTCCTCGGCGGAGAAGGGGATCACCTGCCAGGGCTGCACGGCCAGCGCGCGGCAGATCGGCGCGATGTGCTTGAGGCGCGCGCCCCGGCTGATCTTGTCCGCCTTCGTGGCGATGACCGTGAAGGGGATGCCAGCCTGACGCAGGAACGCGTTCATCTCCCTGTCCTCCGTGGATGGCTCGTGGCGGATGTCCACCAGATGGAACACGCAGCACAGATCCTGCGTGCCGGCGAAGTAGTCCTGCATCATCTTGCCCCAGGATTCTTTCTCCTGCTTGGAGACCTTGGCAAAGCCGTAGCCGGGCAAATCGATGAAGTTGATCTCGCGGTTGATCTGATAGACGTTGATCAGCCGCGTCTTTCCCGGCGTGGCGCTGGTGCGCGCCAGCTTGGTGCGGTTGGTCAGCTTGTTGATCATCGAGGACTTGCCCACGTTGCTCTTGCCCGCAAAGGCCACCTCCGGGCAGCCCTTCGTGGCATACGCGCCGTAGTCCTTCATCGAGGTGATGAAATCCGCTTGTTTGACTCGCATGGTCTTCTCCTTGTCTTATGCGTGCAGCCCGGCCGTCGCCTCCGCACCCGCCGTGGGCAGCACGTCGGGCAGTTTCGCCCCGCTCGCCTTCGGCGTCTTTTTCGGGCGCGGCGCTTCGCACAGCGCCGTCGTCAGCACGGTGTCCACCGTCTCCGCCGGGATGATGGTCAGCGCCTGGCGCACGTTTTCGGGCACCTCTTCCAGATCCTTGAGATTCTCCCTGGGGATGAGCACCGTGTCGATGCCCGCGCGGTGCGCCGCCAGCAGCTTTTCCTTGAGGCCGCCGATGGGCAGCACGCGCCCGCGCAGCGTGATCTCGCCGGTCATCGCCACGTTCTGGCGCACGGCGATGCCCGTGAGCGCGGAGACCAGCGCCGTGGCCATCGTCACGCCCGCGCTCGGACCGTCCTTGGGCACGGCGCCCTCCGGCACGTGGATGTGGATATCCAGCGTCTTGTAGAAGTCGCGCTCGATGCCCAGCTCGTCCGCGTGCGCGCGCACGTAGGACTTGGCCGCGCGGGCGCTCTCCTTCATCACGTCGCCAAGGCTGCCGGTGAGCTCCAGCTGGCCGGTGCCCGGCATCGTCGTCGTCTCGATTTGCAGCGTGTCGCCGCCCACGACCGTGTAGGCCAGGCCGTTGACCACGCCGATCTCCGGCTTCTTGCCGGCCTTCTCGTAGTGGTAGCGCGGCGCGCCCAGGTACTCCGTCAGCTTCTGCGGCGTGACGGTCACGCTCTCGATCTCGTCGTCGATCATCTGCACGGCGCTCTTGCGCACCACCTTGCCGATCGTGCGCTGCAAGCGGCGCACGCCGGCCTCGCGCGTGTAGCCCTGAATCAGGCTGCGCATCACGCGGTCGCTCATCCTGACGCTCTTTTGTTGCAGGCCGTGCTCGGCGATCTGATTGGGCAGCAGGTGGCGCTTGGCGATATTCAGCTTCTCCTCCTCGGTGTAGCCGCTGACCTCGATGACCTCCATGCGATCCAGCAGCGGCCGGGGTATCGTATCCACCGAGTTCGCCGTGGTGATGAACATCACGCCGGACAGGTCGAACGGGCACTCCAGATAGTGGTCACGGAAGGCGTGGTTCTGCGCGCCGTCGAGCACTTCGAGCATCGCGCTGGCCGGATCGCCGCGCACGTCGGAGGCCATCTTGTCGATCTCGTCGAGCAGGAAGACCGGGTTGAGCGTGCCCGCCTGCTTGATCGATGTGATGAGCCGGCCCGGAATCGCGCCGATGTACGTGCGCCGGTGGCCGCGAATCTCCGCTTCGTCGCGCACGCAGCCCAGCGACATCTGCACGAACTTGCGCCCCAGCGCCCGCGCGATGGATTTGGCGATGGACGTCTTGCCCACGCCGGGCGGGCCGACGAAGCAGAGCACGGGGCCGCGCATGTTGTTCTTGATGCGGCAGACGGCGAGGTATTCGATCACGCGCTCCTTGACCTCCTCAAGGCCGTAGTGATCCTCCGCCAGCACGCGCCGCGCGCGCTTGAGGTCCAGGTTGTCCGGCGTGCGCTTGCCCCACGGCAGGTCGAGCATCCACTCGATGTACGTGCGGCTCACGCCGATCTCCGGACTGCCCGGCGCCATGCGGGAAAGGCGTTCCAGCTCGCGCTGCGTCTTCTCCTTCGCCTCGTCGTTCATGGGCGTCTTTTCCAGCCGCTCGCGCAGATCCTCCACGTCCGTGGCATCCTTGTCGCCCAGCTCCGTCTGAATCGCCTTGATCTGCTCGCGCAGGAAGTAATCCTTCTGATTCTGCTCAATCTGCTTGCGCACGCGCGCCTGCACCTTTTTCTCCACGCCCGCCAGCTCCGTCTCGCGCACGAGGATGGCGCAGATGCTCTCCAGCCGCGTCAGGTCGTCCAGCTCTTCGAGCACCTGCTGGCGCTCGTCGAGCTTTTGCAGCACGTTGGCGGCGATCATGTCCGCCAGCTGGCCCGGATCCTCGATCTCCATCACCGACTGGATCGTCTCCGTGGAGATGCGCCCGCTCATCTTGCAGTAGTCCTCAAAGTAGTTGTGCGCCGTGCGCAGCAGCGCGTCCGTCTCGATGGAGGCCGGCGTCTCCTGCGGGAGCACTTCGTCGAGCGCGCCCTCGAAGTACGGCTCCTCCTGCGTCACCGCGCGCAGGATGGCGCGGCTCTTGCCCTCCACCAGCAGGCGGATGTTGTCGCCCGGCAGCTTGATCACCTGCTTGATCGCGGCGATCGTGCCCACGTGGTAGATGTCGTCGATGCCGGGGTCGTCCACGTCCATGTCGCGCTGCGCGACGAGGAAAATCCGCTGATCCTCCATCATGGCGCGCTCCAGCGCGGCGACGGACTTCTTGCGCCCGACATCAAAGTGCAGCACCATATGCGGAAAGACCATCAGACCGCGAAGCGGCAGCATCGGCAGCGTCACCGGCCGCGTGCGTTTTCTTTTCGGCTTGGCCAAATTCGTGTTCCTCCTTCACATGCGGCCCGCGCTCGTATATCGGGCCGGCGTGCGCTTATTATACCTGAACGATGTGCGATTTGCAACCGATGCGCCCTGACCAACTATCGCCTGTCATCAACTCCCTGTGCACAGCAGCGCGTGAAGCGCTCCAGCAGCGGGCCCTTCCAGCCGTCCGTGCGCCAGGCGCACACGGCATGGATGCGCGCATCCTGCATCGCCGTGGGCAGCTCGCACAGCGCGCCGCAGGCAAGCTCTTCCTCCACGGCGAAGCGCGGCAGGCACGTGATGCCGATATCGTGGCAGACAAGCCGCTTGATCGTCGGGATGCTCCACAGCTCGATGACGTGGCTCAGGGTGATCGCGCGCCCGGCGAGGTAGTGTTCGAACATCCGGCGAAAGATGCACATCGGTTCGTTGATCAAAAACGGGACGTCCAGCGCGCGCCCCGGCGTGATCAGCTCGCCAACCTCCGCCGCCGTGCGCGGCGAGGCGACGGCCGCAAGCTCAAATTCGCCCATCGGCACGGTCGAGAGCCTGCCCGCAAAGCCGCCTACGTCCTCATAAAACACGCCCGCATCCAGCTCGCCGCACAGCAGCGCGTCGCGGATGTCAAAGCAGTTCATGGATTTGAGGCGAAGCCGCGCCTGCGGGGCCTGGGCATGGAAGCGCTGGAGCACCGGCGGCATCCGAAAGCAGAGCAGCGTCTCGCCCACGCCCGCGCGCAGCTCGCCGCGGCACGCGGAGAGCTCCTGATCGAATCCGCGCATCTTCTCCACCGAGTCGAGCACCTCGCGCGCGTAGGGGACGAGCTGGCGGCCCGCGTCGGTGAGCACCATGCTGCGCCCCGCCTTTTCAAACAGGCGCACGCCCAGCTCCGCCTCCAGCTGGTGCATCTGGAAGGTGATCGTCGACTGCGTATAGCAGAGCCTGACCGCCGCGCGCGTAAAGCTGCCCTCCCGAACGATCGTCTCAAACGTCTGGATACAGCGCAGATCCATCTCGTCACATCTTTTCAAAAATATTGAACCGATTCTTTCAATCATTCGATTTGAAAAAAGCGTTCCTGTGCTGTATGATAGCAGAAAAGGGCATCAAACGCAAGCCCCATCAGGAGGAAATCGCATGAATACGCTCAGACACGCCACCTCGCGCGACCTGCCCGACGCCCTGGCGATCATCGATCAGGCAAAGTCCTTCCTGCGCGCGCAGGGCATCGACCAATGGCAGGACGGCTACCCGGATGAAGCGATCCTGCGCGCAGATATCGAGGCGCAGCGCGGCTATTTTTTGATGGCGGACGGGGAAATCGCCGGCTATCTGTGCATCGACTTCGGCGGAGAGCCGGCATATGATCACATCGACGGCGCGTGGCTGAGCGACGCCCCCTACGGCGTCGTGCACCGGCTGGCGCTGCTCCCCGCGTTTCGCGGGCGCGCGCTCAGCGACGCGGCGTTCGATCTGGCGGCAGCGCTGTGCAGGGCGCGCGGCGTCCGGAGCCTTCGCGCCGACACGGATGGCTGCAACCTGCGCATGCAGCGCGCGCTGGCGCGCAGCGGCTTTGTCCGCTGCGGCACGATCTTCTTTCAAGGCGGGGACAAGCTGGCCTTTGAAAAGCCGCTGTGACAGAAAAACCGCGGAGAATACGCATTCTCCGCGGTCTCTTCATCTCAGGAGACGGACGGCCTTCTGTCCGTCGAACCCTCGCGGCGCGCCTTGCCCGCGCCGATCTTGCGCTTGGGCTCGCCGGGGACGAGGATGGGGTCGGTGTGCTCGTTGATCACGTTCTCCGTGACCACGACGCGCTCCACATCGCAGCGGCTGGGCAGCTCGAACATCGTGCCCATCAGCGCGTCCTCGATGATGGCGCGCAGGCCGCGCGCGCCGCTCTTGCGGGTGATCGCCTTCTTGGCGATGGCGCGAAGCGCCGCGTCCTCAAAGTCGAGCTCCACGCCGTCGAGCTCCACGAGCTTCTTGTACTGCTTCACCAGCGCGTTGCGCGGCTCGGTCAGGATGCGCACGAGCGCCTCTTCGTCGAGGCTGTCGAGCGTCACCATGATCGGCAGGCGGCCGACGAATTCGGGGATCAGGCCGAACTTGAGCAGATCCTCCGGGCGGATGTCCGCGAGCACCTCGCCGACGTTGCGCTTGGCGTCGCGGCTCTTGACCTCCGAGCCAAAGCCCATGGCGCCCGCGCCGTTGCGCTTTTCGATGATCTTGTCGATGCCGTCGAACGCGCCGCCGCCGAAGGCCAGGATGTGCGTCGTGTCGATCTGGATGATCTCCTGATGCGGGTGCTTGCGGCCGCCCTGCGGCGGCACGCTGGCCACGGTGCCCTCGATGATCTTGAGCAGCGCCTGCTGCACGCCCTCGCCGGAGACATCGCGGGTGATCGACGGATTCTCGCTCTTGCGGGCGATCTTGTCGATCTCATCGATGTAGATGATGCCGCGCTGCGCCGCCTGAATGTCGTAATCGGCATTTTGAATCAGGCGCAGCAGGATGTTCTCCACATCCTCGCCGACGTAGCCGGCCTCGGTCAGGCTGGTGGCGTCGGCGATGGCGAAGGGCACCTTGAGGATCTTCGCCAGCGACTGCGCCAGGAACGTCTTGCCGCAGCCCGTCGGGCCGATCATCACGATGTTCGACTTTTGCAGTTCCACATCCCCGCGCTTTCTGGGCGCGTTGATGCGCTTGTAGTGGTTGTAGACGGCGACGGCCAGCGCGCGCTTGGCCTTGTCCTGCCCGATGACATATTCGTCGAGCACCGCCTTGATTTCGATGGGCTTGGGCAGGCTCTGCGGCTCCTGGCTGGGCGCGGCGCCCAGATCATCGGCGATGATCTCCTGGCACAGCGCGACGCACTCGTCGCAGATATACACGCCGTTGCCCGCAATGATGCGGCGAACCTGATCCTGCGTCTTGTCGCAGAAGGAGCAGCGTGCCACGCGCGGCTGTCTGGTTTCGTCCTTATCTCTTGGCATTTCGCACCTCAGATTCCAGATTTCAAATCGATAGAGAATGATTTCTCCCCCGTCAGGAGGAGAAATCACTTACTTTTTGCGCGGCTGATAGATCTCGTCGATGATGCCGTAGGCAAGCGCCTCCTGCGCGGTCATGAAGTAATCGCGCTCCACATCCTGCTGGATCTTCTCCAGCGGCTGGCCGGTCATCTCCGCCATCAGGGCGTTCATCTTGGTCTTCGTGCGCAGCAGCCACTGGGCGTGGAGCTGCACGTCGGTCGCCTGGCCGCTCGCGCCGCCGCTGGGCTGATGGATCATGACCTCGCTGTTGGGCAGGGCCAGACGCATGCCCGGCTCGCCCGCCATCAGCAGGAACGCGCCCATGGACGCGGCCATGCCCAGGCAGACGGTGCGGATCTTCGGGCGGATATAGCGCATGGTGTCAAAAATCGCCATGCCGTCCGTGACGCTGCCGCCCGGACTGTTGATGTACATGGAGATCTCCGCGTCCGGGTCTTCCATCTCCAGGAACAGGAGCTGGGCGACGACGCTGTTGGCCAGCGTCTGGTTGATCTCCCCGCGCAGGAACACCACGCGATCCTTGAGCAGGCGGGAGTAGACGTCATAGGAACGCTCGCCGTACGGCGTCTTCTCGATGATGCTCGGCTCAATATAGTAATTGCTGGTCATTCGGGGTCCTCCTCGTCAGATGACGCGCCCGGATTATTCCTCGACCTTCGCGTTGTCGGTCAGGAACTTCACGCAGTTGTCGCGGATGGCGTCGGCCTTGAAGTAGTCGATGTCGGACTCGGAGAGGGTCGCCTTGAACTCCTCGACGGTCTTGCCGGCCTGCTTGGCGAAGGCCTCCAGCTGCTTGTCGATCTGCTCCTGCGTGGCGTCGATCGCCTCGGCCTTCTCGATGGCCTCCAGCACCAGGTGCGCCTTCACGCTCTTGATCGCCTGGCCGCGATAGTTCTCGCGGAAGGCCTGCATGTCGGAGCCGGTGTACTTGAGGAAGTCCTCGATCTTGAGGCCGTTGCCCATGAGGCGGTACTCAAAGTCGCGCATCATGGAGTCGATCTGGCGCTCGATCATCGCCTCCGGAATCTGCACCTCGGCGTTCTCAAGCACCTTCTCGATCACTGCGTTGGTGAAGTTGTTCCGGTCGTGCTCGGCCGCCTGAGCTTCCAGTTTGGCACGGATGTCGGCCTTGTATTCAGCGAGCGTGTCAAACTCGGAGATGTCCTTGGCGAAGTCGTCGTCCAGCGCCGGCAGCTGGGTCTCGGTGATGCTGTTCACCTTGACGTGGAACACGGCGTCCTTGCCGGCCAGCTCTTCGGCGTGGTATTCGGCCGGGAAGGTGACGTGGAGATCCTTCTCCTCGCCGATGTGCATGCCGACCATCTGCTCTTCAAATCCGGGGATGAAGGAGCCGGAGCCGATCTTGAGCGTCTGATCCTGCGCGGTGCCGCCGGCAAAGGCGACGCCGTCCACGCTGCCCGCGTAGTCAAGGTTCACGGTGTCGCCCTCGGCGACGGCGCGATCCTCCACGCTGACCTCGGTGGCCTGCTTGCTGCGCTCTTCCTCGACCTTGGCGTCCACCTCGGCGTCGGTGACGAGGGTGGTCTCCTTCTTGACGGCCACGCCCTTGTACTCGCCCAGCGTGACGTCCGGCTTGACGAAGACCTCGCAGGTGAACTTGAGGTTCTTGCCCGCGCCGATCTCCTGAATCTCGATCTCCGGACGATCGACGACCTCGACCTTGTGCTCGTCGATGGCCGGGGCGTAGACCTCGTCAAACACCAGCTCAAACGCCTCGTCGTAGAAGACGCTCTCGCCGTAGAGGTTCTCGATCATCTTGCGCGGGGCCTTGCCCTTGCGGAAGCCCGGCACGGTGACCTGCTTGCGCACCTTCAGGTACGCCTTGCCCATCGCCTCGTCGAATTTGACGCTATCAATATCAAAGGAAAGTTTGACCTTGTTGCCGGCAATCTTTTCCACGGTGGTGCTCATGTGCTTTTGCTCCTCCTGCATACTCATCCATGATGATGTTGATGTGTGCTTGCGCGCTTTGGCCCGTTAAACTCAATGGCCTAAATTACATTATAGCACACTTATAAATGAAGATCAATCCTGATTTCTTCGAAAAGACCCGGTTTTGACCGGGTTTTTCCGCCTTTTCCATCCATTCTTTCCGTCATCGACGATACGTATGCAAAAGCGCGCGCAATTATGCGGTGACCGCCTCACATAAGCCGGCGGCCCTGCGGGCACACTGTGCCTGAACCTGAGCGCGGGAGGGAGAGCATATTGAAGGCATCGCTTTTGCACGTCGTCAGCGCGCGCGTGCGCACGGCGGCGGACGTGGACGACGCGCTGCGCCACCTGCGCCGCCTGCACGCGGACAGCCATACGCTGCTCCTCTTCGCCGATTTTCATGCGGCCCCGGCGCAGAGGCTGCCGGGCGACGCGCCGCTGCTGCGCAGGATGCAGTCGGGCGTCATGGCGATGAACGCACAGCGCCCCGGACAGTTCCTGATGCTCTGGCGCAGGCGCGTGTGGGACGACGCCGCGCGGCTGTATCTGGGCTTTGAGCAGGCGCAGACCTGCCGCGACGTGATCGCCGGCCTGCTCGGCGGCGGGCGCACGCAGGCGGTCTTTGACGCGGCGACGTTCGCGCCGCCGTCGCTTCAAGGCCGTTACGACGCCGTGCTCTTCTCGGACGTCTCGCTGCTGTGCACGCCGGACACGCCCGCGCGCATGCTGGACGCGCTGGGCGATGCGTCCTGCGTCTGCGCGCCCGTCGTCTCGCCCCGCGCGTATCCGGAGACCGTGTTCGCGCGGCTCGTGCGCACGTGCGGCTTCTCCCTCTCGCCGCTCGCCGCCGCGCGCGGCGCGCTGGCCCCGCGCGGCATGCTGGACGCCGAGCGCCATCCCCTCCTCCTGCGCGCGCCGTCGCTCGCCGCGCCGGCAGGCGGCCTTGCGCCCGCGGCTGCGGGCTGCTTTTTCATGCGCCGCCGGACGCCCACGCTGCCGCCGCTGTTCGCCGCGCATCAAATCGCCTGCCGAAGCGACGCGGGCGTGCAGGCGTTCCTCGCGCCGCTTCAGGTCGCCCTCTTCTTTTTGAGCGCGCTGCTGGGGCTGCCGCTGCTCGCCGCGCTGGCGCTGCTGCCGGAGGCGGCCTGCCTGCTGCGGCCCCGGCTGCTGCCCGGCGCGCTGCTGCGCACGGCGCTGCTGCCGCTCATCGCCGCCGTGTCGCTCGACGCACTGCTCTGCCGCCGGTTTGCACAGGCCAGGCGCTTTCGCCCGCGCCTGCCCGACGCGCTGATGACCGCACCGGGCTGCCTGCTGGTGGGCAGCGTGTTGCTGCCCGTGTCCATCGCCAGCGCGCAGGCGCTCCCCGCGCTGCTGCCCGTCGCGCTGCTCTGGCTCGGCGCGCCGCTGCTGCTGCCCGCGCTTCATGCGCCGAGCATGGAGCGGATTCCGCTCGATGAGAGCCAGCAGGCCCAGCTGCGCACGCTGGCCGAAAGCGCCTACTTTGACGCCGCGCGCAGCGCCGAACAACCGAGCGCCCTGCGCATGCTCGCCGCGTGCGCGGGCTGCATGCTCGGCGTGCTCGAGCCGGACGAGGCCGCGCGGCAGGTGCAGGCGCTGCTGCCGGACGCCCATGCCCGGACGGCCGGTGAACAGGCCGCCGCGCTCGCCTGCGCGCAGTTTCTGCGCGAGCGCATGGCCGACTGCGACGCCGCCCTGCGCGACCTGCCGCAGGCCATCGAAGCCTTCGTGCGCGCGCAGCCCCTGCCCGCGGAGAACGGCAGGCTGGCCGCATTCCTGCGCATCGCGCGCAGCGGCGACGCCTCGTCCGACGCCCTCGCGCCGCTTTCGCAGGCCGGGGCGGGCAATCCGCTCGACGCGCTCTTTCTGCCGCTGGGTCCCGCGCGCGCCACGCCCTGCCACACGCTCACCCTGCCGCTCACCCATCCGCATACGTTTCTCAGCCGTCTGCTGACCGCCCCCGACGCGCAGACGGATGCAGCCGATGCGCTGCCCCGCTTTCTGGCATTGAGCGCCGCCGCGCTCGCCCATCCGTTTTATGCGCTGCTGATGCGCTCGCCCGTCACCGCGCCCTATGCGCCGCTGCTCTGCCTGTGAGGGGACGTCTCTTCCGGCCGCCGCGAAGCGAGGAGGGAAGGCTGAGGGACGCCCAGGGAGCGCGCATCGTCGCGCGCCTTGGGCGCTCCTTGCGATTCCCGGCGCTCTGCCCCCAATCGCCCAGCCCGGTTAAAGCGGTTACACACCCCTCAACAAACTAAATAAATGTTCTTTCCCACATCTGGGGGTACCATACCCACTCATAGCGGAGCATGGACAGGTTGGACGCTCCCAGCACCTTGTCATAGGGGCATTGGGCGAAGAACAGCACCGCCCCGTTGGGCTTGACCGCCCATTTCACCGCCTCCCACAGCTCGGGGAGCGGCAGCGGCACATCCCAGTAATTTCGGGTGGTGCCGTAGGGCGGATCGGTGAGCAGCATATCAACCGAGTGCCGGGGCAGGGACAGCAGCCCCTTGATCCCGTCCATCAGGTACAGGCCCTCCGCCATGTTTGGGACATTTTGTCCCAAAGTGGCGTTATCGGTCATGCCTGGACTCCTTCACCGCTGCCTTGGCGGGACGGGCGGCGTTGTCCCGGGCGGCCTGCGTGCGGCCCTCGGCCAGCCGCTGGGCAATCGGCCTGGCGTCGCTTTCTCCGCCCAGCAGCTCCCGCTTTTGCAGTACCTCCTCCGTTTCCGCCATGAAGCGGTACACATCCGCCTCGGAAAAGTCCTCCGGGGCTTTTCCATTCCACAGGGCCGTTCCGCCCGGCCCATATCTTCTTGGCATACAACACCCCTTTCTTAATGAGCACTAAAAATATTAGACCGACATCGGTCTAAAGTTTTTAATGCCGGGTAATTAGTTATGCCGATAAATATGTGATGAAGCCTGTAAAATCGCCATGCTAAACAAAAAGTATCGGTCTAATTCTAAGCTACTTCATCCTTTCTGATATAGTGTAGGTGA
>CALVKT010000019.1 GCA_944333055.1 uncultured Clostridia bacterium
CGGGCCGCGTGCGCAGGGCGCGCCGCGTCCGGCGGGCGGCGCGGGCCGTCCGATGGGCGCAGGCCGCGCGGCGGGCGGCCGCGGCGCGAAGGGGCCGGAGCTCATCCCGACCGTGGAGAAGGAGCGCGTCTCCAACTACGATCCCAACAAGAAGCTCCGCCAGCGTCAGCATGATCCGGAGCATCAGAATGTCAAAAACCGCAAGCAGCTTGCGCGCGAGACCGGCTACGGTGCGGACGACGATGTCGTGCGCGGCCGCAGGAAGAAGGGCAAGCAGCTCTCCGCCCAGCAGATGATGGCCCCGATCAAGATCGAGACGGCCTACATGACGGCGGAGACGATCACCGTGCGCGATTTGACCGAGCGCATCGGCAAGCCCGCCGGCGAGATCATCAAGAAGCTGCTGCTGCTGGGCATCATGGCGACGATCAACCAGGAGCTCGACTACGACACCGCGTCGCTGGTCGCCTCCGAGTTTGGCGTCACGCTGGAGATGAAGCTCGACAAGACCGCCGAGGATGCGCTTTCCGCCGAGAACGTGCAGGATGCCGAGGAGGATCTCGTCACCCGTCCGCCGGTCGTCACCATCATGGGCCACGTCGACCACGGCAAGACCTCGCTGCTTGACTACATCCGCAAGACGAAGGTCACTGCGGGCGAGGCGGGCGGCATCACGCAGCACATCGGCGCGTACACCGCGCATGTCGACGGCCGCCAGATCACGTTCCTGGATACGCCGGGCCACGAGGCCTTCACCGCCATGCGCGCCCGCGGCACGCAGGCGACGGACATCGCGATTCTGGTCGTGGCGGCGGACGACGGCGGCATGCCCCAGACCAGCGAGGGCAACAACCACGCAAAGGCCGCCAAGTGCCCGGTCATCGTGGCGATCAACAAGATCGACAAGCCAGAAGCCGATCCGGACACGGTCAAGCAGGAGCTCACCCGCTACGAGCTGGTGCCGGAGGAGTGGGGCGGCGACACGATCATGGTGCCCGTCTCCGCGAAGACCGGCGAGGGCATCGACAATCTGCTGGAGAACGTGCTGCTGCTGGCCGACATGCTGGAGCTCAAGGCGAACCCGAACCGCAAGGCGCGCGGCGTCATCATCGAGGCGAAGCTCGATCACGCGCGCGGCTCCGTGGCGACCGCGCTGGTGCAGACCGGCACGCTCCACGTGGGCGATATGGTCGTAGCGGGCAATGCCTATGGCCGCGTGCGCGCGATGATCTCTTCCCGCGGCGACCGCGTGAAGACCGCGCTGCCCTCCACGCCGGTGGAGATCATCGGCTTTGGCGGCGTGCCGGAGGCGGGCGACGAGTTAATGGCCGTGGCCGACGAGAAGCTGGCCCGGCAGGTCGTGGAGGAGCGCGCGGCGAAGGCGCGCGCGTCCATGGTCAAGACCAGCTCCGCCTCCACGCTCGAGGAGCTCTACAGCAAGCTCGAGGAAGGCGAGGTCAAGGACCTGAACATCATCATCAAGGCCGACGTGCAGGGCTCCGTCGAGGCGGTCAAGCAGTCGCTTGAAAAGCTCTCCAACAAGGAAGTGCGCGTGCGCACGATCCACAGCGGCGTGGGCGCTGTCACCGAGAACGACGTCATGCTCGCGGGCATCGACGGCGCGATCATCATCGGCTTCAACGTCCGCCCGGACGCGAAGGCGCGCGAGGCGGCTGCCCGCGACGGCATCGACATCCGCTACTACCGCGTCATCTATCAGGCCATCGAGGAGATCGAGAAGGCCATGAAGGGCCTGCTCTCGCCGCAGTTCCGCGAGAACGTGCTCGGCCACGCCGAGGTGCGCAACGTCTTTAAGATTACCAACGTGGGCATCGTCGCCGGTTCCTACGTCACCGACGGCCTCATCCAGCGCAATGCGCAGGTTCGCCTGCTGCGCGACAACGTGGTCGTCTACGAGGGCAAGCTCTCCTCGCTCCAGCGCTTCAAGGACGCCGTCAAAGAGGTCAAGGACGGATACGAGTGCGGCGTGTGCCTGGAGAATTATTCCGACATCAAGGAAGGCGACATCATCGAGTGCTTCGTGATGGAAGAGATTCCGCGCTGAGCCCTCTGATCTGAGGTGATGACATTGGCCAAACAGCAGCAGTTTGAGCGCACGGACCGCATCGCGTCGGAGATCATGCGCGAGGTGGAGAAGATCATCCGCGAAGATGTGTCCGATCCGCGCACGGCGTGCATGTTCTCCATCACGCATGTGGACGTGACGCGAGACCTTCGCTATGCGAAGGTCTACGTCAGCGTCTATGAAGAGGAGAAGCGCGAGCCGATGATGAAAGCGCTGCGCAGCGCGGCGGGCTTCATCCGCCACAATCTCGGCCGCACGGTGCAGTTGCGCTACACGCCGGAGCTCCTCTTTGAGCTGGACACGACGATCGAGTACGGCGTGCACATCGCAAGCCTGATCAACGAGGTCAGAAAGACGGAGGGCAATCAGTCCGATGAGGCGTGATCTTCAGGCATGGCTCGACAAGGCGCGCAAGGCGAAGCGCGTGGCGCTGATCGCCCACGTATCCCCGGACGGGGATACCGTGGGCGCGACGCTGGCGCTGCGCCTTGCTTTTTTGGCGCTGGGCAAGTCGGCGGATGTGATCTGCGACGGCGAGCCGGATGCGTGCTTCGCCTATCTGGCGGGACACGACGCATTTTTGAAACCGGAACAGGCGCAGGGCGGCTATGACGCGGCCATCGCCGTGGATGTGGCCGACCGCCGCCTGCTGGGCGGGGCTGCGTCGGTCTTTGACGCTGCGCCCGTGCGGCTTGTGATCGACCACCACGCGACGAACACGGGCTACGGCGATGTGAACTACGTGCGGGGGGACGAGTGCGCCTGCTGCGTGCTGGCCTGCGAGGCGATCGACGGGCTGGGTGCGGCGCTCACGCGCGAGATGGCGGACTGCCTGATGACCGGCATCTCCACCGACACGGGCCACTTCATGTACCCGTATACCACGCCGCTCGCCTTTGAGACGGCGGGCAGGCTGCGCGCGCTGGGCGCGGACGTCTCCGCCATCACGCGCGTGCTCTATCGCACGAAGACGATGACCGCCGTCAACCTCACGCGCATCGCGTATCAGAAGATGCGCTTCGTGCTCGGCGGCCGTGTCGGCGTCATCGAGCTGACGCAGGAGGATCTGACGGCGGCTGGCGCGACGGCGCAGCAGACCGGCGGTCTGGTCAACTGCGCGCTGGAGGTCGAGGGCGTGCGCATGGCGGTCCTCGCCACGCAGCGCGAGGACGGCACCAAGCTTTCTTTGCGCGCGGTGGAGCCCGCGACGGTCAACGACATCGCCGCGCGCTTTGGCGGCGGCGGCCACGCACAGGCGGCGGGCGTCACGATGCCCATGCCGATGGATGAGGCCGTGGCGGCGGTGCTCGCCGCGATGGAACAGAAACTGGGATAGACGAACGGGAGGCAGGCGCATGAACGGATTTCTCTGCGTGCTCAAGCCGCCGGGCATGACGAGCAGCGACGTCGTCGTGTGCGTGCGCAGGCGGCTCGCGCGCGGCACGAAGGTGGGCCACGCGGGCACGCTCGATCCGGAAGCGGCGGGCGTGCTGCCGCTGATGGTGGGCAAGGCCTCCCGTCTGTTTGACTATCTGGTGGAGAAGGAAAAGACATACGTGGCCGAGCTCAAGACCGGCTACGCGACGGACACGCAGGACGCGCACGGGCGGATCGTCGCCGGGTGCGGCGAGCGGGCGAGCCTTTCGCAGTTGCAGGCGGCGATTCCGCTGCTGACCGGCGAGATCATGCAGCGGCCGCCGATGTTCTCCGCGCTCAAGCGCGACGGGAAGAAGCTCTGCGACCTCGCCCGACAGGGCGTCGAGGTGGATGTGGAACCGCGGCCCACGCAGGTCTACGCCATCGACGTGCTGCACGCGCTGGGAGAGGGCCGGTTCATGCTGCGCGTGCGCTGCGGGCGCGGCACGTACATCCGCACGCTCTGCCACGATCTGGGCGAGGCGATGGGCACGCGGGCGCACATGGGCCTGCTGCTGCGCACGCAGACGGGCATGTTCGCGCTTGAGGACGCGCACACGATCGAGGAGATCGAATCCTGCGCGGATCTCTCGCCGCTGCTGGTGGCGATGGACAGGCCGATTGCGCATCTGCCGCGCGTGGACGTCGCGCCGTGGGCCGAGCGCTTCGTGCGCAACGGCAATACGCTGGCGCCCAATGCGCTGCGCGGCGAGGCGCCGGAGGGCGCGCCGGCGCGCCTGTACGTCAGCGACCGCTTTGCCGGCATCGGCAGGATGCGCGGCGGACAGATGAAATTCGACGCAATGCTTCTGGAGTAAGACGAGATGAAACTGCTGACACATGAGCGGCAATGGCGCGGCGGGGAGACCGTCGTCGCCTTTGGCACGTTTGACGGCGTGCACGAGGGCCATGCGCGGCTGATGCGCAAGGCGAACGAGCTGGCCGCCCTGTACGATTTGACGAGCGTCGCCTATACGTTTTCGACCCACCCGATGGCGGTCTTCGCGCCGGATCGCGTGCCGCCGCAGCTGGAGACCTGTTCCCAGCGCGTGCGCACGCTGGCGGCGCTGGGCGTGGACGTGACCGTGATGCGCCCGTTCGACCGCGCCTACGCGGCGCTGTCGCCGGAGGAATTCGTGCGCTCCTTTGTGGAGGCGCTGCGCCCGCGGCATGTGGTCGTCGGCTTTAACTACTCCTTCGGCTGCAAGGGCGCGGGCAAGGCGCAGGACATGGTCGCGCTGGGCAAGACATACGGCTTTGAGACGCACGTCGTGCCGGAGGTGCGCATCGACGGGGAGCCCGTCTCCTCCACGCGCATCCGCGCGGTCATCGCGCAGGGCGACATGGAGCAGGCGGCGCGGCTGCTGGGCAGGCCGTATGCGCTGTGCGGCATCGTGGAGCACGGCAGGCAGATCGGGCGCACGCTCGATTTCCCCACGGCCAACCTGCGTTGGGACGCGGACAAGGCGCTGCCGCCCAAGGGCGTCTATGCGGCGCGGGCGTTCGTGCGTGGCCGCTGGTACATGGCGGCGGTGAACATCGGCGAGCATCCGACCGTGCCGGGCGGCCGCATGACCGTGGAGGCGAACCTCATCGGCTATGACGAAGGAGACTGCTACGGCTGCCACATGCGCCTGCTGCTGATGAAGCGCCTGCGCGCGGAGAAGAAGTTCGAAAGCCTCGACGCGCTGCGCGAGGAGGTCATGCACAACCGCGAGCAGACGGTCGCCTACTTTCGCGAACGCGCATAAAACCACAGAATATCTCAAAAAATTGCAAAAAAAACACGGAAGCTCTGTTTACAAAGCGGGGCTTCCGTGTTACAATATCAGTCGGTCTGAACCGTCGGCGCAGTTTGGCGATTCTCCGAACGTCCTACTATGCCTGCGGCGATTGGCAAACATGATTATAGGAGGTCTTTATCCATGGATAAGGCGACGAAGGAAGCGATCATCAAGGAATATGCCCGTCACGAGGGCGACACCGGTTCCCCTGAGGTGCAGGTTGCGCTGCTGACCGCGCGCATCAATCACCTGAACGCGCACCTCAAGGATCACGCGAAGGATCATCACTCCCACCGCGGCCTGCTGCTGATGGTTGGCCAGCGCCGCAGCATGCTGGAGTACCTCAAGCGCATCGACATCGAGCGCTATCGCGCGCTGGTGGCGAAGCTGGGCCTGCGCAAGTAAGACGGATTTTCCGGGCTTCGCTTCAAAAGAAGGGCTTTGTCCCAGATGACCGTCGTTTGGGAGACATGGTCGCCCAAGCGGCGGTTTTTTTGGGCGCGACGGTTCGCGCTCAAGATGTGTGTGTTGGTAGGCAGGTAATTTGAAAGGAGATTCCCCAATGGTAAAGGTGTATACCACAGAGCTGGCCGGCCGCAAGCTGTCGCTGGAGTTTGGCAAATACTGCGGTCAGGCGAACGGCTCCGTGATCGTCCGCCTGAGCGATACGGTCGTCATGGTCAATGCGACCGCCGCCGAGAAGCCGCGCGAGGGGCAGGATTTCTTCCCGCTGAGCGTGGACTTTGAAGAGAAGATGTACGCCGTGGGCAAGCTGCCGGGCGGCTTCATCAAGCGCGAGGGCCGTCCGTCCGAGAAGGCGACGCTGACTTCCCGCCTGATCGACCGTCCGCTGCGCCCGCTGTTTAACAAGGGCATCCGCAACGACGTGCAGGTCGTGGCGACCGTGCTCTCCGTGGAGCACGACGTCACCCCGGACATCCCGGCGATGATCGGCGCTTCCGCCGCGCTGGCCGTGTCCGACATCCCGTGGGGCGGCCCGATCGCCGGCGTGAACGTGGGCCTGGTGGACGGCGAGGTCGTCATCAACCCGACCGTCGCCCAGCGCGAGGTCAGCCGCCTGAGCCTGACCGTCGCGGGCACCGACGAGGCCGTGCTGATGGTCGAGGCCGGCGCCAAGGAGATCAGCGAGGAGGACATGCTCCGCGCGATCCTCACCGGTCACGAGGAGATCAAGAAGCTCGTCGCCTTCCAGAAGGAGATCGTCGCGGAGATCGGCAAGGAAAAGCGCGCGTTCCCGATCTTTGAGACCGGCGAGGATGTGAAGGAAGCCGTCCGCGCGGACTTCCTGAGCCGCGTGGAGTGGGCGTTTGAGGCGTTTGACCGCCACGAGCGCAGCGACCGCGAGAAGGTCGTGGAGAACGAGGCGCACGAGCTGTACGCCGAGCGCTTTGAGGGCCGCATGGGCGAGGTCGACGACGCGCTCTACGCCCTCAAGAAGGAAGTCATGCGCCGCAAGATCATCGAGCAGGGCGTGCGTCCGGACGGCCGCAGCCTGACCCAGATCCGCCCGATCTGGTGCGAGGCCGGCGTGCTGCCGCGCACCCATGGCTCCGGCGTGTTCACCCGCGGCGAGACGCAGGTGCTCTCCGTGGCGACGCTCGCGCCGGTCAGCGAGGCGCAGGTGATCGAGGGCCTGGGCGTGGAGACCAGCGAGCGCTACATGCACAACTACAACTTCCCGCCGTATTCCACCGGCGAGGCGGGCCGCCTCAAGAGTCCGGGCCGCCGCGAGATCGGCCACGGCGCGCTGGCCAAGCGCGCGCTGGAGCAGGTGATCCCGCCGGTGGATGCGTTCCCGTACGCCATCCGCGTCGTCTCCGAGGTGCTCTCCTCCAACGGTTCCACCTCTCAGGCGTCCGTGTGCGGTTCCACGCTGGCGCTGATGGATGCCGGCGTGCCGATCAAGGCGCCGGTGGCCGGCGTGGCCATGGGCCTCATCAAGGACGTGGAGAGCCACAAGGTTGCCGTGCTGACCGACATCCAGGGCCTTGAGGATTTCCTGGGCGACATGGACTTCAAGGTCGCGGGCACCATGAACGGCATCACCGCCATCCAGATGGACATCAAGATCAAGGGCATCGACGAGGCGATTCTGCGCCAGGCGCTCTCCCAGGCGCTCGACGGCCGCCTGTTCATCCTGGGCAAGATGCTCGAAACGCTCCCGCAGCCGCGCGAACAGCTCTCCCAGTACGCGCCCAAGATCGTGCGCTTCATGATCAATCCGGACAAGATCCGCGAGGTCATCGGACCGGGCGGCAAGATGATCAACAAGATCATCGACGAGACCGGCGTCAAGATCGACATCGAGGACGACGGCAGCGTGTACATCGCCACGCCGGATGAGGCCGCCGCGCTCAAGGCGCGCCGCATCATCGAGGGCATCGCCAAGGATGTCGAGGTGGGCGAGGTCTACATGGGCAAGGTCGTGCGCATGATGAACTTCGGCGTGTTCGTCGAGCTGCTGCCGGGCAAGGACGGCATGATCCACATCTCCAAGCTGGCCAGGGGCCGCGTGGAGAAGTGCGAGGATGTCGTCAAGATCGGCGACGAGATCGAGGTCAAGGTCGCGGAGATCGACTCCCAGGGCCGCGTGAACCTCATCCGCAACGACATCGAGTACGACAACAACGACATGCCGCGCCGCAGCGCGCCGGGTCAGCGTCCGCCGCGCCGCGATGCGAATCGCCGTCAATAAACAGGATTTCGGGCCGGCTGCGGAGCGCGCAGCCGGCCCGATTTTTGCGCATGCAGGGCGCGGCGCGTCCCGCATAAGATGGAGCAACATGCAGAGAATAGGAGAAATCATGAACGGAGGGTATCAGCGCATGTGCGAGGAGTTCGTCCTTTCAAACGGGCTGCGCGTGGTGGCCGAGTATATCCCGCACTTCCCGTCTGTGAGCGTGGGCCTGTGGATCGGCGCGGGCTCCATGTACGAGACGGAGGCGGAAAACGGCCTGTCTCACTTCGTGGAGCACATGCTTTTCAAGAGCACCGAACACCGCACGACGAAGGAAATCGCCGTGGAGATGGACGCCATCGGCGGGCAGGTGAACGCCTTTACGGCCAAAGAGTGCACCTGCTACTACGCCAAGGTCATCGCCGAGCATCTGGAGCGCGCGATGAGCCTGCTCAGCGACCTGCTGCTGCACGCCAGGATGGACGAGGCGGAGTTTGAAAAGGAGCGCGGGGTGATCCTCGAAGAGATCGCCATGTGCGAGGACACGCCGGAGGATCTGGTGTACGACCTGCTGGCCGAGGCGTATTTCGGCGATCATCCGCTGTCGCGCCCGATCCTGGGCACGCACGATCAGATCGCCTCCGTCACGCGCGAGGCGCTCATCGCCTTCCGCCGCAAGCACTACAGGCCGGACAACACCGTGCTGGCCATCGCGGGCCAGTTTGACAGGGATGCGTTTCTGGCGATGGCCGAGCGGTATCTGAGCGGCTGGCAGGCGCCGGGCGCGGCGCAGGAGGCTCAGCCCGTGCGCGCATGTGGCGGCCGCGTGCTGACCCGCAGGAAGGACATTGAGCAGGTGCACGTCTGCCTGTCCTATCCGGGCGCGGCGCAGGACGCCGACGACCTGTACCCGCTGACGGTGATGAACAACCTCTTTGGCGGCGGCATGTCCTCGCGCCTGTTCCAGCACATCCGCGAGGAGATGGGCGCGGCGTACTCCGTGTACAGCTATCCCTCCGCCTACGCCAACTGCGGCACGCTGACCATCTACGCGGGCACCTCGCCGGAGACGGCGCAGCCGGTGATCGACGCGCTGCACGCGCAGATTCGCCGGCTGGTGGAGGACGGCGTGACGGGCGAGGAATTCGCCATGGCCAAGGAGCAGCTCAAGGTCTCCTACGTGCTGGGGCTGGAGAGCAGCTCCTCGCGCATGTCGGCCATCGGCCGCAGCAAGCTGCTGCGCAACCGCGCGGTCGATCCTCAGGAGGTCGTGGAGAAGATCGAGGCCGTCACCAGGGCGGACGTGGAGCGCGTCATGCGCCGCGTGTTTGCGGCCCCCTGCGCGGCGGCAGCCGTTGGCCGGGACGTGGACAAGCTGAAGATTCTGTGAGGTTGAGACAGGTTTTCCCCGGTCAGAATGGTCAGATTGACATCGATCCTGCGATCGTGTACAATGAAGACAGAAAGACCGAGAGGAGGCGGCGGCATGCTGGAAAGCAGAGAGATCGCGTTTGCACCCGGCATGAACGACGGCGCGCTGTTTGAGCAGATTCGCCACGAGGGCAAGGATTACGTGCGGCTGATGAGCTGCTATTCCGCGGCGATGCTGGAGGTGGAGACCAAGTTCAAGGTGCTCTCCATCGAGTTCAATGGGAAGTTTGACCGCAACCCGATCGAGACGATCAAGACGCGGCTCAAGACGCCCAAGAGCGTCATCGAGAAGATGAACCGCATCGGCAAGCCCCTGACGGTGGAATCCATCGAGAAGGAGCTGTCGGATGTCGCGGGTGTGCGCGTGATCTGCTCATTCGTGGACGACATCTACAAGCTGGCCGACATGCTGACGCTGCAGGACGACATCTACGTGCTGCGCGTCAAGGACTACATCAAGCATCCCAAGCAGAGCGGCTATCGCAGCCTGCACATGATCATCGAGGTGCCGATCTTCCTGTCCAAGGAGAAGCGCTACATGCGCGTGGAGGTGCAGCTTCGCACGATCGCCATGGATTTCTGGGCGAGCTTGGAGCACAAGCTGCGCTACAAGAAGGACATTCCGGAGGATCACGCGCTGCAAATCGCCGAGCAGCTGCAAAGCTGCGCGCAGATCGTCAGCGAGACGGATCAGCAGATGCTGAAAATCCGCAGGCAGATCGAGGGCGACTACACGATGTGACGGGAACAGACGGGCCGTCTGCGCGCGCAGGCGGCTTTTTCCTGTCCGGAATACGGAGCTGCCTCCGGACGCCCCGGCTCTCGACGGACGCGGCAAAATGTGGTATAATGGGGCGCAATACGAAGACGGGAGAAGAGCGCATGGAGAAATTACCGAAGGTCGTCGCCGTCGTGGGCACGAACGCGTCCGGCAAGAGCGCGCTGGGCGTGGAGCTGGCGAAACGATATCACGCCGAGATCATCTCCGCCGATTCGCGGCAGGTGTTTCGCGGGCTCGATCTGGGCAGCGGCAAGATCACGCCGGAGGAGATGCAGGGCGTGGCGCACCACCTGATCGACGTGCGCGAGCCGAACGAATTCTTCTCGATGGCGGACTTCCAGCGCATGGCCTATCGCTGCATCGAGGACATCCGCGCGCGGGGCAGGCTGCCGATGATCGTCGGCGGCACGGGGCTCTACGTGGACGCCGTGCTCGATGGGTATCTGCTCTCCGACAGGGAGCCGGACCTCGCTTACCGCGCGGAGCTGGAGAAGCGAACCACGCCCGAACTCTACGACATGCTCGTGGGACTCAGGCCGGACGTGGAGGTGGAGCGCAACAACCGCAACCGCGTCATGCGGATGATCGAGCGCATTCACGACGGCGACGACGCCGTGCCGGGCAAGCAGGCGCGCTATGAAAGCCTGCGGCTGGGCGTGAGCTGGCCGCGCGACGTGCTGGAAAAGCGCATCCTCGAACGGCTTGACCGGCGCGTGGAGCAGGGCATGATCGAGGAAGTGCAGCGCCTGATGGACGCGGGCGCAACGACGGAGTTCTTGCTCGGCCTGGGGCTTGAGTACCGGTTCATCACGCAGCATCTGACGGGCGTGATCCCGGACCGCGAGGAGATGCTTCAAAAGCTGGCCATCGCCATCCGCCAGTTCGCCAAGCGGCAGATGACGTGGTTCCGGCGCAACCCGGACATCGTGTGGCTGGATATGGCGGGCGATCCGTTCGCGCAGGCGTGCGAGGCGATCGACGCATTCCTCCAGGCGGATTGACCGCTGTCATACTGATTTTTGATACAAAGGTCAAATACAGCGCGAAGCGAAGAAGGGATTCTGAGGGATGAAATCCCTCAGGCAGGTTTTAGGGCGGCAGCCCTAACGCCTTCTATGATCACGGCGTAAACGGCGGGAACCGCAGCGGAGCGTAGCGACAATTGCGGTTCTGATTAGCCGTTTTCATCAAGAATTAGTATCAAACCGCCGCGAGGCGGGTTCAGCTCGTCCGGCGGGCATGCCGGCACAGAACAGGATAAATAAAGCCGCAGCGTACCGGAACAACCCGGCGCTGCGGTCTTTTGCTTTGTTACGATGCACAAGCGCAGGGATCGGCGCCACCATGATCGCGCGGGCGCCTCTGCGATGCGCGCTTTGTGTTCACGGCGCCTCCTCCGCGCATGCGTCGAGGATCGCCCGCGCCGCGCCAAGCGGCGTCATGGCCGTTGTGTCAAGCCGCAGGGTCTGGAGCGCTTCGTAGCGCGGCAGGCGCGCAAGGCTTCGCTCAAGCACGTCCGGCTCGCGCAGGCCCGCGTCGATGTCCGCCTGCAGCCGCGCCGTCAGCGCCTGCGCGGAACACACGAGCGAGATGCAGCGCACGTCCACGTTCTCCAGCGGCAGCCGCGCGAGCAGGTCATCAAGGATCGCCTGCTCGTGCATCACCCAGCCGAGGATCACGTGATCGAGCGCGCTGCACGAGAGGAAGTTGCGCAGCAGGTGCGCGATGTTGTCCATGACCATCGCGCGCGTTTCGGGCGTGAGGACAAAGGGGTGCATGTCCCAGCACCAGTCGCCGTCCAGAAACACGCTGCGATGCAGCAGGTTTTTGAGCTGGCGGCAGGTCGCCGTCTTGCCCACGCCCATCGGCCCGCCGATCAGATACAGCCGCTTCATGCGCGCGCCTCAGTCGTTGTGCGGCGGCAGCCTGGCCTCTTCGCCGACGCACGCGCCCATCAGCTTGTTGATGGCGCGCTCGGGCGCGTCCTTGCTGTTGCCCCAGGGTTTGTCGGCGTAGCGGTAGTCGAACTTGAGCGTGAAGAACTCCAGCTCGCCTTCCACGCGCTTGAGGTTTTGAAGCTCCAGCTGCGCGACGGCCTTCCTGAATTCCGCCGCCTGCGCGCCGGAGAGCGTCTTTTCCGCCAGCTCCAGCAGCAGCGCCAGGTGCGGCAGGCAGAAGCCCTTGGAGGCGGCGAACTGCGCCTTGAACTCGCTGTTGGTGAAGTAGAGCTGCGCGATGGTGTAGGCGTAGCGCGCGAGTGCCGCGTCGATCTGCTCGCAAATCGCGCAGCCGTCGATGCGCGCGCGGATCTGCGCGGGCGCGCCGTCGGCCTTGCCGCCGCGCAGGGAGGCGAGCAGGCCCTTCTTCTCCGGCTGAACGCCGTCGAGAATGGATTCCAGCGAGGCGATGACCTGCTGCATGTGCGTGTGGGTCATCAGCGCGAGGCCGAGCCGGTTGCGCCGGTTGTACATCAGCTCAAAGTGGCGCGTGCAGAAGCCCGTCTCATTCGTCTTGATGCGCCACTCCGGCTCCATGTAGGCGGAGGCGAGCATCGTGTCCACGTATTGATCCTCGCAGAGAATCCGCAGCTTGCACAGCGGGCACTCGCAGCCGGTCTTGTACGCGTCCAAAACGGGGATGGTATCCAGCGTGTATTTCATGGTGCACCTCGGTGGGTCGGTTGGGATAATCCGCGCCCGTGGGTCATAGGCTCAAGGGCGACGGAAAGGAACGGGATGCGCATGGGCATTGTCAGCAAGCGCAGGCGGCAGCGGCGCGCGGCGCGCGTGCGCAGGGGCGTATTATGCGCGGCGGGCGCGCTGCTGCTGGGCGCGCTGGCCGTGTCGCCGCAGGCGGAGGAAGGCATACGCGCCGCCGCGCAGGCCGTGCGCGCCTTTGGGGCGCAGGACGCGCGCGAGCTGACGCTTGAAGAGAGGCAGGTGTACGCCCTGCAACTGGGCGTGTTTGACGACGGGCAGCGCGCGCAGAGCGAGGCGCAGCGTTTGCAGGGCCTCGGTGTGCGCTGCGTGCTCTGGCAGCGGGAGAAGATGCGCATCATCGCGGACGTGGCCGGCACGCGGGAAGCGCTCAACGTGGGCGCGGCGTGCGGGCAGGAGGCCTACGCGATTGGTGACGCGCTTGAATCGGTCACGCTGCGCCTGAGCGGGGATGCGCGGCAGGTCGAGGCGGCGTGCGCGCTGCTCACCGCGCCGGATGAAACGCTTTCCCGACTGCTCGCCGGGGAGGATGCGCTGCCCAGCATCGTGCAGGCCGTGCGCGCCGCCGCCCAGGCGGCGCAGGGCAAGATGCCCAGCACGCTGCACGATGAGCTGGCGCAGAGCCTGCTCGACTGGTGCGCACTGATGGAGCGGACGATGGGCGAGACGGATGCGGCGGGCGCGCGCAGCTATGCGGCCGTGACGATGTACACGCTGTGCCGGGCGCTGCGGCAGACGCTGGCGGCGGGCGCGTGATGCTCAGGCGAGATTTTCGAGCACGGCCTGCGCGCAGCGCACGCCGTCCACCGCCGCAGAGGTGATGCCCCCGGCGTAGCCCGCGCCCTCGCCGCAGGGATACAGGCCCCGGCAGTCGACGCTGCACAGGTCTTCGCCGCGCGGGATGCGCACGGGGCTGGAGGAGCGCGTCTCCGGGCCGGTGAGCACCGCATCGGGGTGGTCAAAGCCGTGGAGCTTGCGCCCGAGCAGCGGCAGCGCCTCGCGCATGGCGTCCGTGATGCACGCAGGCAGCAGCGTGCGCAGGTCGCCGGGCACGACGCCGGGGCGATAGCTGGGCGCGACGCTGCCCAGCTTTGCGCTGGGGCGGCCTGCGAGCAGATCGCCCACCAGCTGCGCGGGCGCGCGGCCCGTGCGCCCGCCGAGATCAAATGCGCGGCGCTCGATCTCGCGCTGCATGTGCATGCCGGCAAGCGGGTGCGCGCTGGGGAAATCCGTCACATCGACGCCGACGAGCAGCGCGCTGTTGGCGTTTTGTTCGTCTCGTGCGAAGCAGCTCATGCCGTTGGTCACGACGCTGTCCGGCTCGCTGGCGGCGGCGACGACGCTGCCGCCCGGGCACATGCAGAACGTGTACACGCTGCGGCCGGAGGGCAAATGCAGCGCCAGCTTGTAGTCCGCCGCGCCGAGCGCGGGATGACCGGCGAACGCGCCGTACTGCGCGCGGTCGATGAGCGCCTGCGGGTGCTCGATGCGCGCGCCGATGGAGAAGGGCTTTTGCAGCAGCGTAAAACCGCTCTCATGCAGCGAGGTGAACGTGTCGCGCGCGCTGTGGCCGATGGCGAGGATCACGTGCCGCGCGGGCAGCTCGTGCAGGCCCTGTGCGTCCTCGTACGCAAGCGCCGCGATGCTGCCGTTTTGCCGGAGGAGGCCGGTCACGCGCGCGCCGAAGCGCACCTCGCCGCCCAGCGCGAGGATGGTCTCGCGCATCGCCTTGACGACGCCCTTGAGCCGGTCGGTGCCGATGTGCGGCTTGGCGTTTACGAGGATCTCGCGCGGCGCGCCGAAGCGCACGAACGTGCGCAGGATGTGCTCGCTGCGCGGGTCCTTCGTGCCGGTGTTGAGCTTGCCGTCGGAGAACGTGCCCGCGCCGCCCTCGCCGAACTGCACGTTGGAGGCGGGGTTGAACGACGGCTGGCCGTTTTCCCAGTAGGCGTGCACGTCGCGCGTGCGGGTATCCACGTCCTGCCCGCGCTCCAGCACGATCGGCCGCGCGCCGCTCTCGGCGAGCGTGAGCGCGGCGAACAGTCCCGCCGGGCCAAAGCCCACGACGACGGGGCGCACGGCGGGCGCGGCGGGCAGCTTCGGCGTATCGGGCGGCGCATACGGCGCGGCGAGCGCGCCGGAGCCGAGCCGCGCGGCGAGGCGCTTTTCCTCCTTCGGATCCTTGAGCGCGACGTCGAGGGAGACGACGAAGCAGACGTCGTTTTTCTTGCGGGCGTCGATGCTCCGGCGGCTGATCTCGCAGCTGGCGATCTGCGCGGCCGGGCAGCCGAGCTTTTTCGCGGCGATCCTGGCGAGCGCGCCGTGCTCAAGCGGGATCTTGACGTTGTGGAGTCGTATCATGGCAGTCCTTTCTCATGCGCGATAGACCGGGCGGCGGTCAGGCCGCTGGCGAAGGCGAAGTGCAGGTTGTATCCGCCGCAGGGGCCGGCGACGTCGAGCACCTCTCCGGCGATGTACAGCCCGCCGTGCAGGCGCGAGGCCATCGTGGCGGGATCGACTTCGTCGAGCGACACGCCGCCGCCCGTCACCTGCGCGTGCTTGAAGCCCTGCGTGCCCGTCACGGGCAGGGGGAAGGCGGCGATGGCGTCACAGAGCGCGGCGCGTTCGGCGGCGCACAGGCGGCGCGCCTCGGCCTGCGGCGCGATGTGCGCCTGCCTGAGCAGCGCCTGCGCGAGCAGGCGGGGGAATACGCCGGTGAGAAGCGCCTGCGCGCTCAGGGTTTCGCGCGCGGCGATGCGCGCATCCAGCCACACGGGCACGTCGGCCACTTCGGGCAGGAGATGGACGCGCAGCGCGACGCGGCGGCGCTGCGCCAGCGCGCGGGCGGCCGGGCCGGAGAGCTGGAAGACGCACACGCCGGACACGCCGTAATCGGCGAAGAGCAGCTCGCCGGTCTCCGACGCGGCGGGCGCGCCGTCGATCTCAAGCGTCAATCTCGCAGGCACGCGCAGGCCCTTGAGGCTGCGCAGCGCGCCGTGGTCGCAGCGCAGCTGCACGAGCGCCGGATACATGGGCGCGATCGTGTGGCCGAGCGCTTCCATCAGCCGCGCGCCCGCGCCGTCCGTGCCCAGGTGCGGCGCGGCCTGCCCGCCCATGGCGCACAGCGCGGCGGGCGCGGACAGGCATTCGCCCGAAGCGAGCCGCGCGCGCCACACGCCGCGAACGGGCGCGAGCGAGATCACCTCCTGCCCGGTCATCAGCGAGACGCCGGGCGCGTCGCAGGCCATGCGCAGCACGTCGAGCACGGAGGAGGCAGCCATCGTGCGCGGGTAGATGCGCCCTTCCTCCTGCGCGGTCATCAGGCCGAGCGCGGAGAAGAAGGCGAGCACGCGTTCGGGCGGCGTGGCGGCGTACACGCGCGCCACAAATGCTTCGGCTTCGCCGTAGCAGGCCGGGCGCATGTCGGCGTTGGAGAGGTTGCAGCGGCCGTTGCCGGAGGCCATGATCTTCTTGCCCACGCGGTCAAGCCGCTCGATGAGCGCGACGCGCGCGCCGCTTTGGGCGAGCGCCGCGCAGGCCGCAAGCCCGGCCGCGCCGCCGCCAAGGATGAGGCAGTCGACCATGCTCAGCCCTCCTGCTGCGCGGCGAGCTCCTGGCTGCGGCGCGCGAGAATCCGGGGAAAGTGATAGCGCATCAGGCAGGTCGCCGTGAGCGCGGAGGTGATGTCGGCGATGGGCTCGGCGAGGTAGACGCCCGTCACGCCGAAGGCGAGCGGCAGAAGGAGCGCCAGCGGGATGAGCAGGATGATCTTGCGCAGCACGGCGATGAACAGCGAGAGCCTGGCCTGACCCAGCCCCACGAACATGCTCTGGATGGCGTTTTGCAGGCCGAAGATGCCCAGACCCGCCGCATAGATGCGCAGGCCGCGAACGGTCAGATCGGCGAGCGTGTCATCCTGCGTGAAGAGCCGGATGAACGGACGGGGGAACAGCTCGATGAGCGCGCAGTAGGTCATGGTGATCGCCACGGTGGACAGCAGCAGCGTGCGGAACGCTTTTTTCACGCGTTCCAGCCGGCCTGCGCCGTAGTTGAAGCTGAGCAGGGGCTGCACGCCGTTGGTGTAGCCGTGCAGCGGCGTGGAAAAGAGGCTGACGATGCTGGTGATGATCGTCATCGTACCCACGTACAGGTCGCCGCCATAGATCATCATGCCCCGGTTGAGCACGATCTGAATCGAGCTCTCCGTGAAGTTCATGGTGAAGGGAGAGACGCCCAGCGCGCTCGTGCGCGCGAGGATGGGCGCGTCAAAGCGAATATTCGCGCGGCGCAGGCGCATTCTGGTGCGGCTGCCGGTGAGGATGCGCAGCACCCACAGGCAGGAGACGCCCTGCGCGATGACCGTCGCCACCGCCGCGCCGCGAACGCCCATGTCCAGGACGAAGATGAACAGCGGATCAAGCACGATGTTGAGCGCGGCGCCGATGATGACGGAGATCATGGCCTCTTTGGCGAAGCCCTGCGCGGTGATGAAGGGATTGAGTCCGAGCACCAGCAGCACGAAGGGCGTGCCGAAGAGATAGACGCTCAGGTAGTCCCTGGCGTAGGGCAGCGTGTTTTCGCTTGCGCCGAAGGCCATGAGCAGCGGGTCCATGAAGAGCCGGAAGACGGCGAAGAGCACGGCAGAGACGGCGATGAGCATGAACGCGGACGCGCCGAGGATGCGCTCGGCGTCCTGCGGCTTGTCCTCGCCCAGCTTGATGGAGGAGAGCGGCGCGCCGCCCGTGCCAAAGAGAGAGGCGAAGGCGGAGATCAGCGTGATGATGGGCATGGCAAGCCCCATGCCCGTGAGCGCGTAGGCGCCGATGCCCTCAATGCTGCCGATGTAGATGCGGTCGACCATGTTGTAGAGCATGTTGATGGTCTGGGCGACGACGGAGGGCAGGGCCAGCCGGACGATCAGTTTGCCGATGGGATCGCGGGCGAGGTCGATGCGGCGTGCGGAGGATGTTGTCATATCAATGCCTCGGTATGCTTTGTTTTTCCCTCATTATAGCACATACAAAGGAAAAAATACAGCCGCGTGTGCATATATATGGAGAAGCAAAAGCGCCGGGGCATCCGGCGGGAACGGAGGATGTATGATCGAGCGATTTACGATGCACTTTGATCCGGGCGCGGACGAGCGCGTGATCACCGTGTGCCTGCCGCGCGGCTATCACGCGTGCGCCATGGCCTATCCGGTGATGTACCTGTTTGACGGGCAGAACGGATTTGAGGAGGAAAAGTCGAATTACGGCAGTTCGTGGCAGCTGCATACCTTTTTGGCCCAGTGGGAGAAGGACGTGATCATCGTGGGCGTGGAGAGCAGCCAGGAGAGCGACCGTCGCCTGGCGGAATACTGCCCGTACGCCCTCGCGCCCCGGATGTGGGAGGGCCTGCGCGGGCAGGGGCGCGCGACAATGGCGTGGATCGCCGACACGCTCAAGCCGCAGATCGACGCGTGCTATCGCACGCTGGCGGACAGGCTGTGCACGGGCGCGATGGGCGCGGGGCTGGGCGGATTGATGAGCCTGTACGCGGTCACGGCGTTCAACGGCGTGTTTTCCAAGGCGGCGTGCCTGTCCGTGCCGATGAGCCTGTGCTACGCGCAGCTGCTGCGCCAGGTGCGTCAGGAGAAGATCGACCCGGACACGCGCGTCTATCTGTCGTTTGGGGAAAACGAGGCGCGGGATGCGAAGATGCTTGCGCACATGGCGGCCTGCAACCTGGAAGTCGCCAACACGCTCATGCGCAAACAGGCGCGCGTGCATCCGTTTTTGCAGCAGGGCGGCCGCCACTGCGAGGAGGACTGGCGCGCGCAGACGGCGGAATTCATGCGCTTTTTGTGGCTGGAATGAGCGCTTGACAGCGGCGCGCGGGTGGGCTATCATGGCGATAGCATCACGCGCGCCGTATGGGCGCGCCGCAAGGGAGAGATACGCATGCTGCAAACGTCGCTGTGCTACCTGATTCGGGACGGCAAAGCGCTGATGCTCCACCGCGTCAAGAAGAAGGACGACGTCAACCACGACAAATGGATCGGCATCGGCGGCAAGTTCGAGCGCGGCGAGAGCCCGGAGGAGTGCATGCTGCGCGAGTTTCGGGAGGAGACCGGGCTGACGCTCACCGCCTGGGCGTATCGGGGCATCGTCACGTTCGTCTCCGAGGACTGGTGCGAGTACATGCATTTGTTCACCGCCACGGCCTGCGAAGGCGAGATGCGCGATTGCGACGAGGGTACGCTGGAATGGGTTGAGTGGGACAGGATCGGCGCGTTGCCCATCTGGGAAGGCGACAGGGTGTTCTTGCAGTTGCTGCGGGAGAGGGAGACGTTCTTCTCGCTCAAGCTGGTGTATGAGGGGGAGACGCTCGTGCGTGCGATGCTCAATGGACAAGCGATGCGCCTGTGATGGGCATTGCAGCCGCCATAAATCCGAATACGAAGAAACGACCGGCACGGCCTGTCAGGCAACAGGCTGTGCCGGTCGTTTGTGCTGTCGGCGAAAGTTCAGCGCCGCCCCCTGCCGCCCGGCTTTGAGCGCCGGCCCGAAGGCGAATGGCCGCCCTTGCGCGCGTCGCCCCTGGCGGGACGTGCGCCGCGGTGTTCGCGCTGCTCTCTTCGGGCCTCGCGGGCCTTCTTCTCCCGGCGGATCTGGGCGTATTCCGCCGCGGTTTTGACGCCCTCCGGCGGCACGAGGCAGCGCGGGCCGGTGCCGATGAGGTCTTCGCGCCCAGCCTGGCGCAGCGCCTCGCGCACCAGCGCGAAGTTCTCCGGCCGCCTGAATTGCAGCAGCGCGCGCTGCATGGCCTTCTCGTGCGGCGTGCGCGGGATGTAGACGGGCTTGCCGGTGCGCGGGTCATGGCCCGTGTAGAACATGCAGGTGGACAGCGTGCCGGGCGTGGGATAGAAGTCCTGCACCTGTTCGGGCTGATGGTGGATGTCGCGCAGGTATTCCGCCAGCTCGATGGCGGCGGCGAGGTCGCTGCCCGGATGGCTGGAGATCAGGTAGGGCACCAGATACTGCTCCTTGCCCAGCTCCCGGTTGATGCGCCGGTACTTTTCGCAGAACGCGTCGTAGACGTCGCGGCCCGGCTTGCCCATCACGGCGAGCACCTTCGGGCTGACGTGCTCCGGCGCGACCTTGAGCTGGCCGCTGATGTGGTGCTGGCAGAGCTCTTTGAGGAACGCGTCGGACTTGTCGGCCATGATGTAGTCGTAGCGCAGGCCGGAGCGCACGAACACCTTCTTCACCTTGGGCAGCGCGCGAATCTCGCGCAGCAGCTGGATGTAGTCCGTGTGATCGACCTTGAGGTTCGGGCAGGGCCTGGGGAAGAGGCATTGGCGCTGCGCGCAGGCGCCGGCGCGCAGCTGCTTGTCGCAGGCGGCGTGGCGGAAGTTGGCCGTCGGGCCGCCGACGTCGTGGATGTAGCCCTTGAACTGGGGCATCGCCGTGATCGCGCGCGCCTCATCGAGCACGGACTCGTGGCTGCGCGTGGTGACGATGCGCCCCTGCAGGAACGTGATGGCGCAGAAGGAACAGGAGCCAAAACACCCGCGCGTGTGCGCAATGGAGAACTGCACTTCCTCGATGGCGGGCACGCCGCCCTGGCCGTCGTAGTCCGGATGCCACGTGCGCCGGAAGGGCAGGGCGTAGACGCGGTCGAGCTCCTCGCGCGAGAGCGGCGTGTCCGGCACGGTCTGCACGACGAAGCGCTGACCGTGGCGCTGGCTGATGGCGCGGCCACGGAAGGGGTCCTGCTCGGTATATTGGGTGAGAAACGCCTCGCCGTAGGCCTTCTTGCTGGCGATGCAGGCCTCGCAGGACGGGATCTCAAGGCTGCCGCGCAGCGGCGCATCGGCCATGTAGCACACGCCGCGCATCTTCGCGCATTCCCACGCGGGCGCGCCGCGGCTCATCCAGTCCGCCGTCACCAGGATGGAGCGCTCGCCCATGCCGTAGAGCAGCAGGTCGGCGCCGCTGTCCACGAGGATGCTCCGGCGCACAGCGTCCTCCCAGTAATCGTAGTGGGCGAAGCGGCGAAGCGACGCCTCCACGCCGCCGATGGCGATGGGGATGTCGCCGTAGGCCTGACGGATCAGGTTGCAATAGACGATGACGGCGCGGTCGGGCCGCCTGGCCGGCTTGCCGCCGGGCGTGTAGACGTCGCTGGAGCGGCGCTTTCTGGCGGCGGTGTAATGATTGACCATGCTGTCGATGACGCCGGAGGAGACGAGAAAGCCGTACAGCGGGCGGCCAAAGCGCTTGAAATCGGCGGGGCTGTGCCAGTCCGGCTGGGCGAGCACGGCCACGCGATACCCGGCGTCTTCCAGCACGCGGGTGATGACGGCGGCGCCGAACGAGGGATGGTCCACGTACGCGTCGCCGCTGACGAAGACGAAGTCCGGCGCGTCCCAGCCGCGCGCGCGCATGTCCGCGGCGGTCGTCGGCGGAAAGAAAAGGCGGTCTGCCATGGCAACCTCCATGTGTTTCAGAGATTTCATACACAGACAATATAGCACACTTTCGCACAAAAAGAAAGTGACAGGAACGCCGCGCTGGGCTATAATAGAAGCCAGAACCGCGAGGGGAGGGAAAACGGCGTGAAGCTCGGCCTTTCAACCGCTGCCTTCTACGGCAGATGGGAGACGGAAGAGGCGGCTGCGCAAATGGCGAAGCTGCCCATCGACTGCGCGGAGGTATTCCTGCAATCGCAAAGCGAGTATTCCACGTCGTTTGCCTCGCTGGTGCGAAGGAATCTGGCAGGGACGGCCTGCACGAGCGTGCACCCGCTGGGCGAATATGAAAACCACATGGCGCGCCGCCCCGCCCGCCAGATGCGCGACGCGTTTGACCAGTTTCGCCGTGTGCTCGACGCGGGCGCGGCGATGGGCGCAGGGACGTTTGTGTACCATGGCCGGCACACGCCGATGCTCTCGCCCCTGCCGTGGGATCTGGCGTGGAACGTCGAGGCGATCGCGCCCATGTGCGAGGAGGCGGCGCAGCGGGGCATGGCCGTCGGCTGGGAGAACGTATTCTGGTGCCAGCTGACCACGCCCCAGCGCGTGCGCGAGGCGCGCCGGGCGCTGCCGCAGGTGCGCTTTACGCTGGACATCAAGCAGGCGATTCGCGCGGGCTGCGACCCGATCGACTTCGTGCAGGCGATGGGCGACCGGCTGTGCAACGTGCACGTGTGCGATTGGCGCGAGGACGGCGCGCTTTGTCTGCCCGGAGAGGGTGTGTACGACTTTGCCGCGCTGTTCGCCGCGCTGCAAGCTGCGGGCTACGACGGCCCGGTGATCCTGGAGCCGTATTGGAAAATGATCAAAAGCGACGAGGCGCTCCTGCGCAGCATCGCATATTTGAGACATCTGATGAAGGAGTGATTGGAATGAGCAAGATGGATACCGTTCGGGCCGCCATGATGCAGGCGATGAAGGACAAGGACAAGGCGCGCAAGGACGCGCTGTCGCTGCTGCTGGCGGCGCTCAAGAACAAGGCGATCGACAAGCGCGCCGATCTGACGGAGGAAGAGGAGAACGCCGTCATCTTCAGGGAGATCAAGCAGGCGCAGGAGACGATCGACACCACGCCGGCGGATCGCACGCAGATCATCGAGGAGGCGAAGCTGCGCATGCAGGTCTACAGCGAGTTTGCGCCCAGGCTGATGGATGAGGCGGAGATTCGTGCCGTGGTCGAGGCTGTGCTCGCGGAGCTGGGCATCGAGAAGCCGACCGCCAAACAGAAGGGCGCGATCATGAAGACGCTGATGCCGCGCGTCAAGGGCAAGGCGGACGGCGCGCTGGTCAACCGCGTGCTCAGCGGCTATTTCGCCTGAATGAACATCGCCGCCATGCGCTTGTGTACATGGCGGCGTGTCTTTTTCCTGTCTTTTCAGGGGAAAGAGGGGTCCAGAATGATGTCGTAGAGCGGGAACGTCGCGTCCGTGAGCCTCTTTGCGCGCAGGGATGCGGGCATCTGGTCGAGCATCTGCCCGGTCAGCGTATGGGTGAGGGGAGAGGGGGCGTCGCGAAGCGTGCAGGCCGCCTCCGGATCGACGCGCGCGGCATCCATCAGCAGCGCATTGGGATCGACTTCGAGCGCCAGACACAGCGACAGGACGGTGGCCATGCTGGGAATGGCCTTGCCTCGTTCCAGCGCGCCGACAAACTGCTGGCATACGCCGACGCGCTCCGCCAGCTCTGCCTGCGTCAGTCCCGCCTGCGTGCGGTATTCGCGGATGCGCTCTCCGATGAGCACGTAATTGACCTGCGCGTTCATGTGTACCCCTCCATGCGATGCGTTGCTATCTGAAAAGATTCGATGCACATGCGGGCAAATCCTGCATGCGCAGGGGAATGTGATGGCGTACGGCTGTATAAATGTGATACAATGAAGCGAGCCGCGCAGAGGCCGCCGGTCTGCATGGGATGGGAGGTCCTGCGTGCGGCAGGAGAGAAAGATGCACAGGAGGTCACCGACTATGGATCAGGATATCACGCTCGTGTGCCGCGCGTGCGGAGAGCCGTTTGCCTTCAGCGCGGCCGAGCAGACGTTTTACGCGGCCAACGGCTTTGAAAACCCGCCGCGCCGCTGTCCGGCATGCCGCGGCGCACAGCGCGCGCAGAGCAGCGCCGCCCGGTCGCAGCGCGCGCTGTTCACGGCCGTCTGCGCAGACTGCGGCAAAGAAACACAGGTGCCGTTTGCGCCAAAAGACGGGAAGCCCGTGTACTGCCGCGATTGCTTCGCCGCCCGCCGCGCGTCGAGAGAAGGATGAAAGCCGCCTGACTGCGTATTTTCGGGCGGGTTTTCCCGGATTTTACGCTGTATGAAAAATTTTTTACGCGATCAAATATCAACTAATGTTCGGGAAAAATGAGCATATTTCATCTTTGGATCAGCTGCGTGTTCGGGCCAAAAAGCGAAGAAGAGGGAATTCAGTCGAACGGAATGTTCGGTTTTTCCTTTCAAATCATCGAAAAATCGCTCAAAAAAGGTGTTGACAAAAGAAACGCCATGCGATATACTCCTATCGTTCCGTGTGACGCGGCAATGCGAAACACGGCGACCAGATCCTTGAAAACGATACAGAATCAAGAAGAACGCGAAAAAACAGTCAATTCGAAATGGGTATGAAACCTGAGGGGAACTTCAGGAATCAATACAGAATCAAACGCGAGA
>CALVKT010000020.1 GCA_944333055.1 uncultured Clostridia bacterium
CGCCCTCGATCATGGCCTGTGTCACATAGGGCGGCAGTTCCTTTTCAAGCGTCAGGCTCTCGCCCGGCTGCAAGGTCACCGTCGGCTCTCTGAGAACATCGACGATGTTCCCCTCGGCATCGCAGAGCACTGCGCCCAGCGCATGGTACGAAACCGGTTCGCTCTGATCGTTTTGCACCGATATGGTCAGCTTGCCATCCGCAATGAGCGTATCGGCCTGCACCGGCACGCGGATCTCATCCATGTCCGGGTTGAACGAGGTGGGAATCGACGTATCCCGGCTGCTGATGCGCACGCGCAGCAGTTTGGCGTTGCGCATCTTTCCGGCGATCTGGTCGAGCCCCTCCGCACAGATTTCTTCCCCCGTGTACTGCCCGTCCGCATCAAACTGCGCCTCGTAAACCGGCTCCGATCCCGCGTACAGGATCACCCGCTCGCCCGGATAAAAGCGCACCGCCGTCCGGTAGAACGCGCCGTCGATCTGCGGAAAGTGCCAGGTGGCCGTCGTCTCCTTGTCGGCCTTGCAGGTATACAGCCACGTTTCGTCCATCACGATCGGGGCATCGGACGTGTTCTCCAGCTCCACGAACACCGACCAGTGGCTCCCCTCTTCATCCCAGGGATAGACCGACTGGCGCGTCACCCGCAGCTCGCCGTTCTTGCTGCTGATGGCCTTCTGCTCGGCCTGCCGTTCGTTCAGCGTCTCCTTTTCGATGTAGACGTTCAGCATCGCATTGCCCGCCAGTGCGGGCACGCAATGCCCCGCCAGAAGAACCAGCAGCGTCAGACAGGCCAGAGGCTTGAACAGTCGTTTCGTCATGTGTTTTCTCCCCTTCCAGTGAATATCATGCTTCCTATAAGATGAGACGGTGGTTCGGAGATAAAATTCGCGCTTCATGCAAGGAAAGCCTGCTTTTTTGACAAAAAAAACAATCTCCCCTCTGAATCTCTGTCCGCGCCATGAAACCGCCGCCCCGTCCGGCGAAAGGCCTTTCGGGACGGCGGTTCATTTCCTCACAGGCTCAGCATCATGTCGCCGGTCTGCGCATCCACCGCGGCGACCACGCTTTCCATATTCCCTGGAATTTCTCCCCAGATGCGGATCAGCCATGCGGGCCGCGCTTCGATTTCCGTTTGGGCGATGTTCTTGGCCAGCATCACATACCCCAGTTCTATCCGCGAGATGTGCAGATTGCGCCACTCGCCCAGGTTCATGTCGGCAGATTGGCACGCGGCAAGCGCCTCATCCGCTGTGATCGGCGCAAAGGGCTCACCCAGCGCCGTTTGCGTTCCAACGACAAAGGGGAACTCGAGTTTTTCCAGCCCTCTGCGGCTCCACAATGCGCAGACCAGGGTCTTGGGCGTTTCCCACTCCACGATGCCGGGCATGTGCTCGTCCGTCTCCATCATGGGCAAGCCATGAAAAAGCTGGCGGTAGTGGATCAGGCAGCTTTCATCCTCTTGTGTCCAGTTCTCGACGACGAACTCATCAGGTGCAACGCCATATGCCAGCTTCTTCCCGGTTTCCGCTTGCCAGTCCCCGAGCGTCATGCAGGAGACGAAGACCGGCTCGCGCTGGATCGTCACGCCCAGCGCGTCGAGAATCGGATTGATCCCCTGCTCCGCCTGCTGCAAAGAGAATCCCTCCAGCAGCTGCGCGTCCACCGATTCGACGATGCCTTCGACAGCGAGCCGCTCAAACGGGAACTCCAGGCGCGCGTGGGTCTCCCGCTGAAAGGTGATCGCATAGGGGCTGAAACGCGCCTCATCGCGCCAGAGGATCCGCTCCTCTTGCCCCTGTGGGAAAAACGCGATGCTGTCGTAATCCTTTTTTTCGAGCGGAACGGTTTCATCAAACCACAGCGCAAGGTCAAACGCCTCTTCCGGATTCTCGCCCCAATCCAGCGTCGTGACCCGGTAGGCCTGCACGCGGTCGATCGTCTCCCCATAGATGTCTGCGTCCACGGCGATCGTATACGTTTCGCGCTCAATCGCCGTTTGAATATGCCTGTCCGGCAGGGGCGCACTCACCACCTCAGCCGAAGCCAGGCTTGCGTTGACCATCAGCGCACATGCGAGCAGCAACCCTCTTTTCATTGTTCTACCTCCTTTGCAATCAGTATCGCGGTCTGCCTGTCAAAGTCAAACAAAACCCGGTCTTCCATCCCGCGCACGCCAAGCGTCAGCGTGTGCGGCAAGCTGTCCGGCGTGTAAAACCGGACGTGCAGGGTATAGCCATCCTGCGCATTGCCCGTGCGGCTGATTTCACCCCCTCGATGATTGACCGCGTCCTCCTCCCGTCCGACATAGAAAGAAGGCACTGCATTTTTCAGCCTTTCCCCCGGCACATAGCGGATTTGCAGATCCATGCCCAGCGGCGTGTAGGCCACCTCAACATCCGTCACCGTCAGAAGGCCGCTCCAATCGACCGTCGCAGACAGCTTCAATGTCTGCGCCTCAATGCGCGGCACCTCAAAGCAGAGCACGCCCGACTGTTCATGTACCCACCTTGAACCATCCGCACTGGCCAGCGCTGTGCTGCATGGCCATGTGACGCTGAGCTGCGCTTCCTCAGAGAAAATCGCCTGGCTGATGTACAAAAGCAGCGTGCCGTCCTCCTCTTCCGCCCATTCGATGCTGCCCTCTTCGCCGCAATCCACAAGCACGCCATCCGCGCTCACATTGCCGTGATAGCCCTGCATCACCGCGCGCTTCCCTTCCACCGCTTGCACCGCCACAACAGCCTGCAATGTATTCCCATCGAAAACCGCTTCCCGAACCGTAAACGTCGCATCATCGAGCTGTCCGACCGACTGAGGAACGCCCCTTTCCACGAGCGACTCAGCATCCGGCGAAGCATCGCCCCAGAAGAAGGCCAGCCCCAGGCCATCGGCAGCCAGTGCCGTCGCACAGATCAGCAGCGCCAGCGCGACCGCAAGCACAAAGGCTCTTTGGACCGGCCTGCGTTTTTGCTCCATGGCGCGAAAGAGAACCGCTTCCTGGCGCCCGTCAAATCCCTCCGGCAGGATGATCCGTTCATGGTGCAGTCTGTCCTCCAGTTCATGCTCATTCATGCTCTCTCCTCCTCGATCATGCGTCTGAGCTTTTGCTTTCCGCGCGTCATGCGTGCCGAAACCGTGCCTTTTGGCGCGTGCAGCACTTTGGCAATCTCCTCAAGTTTCATGCCCTGTGCATAGTACATCGTCAGGGGCAGGCTGTACAGCGGCTCCAGCCGCTCCACAAGGGCCCAGATGTTTTCTGTCTCGCGCGGCGGCGCCTGCCGTTCAAACACCTGGACATCGTCGCTGGGAATCTCCCTTTTTCGCCGTCTGAGGATTTTGTGGCAGGCGTTGATCGTGATGCGCATGAGCCAGGGGCGGATACTCTGCCAGTTGCGCAACGCATACAGGTGCGCATAGGCCCGTTCCGTCGCATCGGCCACGGCCTCCTCTGCGTCGCTGTCCGAGCGAAGCATCATGCGCGCAACGCAAAACATGCCGGCACGGTTCTGGCGGATGGCTTCCACGAAACGCGCATCGCGTTGTCGCTTTCCTTCCACGTCCATCCTTCCTTTCGTCTCTTCCGTATCGCGATACACCCTTAAGA
>CALVKT010000021.1 GCA_944333055.1 uncultured Clostridia bacterium
TAGGCGATGGGATACGTCCAGACGTTTTCCGTCTCGATGGGCTGCGCCTCTTCGATCTCCCCCAGCGCGGACAGGTCGAGTTTTTCCTCCGCCGCGCACGGCGCGGAAAACAGCAGCGCGCACAGCACCGGGCAGACCGCCTTGAACCCCTTATTCTTCACCGCTCCCCTCCCCCTTCTCAATCGCCTGCACGCGATCCGCGCGCACCATGAGGATGTATTCTTCGAACGTCACGCCGAGCGCTGTGATCTCAGCCGCCGCGTCCTTGCCGACGTAGCGGATGTGCCACGGCTCGTAGACGTAGCCGGTGATGTCCGTCTTGTCCTTGGGATAGCGAATGATGAAGCCGTACTCGTGGCAGTGCTCCGCGAGCCAGATGCCCTCCGGCGTCTCGCCAAATTCCTCCACCAGCCCGCTGCCCAGCGAGGAGTGGCCTTCCACGTCCATCGCCAGCCCCGTCTGGTGCTCCGAATACCCCGGCTTGGCCACGCTGGCATTGGCCGCACGCTCGCTCATCCGCTCCAGCTTGCGCTCGTAGATGGCCTTCTGCGTGGAGTAGCTTCGAAAGCCGCTCGTGGCGTACAGCGTGATGCCGTCCGCCGCCGCGCCCGCAAACAGGTCTTCCAGCGCGGCGGCCGCCTCCGGCTGCATGTAGATGTTCTCCGAGAGCGCTTCCTTCGTCGGCGTCACATCCGGCTTGACCAGCGCCACCGGCACGGCGGGCGCGCGGTTGTACTTGTTGACGAGGATGAGCGTGTCCGTCGGATCCTGATGAGGCATGATGAACGCCCAGGATTCAAACACCATCGCGGCGCCCATGGCCAATGCAGCGATTGCCCGCATTGCAAGCATAGTCTTCTTCCTTTCCGCACGCGCCGCGCGTCAATCGAGCCAGCAGAGCGCGTCCTCGCCCAGCTTTGCCGCCAGACGGCCATAGAGCTGCTCGTCGGCCATCGCCTCGATGGTGACGCCGGTGTCGGTGTATGCCTGCGCGAGCACGCCGCCGCCGCTGTGGAGCATGGCCGTCAGCGCGCCCTGCGCATAGGGGATCTCGACGCGCAGCCTGCGCTGCACGCCGCGAAGCTGCCGCTTGATCTCCTCAAGCAGCGCGTCCACGCCCTCGCCCGTCCTGGCGCTGATGAAGTGCGCGCCCGGCCACTGCGGCTTTTCCTGCAAGAGATCGACCTTGTTGACCACGTCGATGGTCGGCCTGCCGTCCGCGCCCAATGTGTGCAGCACGTCCAGCACCACGTCGTGCTGGCGCAGCAGCTCGTCGGACGCGCCGTCCGAGACGATCAGCAGGAGATCGGCGAGCAGCGCCTCTTCCAGCGTGGAATGAAACGCGTCCACCAGCGCATGCGGCAGCTTGCTGATGAAGCCGACGGTGTCCACGAGCAGGAACTCGCCGCCGCCCGGCAGCTTCACCGTGCGCACGACGGGATCGAGCGTGGCGAAGAGCTTGTCCTCCGCCAGCACGTTCGCATGGCTGAGCGCGTTGAGCAGCGTCGATTTGCCCGCGTTGGTGTAGCCCACCAGCGCGACGACGGGCACGCGGTTCTTCTCCCGGCGCGTGCGGCGCAGGCTGCGCTGCTCTTCCAGCGCCTGAATCTCGCGGCGCAGGTCGGTCATGCGCTTGCGGATGCGGCGTCTGTCCATCTCCAGGCGCGTTTCGCCAGGGCCTCTGGTGCCGATGCCGCCGCCCAGGCGCGACATGGACACGCCGTGGCCCATGAGCCTGGGGAGCTGATAGGCCATCTGCGCCAGCTCCACCTGCAGGCGGCCCTCGCGGGACTGCGCGCGCTGGGCGAAGATATCGAGAATCAGCGTCGTGCGGTCGAGCACCTTCACGCCGCGCAGCACGTCCTCCAGGTTGCGCGTCTGCACGCCGGTCAGCTCGTCGTCGACGATGACCAGATCGGCCTCCCGCGCCTGACAGTCGAGCGCCAGCTCCTGCGCCTTGCCGCTGCCGATGTACGTCGCCGTATCGGGCCGCGCTTTCTTTTGCAGCATCGTGCCCACGACGAGCGCGCCTGCCGTCTCCGCCAGGCGGGCGAGCTCCTTGAGGGAACGCTCGCTGTCCAGTCCGACCAGATAGGCGCGCTCCTGCGCCTCCTGCTCGCCGCCGGTGTCGCCGATCAGCACCTCGCTGTCCGCGCGCTCGATGGCGTCCATCCACGCGCGCTGCGGCAGGCGGCGAACCGGCACGACGTCGGTGAGCCGCACCTTGTTCGCGCCGCCGACCGCTTCACCCAGAAACGCCGCCTGAATGCCTGTCGCCCGGCCATCCTTTGCGCCGACCGCCGCCATCGCGTCAAAGCGCATGGCGCGCAGCGAGCTGATGTCCACGTCCGAGAGCTGCGCGTTTCCGCCCGGATGCGTGTGGATGCAGCGGATCATGCTCAGGCGGCGGTTGTTGCGGCGCAGGTGCATCGACTTGAGGTCCACGCTGTTGAGCCCGCCGATGGTGATATCCAGAATCGCGCCGCTGCGCGAGATATAGACGCTGATTTCCCGGTTGACGGCGCAGGTGAAGGCCGCGAGCACGTCAAGCAGCTCCGCCGGCGCAAACACATCGCCGCCCAGTTCGAGGTCATAGAGCGCTTCCATCTGCGCGAGCATGGAATCGCGTATGCCCTCCTTGTTGCCATAGATCATGAAAGGTCTCCTTTATCGCTTCAGAATCTGCCGCAGGACGGTGACGGTGTCCGCGATCTGATGCATGGTGTTCTCTCTGCCCAGGGAAAAGCGGAGATCGGCTTCCTGCGCGCCGCCGCGGCCCATTGCCGCCAGCACGTGTGAGCGCTCCGTCGCGCCGGACGTGCACGCGCTGCCCGCGGAGGCGGCGATGTCCGCCATGTCCAGCCGCATGAGCAACATGGCCGTATCCGCACCCGCGATCGAGACGTGCAGGTGCCCCGGCAGGCGATTGTCCCGGTCTCCGTTGACGCGCACGCCGCAAAGCTGCATGAGCGCGCCTTCCAGCGCGTCGCGCAAAGACGCCACGTGCGCGCTCGTCTCGCGCATCTCGTCGACGGCCAGCGTGAGCGCCGCGGCCATGCCGACGATGCCCGGAATATTCTCCGTGCCTGCGCGAAGCCCGCGCTCCTGCGCGCCGCCGTAGATCAGGTTGTCGATGCGCACGCCGTCGCGCACGTAGAGCGCGCCGACACCCTTGGGTCCGCCGAATTTATGCGCAGACATCGAGAGCAGGTCGACGCCCAGCGCGCCGGCGTCCACCGGTATATGGCCCACGGCCTGCACGGCGTCGGTGTGCAGGAGCACGCCGTGTGCGTGCGCGATCTGCGCAAGCGAGGCGACCGGCTCGATCGTGCCGACCTCGTTGTTGGCCAGCATGACGGAGGCCAGCAGCGTGTCCGGGCGAATGGCACGCGCAAACGCATCCGGCGAGACGCGGCCAAGCCCGTCCACATCCAGATACGTGACGGCGTATCCCTCGCGCTCCAGCGCCTGGCAGGTGTGCAGCACGGCGTGATGCTCGATCTTCGTGGTGAGGAGATGGCGCTTGCGCGGATTTGCACGCGCCACGCCCATCAGCGCCCAGCAGTCCGCTTCGCTGCCGCAGGACGTGAAATAGACTTCGCTGCGCTGCGCGCCGATGGCGCGGGCCACCGCTGCGCGCGCGTCGTCGACGGCGCGCCTCGCGTCCCGGCCCGCCCGATAGGCGGCGCTGGCATTGGCAAAAGCGGCGGAAAAGTACGGGCGCATCGCCTCAAGCGCCTCGCTGCGAAGGGCCGTTGTCGCCGCATGATCGAGATAGATCAATCCACTAGCCTCGCTTTTACAAAAGTCCATACATATTCAGTTTACCCGCTGTCCGTTCATCTGTCAACCATAAACTTGCGGGCCGCTCGGCAAGCATGAAAAAGCGCACCGGCGTGCGACCGATACGCTTTTGTACGGGGGTTATTCGGCGACGCAGCCCTCGTAGAGCGGGAAGCGCGCGCACAGCTTGAGCACGTCCTGACGAACCGATTCCACAGCCGGTTCGCCTTCGCGGATGAGCCGCGCGATCATGCCGGCGATCTGCACCATCTCCGGCTCCTTCATGCCGCGAGAAGTCACGGCCGGCGTGCCGATGCGCACGCCGCTGGTGACGAACGGACTGAGCGTCTCCTTGGGAATCGTGTTCTTGTTGACGGTGATATTCGCCTGCCCCAGCAGCGCTTCCAGCGCCTTGCCGGTGACGCCCGTGCCGGTCAGGTCCAGCAGCATCAGGTGGTTGTCCGTGCCGCCGGAGACAAGGCGAATGCCCTGCTTCGTGAACGCCGCCGCCATCGCCTTGGCGTTGAGCACGGTCTGATGCTGATACGCTTTGAAGTCGTCTCCGAGCGCTTCCTTGAAGCACACGGCCTTCGCGGCGATCACATGCTCCAGCGGGCCGCCCTGCGTGCCCGGGAAGATCGCCTTGTCGATCGCCTTGGCATAATCCGCTTTGCACAGGATCATGCCGCCGCGCGGGCCGCGCAGCGTCTTATGCGTGGTGGTGGTGACGAAGTCGGCGTACGGCACCGGGCTGGGATGCTCGCCCGCGGCGACAAGACCGGCGATGTGCGCCATGTCGACCATCAGCATGCACCCGGCCTTGTCGGCGATCTCGCGCAGGCGCGCGAAGTCGATGATGCGCGGATAGGCGGACGCGCCCGCAACGATCAGCCTGGGCTTCACCTCAAGCGCCTGCGCTTCCAGCGCGTCGTAATCGATGACTTCCTCTTCATCCGTGACGCCGTAGGCCACGAAGTGAAAGTACTTGCCGGACATGTTCACCGGGCTGCCGTGCGTGAGATGGCCGCCGTGGGAGAGATTCATGCCCATGACCGTATCGCCCGGATTGAGCACGGCGAAATAGACCGCCATGTTCGCCTGCGCGCCGGAATGCGGCTGCACGTTGGCGTGCTCCGCGCCGAAGAGCTGCTTGGCGCGCTCGCGCGCCAGCTCCTCCACGACATCCACATACTGGCAGCCGCCGTAGTAGCGCTTGCCCGGATAGCCCTCGGCGTATTTGTTGGTCAGATGCGAGCCCATCGCCGCGAGCACCGCCTCGCTGACGAAGTTCTCCGAAGCGATCAGCTCGATGTGCTCGCGCTGACGCGTCAATTCGCCGCGCATGGCCGCGCTCAGTTCGGGGTCTACCGCCTCAATGGCCTTGAAATCGATCAAATCCGACACCACCTTACCATCATTTGCTTTGATTATACCCGGTGACAGTGAATAAATCAACCTCCGTTTGCATACGAAAAGAGGAACGCCGAAGCGTTCCTCTGCCGTATGGCGATTGACGGCTGAATCCGGCGTCACTTCTGCCCGGCGGCCTTGGCAGCCGGCGCGGCAGGCGCCTTCTTCACCTTGTCCATCTTGTTGCGCGGCGCGCGGCGCGCACGCAGCGTGATCGCCTTGCGCGGGCACTTCTCCACGCAGGCGCCGCAGCCCGTGCAGGCGCCCAGCACCTTGTGCTTCTGCTTGAGCGCGCCTTCGATCGCGTCGAATTTGCACTGCTTCGTGCACAGCGTGCAGCCCACGCACTTGTCCGCATCGATGTACGCTTCCTGACGGGACTCGAAGTCCGCCGTCATCGCGCCGGTCGGGCAGGCGTCGGCACAGGCCATGCAGCCCACGCACTTCTCGTAATCGATCTTGGGCACGCCGTTTTCCATCGTCAGCGCGCCGAAGTTGCAGGCCTTGACGCAGGCTTCGCAGCCCACGCACGCCTTGTCGCACTTCTCCTTGAGCGCCATGCCCTTCTCCGGGTTGTGGCAGCTGACCTCGACGACGCGGTCGGCCGGCTGCATGCTCAGCACGTGCTGCGGGCAGACCGCCACGCACTTCTTGCAGCCCTGGCACTTCTCCTTGTCCACGACGGCAATCTTCTTCACCGGATCGATGTGGATCGCGTCAAACGGGCAGGCGCGCACGCAGGTGCCCATGCCCAGGCACGCATACTGGCAGGCCTTGCTGCCGTTGTTGACCAGCGACGCGGCGACGCAATCCTGAATGCCCTGATAGTTCTTCTCCGCGCAGTGGTCGCCATAGCCCTGGCAGGCCACGGTCGCCACCATGCGCACGGAAGCCGTCGCCTCCACGCCCATGATCGCAGCCATCGCCGCGGAGCACTTGGCGCCGCCGACGGCGCACGCGCCGACTTCCGCCTTGCCCTCGGCCACCGCAACGGCGTAGCCGTCGCAGCCCGGATAGCCGCAGGCGCCGCAGTTGGCGCCCGGCAGGCACTCGCGCAGCGCGTCGGCTTTCTCATTGGAAGGAACCGCAAAGACGCGGCCCGTCAAGCCCAGCAGCGCGCCGAAAATCAGGCCCAGCAGACTGATGACGGCAGCGGCGGTAAGAATTGCAGAAATACTCACTTCAGTTTCCTCCCTCGCTCTGCGCTTAAATCAGTCCATTGAAGCCGTTGAACGCCACGGCCATCAGGCCCGCCGTGATCAGCGCGCCCGTGAAGCCTTCCATCCACTTGGGCAGATTGCCCAGCGCCAGACGCTCACGGATGCCCGCGAACAGGCAGATGGCGAGCGTATAGCCCAGCGCGGAGGCCGCGCCGTTGACGACGGACTGGATCAGGTTGTAGCCCTCCGTGACATTGAGCTGCGTCACGCCCAGCACGGCGCAGTTGGTGGTGATCAGCGGCAGATACACGCCCAGCGCCTGATACAGGGACGGGATCATCTTCTTGAGCACCATCTCGACGATCTGCACCAGCACAGCGATGACCAGGATGAAGGCGATCGTCTGCAGGTACTCAAGCTCCAGCGGCACGAGCAGGAAGGTATCGATCATGTAGGCGACGAGGGACGCCATCGACATGACGAACGTGACGGCCATGCCCATGCCAAACGCCGTTTCCAGCTTCTTGGAGACGCCCAGGAACGGGCAGATGCCGTAGAAGCGGGACATCGCGAAGTTGTTGACAAAGATGGAGCCAATCAGGATCGTAAGAATCTCATTCATGGTCGTTCCTCCTTACGCCTTCTTCGGCAGCAGCTTGTTCATCAGCGCCATCATCAGGCCCAGCACGACGAAGCCGCCCGCCGGCCGAATCAGCAGATCCATCGGCAGATAGCTTTCGGGCATCACCTGAACGCCCAGCAGCGTGCCCGCGCCGAACAGCTCGCGCACGGCGGAGATCAGGGTGATGGCGATGGTGAAACCGACGCCCATGCCCAGACCATCAAAGATCGACGCGAGCGGCTTGTTCTTAAAGGCGAACGCTTCCGCGCGGCCAAAGATGATGCAGTTGACGACGATCAGCGGGATGAACACGCCCAGCGCCGCATCGAGGGCGGGCACGAACGCCTTGATGAACAGCTGCACGATGGTCACGAACGTCGCGATGACGACGATGAACGCAGGGATGCGGATCTGTTCCGGAATCGCCTTGCGCAGCAGGGAAATCACCAAATTGGAGAAGACAAGGACGAACGTCGTGGCCAGTCCCATGCCGATGCCGTTGCTCACGGCGGTCGTGATGGCCAGCGTCGGACACATGCCCAGCACCATGCGGAACGTGGGGTTCTCGTCGATGATGCCGTTCATGAAGACTTTGCGGAGTTCTTTCATTTACTGCACCTCCTCATTGCGCACGTGCGCCGCGATCGTATCAAGCGCATTGTTGACCGCGTTGCTGGTCACCGTGGCGCCCGCCATGATGTCCAGCTTCGCATCCGTGATGTCCTGACCGATCAGCGCGCTGAGCGCTTCGTCCGTCAGCGCGCCTTCCTTCTCGTCGTTTTCCGGAGAAGTGGCGGCGACGATCTTGCCCGCATCGTCCACGGAGATGCACAGCGTGAACGGATGCTTGCTCATGCCCTTCACCTGAATCTCGTACACGCGGGCAGCCTGCGCCTCGGCGGTCACTTCCTCGACCTGTACAACCGGCGTGGCAGCGGCCTGCTTGAGCGCGTCGTTGATGCCGTTGCAGGTCATCGTCACGCCGCTCTTCACGTCGATCTGAGCGGTCGCGATGTCCTGACCGACCAGCGCGTCAAACACCGTGGCGTCGGCGATCAGGTCCGCGCCGAAGCCCGCCGTCTCGTTGTGCTCGGTCACGGCGACGGAGACGATCTTGCCCGCCTCGTCCACCTCGATCTCAACCTTCATCGGCTGGAAGCCCTGCGCGTCGTAGACGACGGCGCCGGACGCTTCCGCAGCGGTCGCAGCAGCCGGAACGGCGGCAGCGGCCTGCTTGAGCGCGTCGTTGATGCCGTTGCAGGTCATCGTCACGCCGCTCTTCACGTCGATCT
>CALVKT010000022.1 GCA_944333055.1 uncultured Clostridia bacterium
GACGCCGACGCCCACCCCGACGCCGACGCCGACACCCACCCCGACGCCGACGCCCACGCCGACGCCCACGCCCACCCCGACACCGTCTCCCACGCCGTATATCGCCAGCAGCGCGAGCGCCGTGGAGGATACGGATCCGTCGGAGGTGATCAGGGAGAGCCGCATCATCGTCGGGCAGGAGCTGGTGGAAGAGGGCTTTGCGCGCAGCGAAGAAGTGAGCATGGGCGATCCGAAGGCGTATAGCGCGCAGGGCGGCCTGCTGACCTATCGCGGCGGCCCGCTGCGCCAGAACGGCGCATACGGCACCGTGACCGTGGAAGACGAGGAGCTCTCCGTGCTGCGCAGCATCCGCACGACATCGCTGGACGGCCAGTACATGGGCTTTGGCTACGGCACGCAGCCGCTCATCGTCAAGTGGTACAAGAACATCCGCGAGATGATGAATATCAACGATGAGTCCAAGTCGACCACGTCGATGAAGGAAGTCATCTATCCGGCAAACGATGGCCGCATCTACTTCATCGATCTGGAGACGCAGACGTACAGCCGCGATCCGATCCACGTCGGCTATCCGATGCAGGTGACGGCCAGCGTCAACCCGTATGGCTATCCGCTGCTCTACGTCGGTCAGAGCGTCAGCGAGATGAGCGACCATGAGGGCATCATCGGCATGCGCGTGTACAACCTGATCGACCAGAGCATGGAGGCGTTTATTCCGGGCATGGTGCCCTACGCGTACACCAACGACGGCGCGATCACCACGTCTGCGCTCGTGGAATCCTATTCCGATACGCTGATTTACGCGTCTGAAAACGGCACGATCAACACCGTGGCCATGAATACCTACTTCGACCTGGAGAATGCCGAGATCGCCGTCGATCCGCAGATGACGGCCTATGCCTACAAGACCAAGCTCAAGAACGCCAAGCAGTACGACATTCGCTCCGATTTGGCCGCGTATGGCGACTACGTCTTCTTCGGCGACATGGCCGGCTCCATCCAGTGCGTGGACATGAACACCATGCAGACGGTCTGGGCCGTCGACATGGGCGACAGCGTCGTGGCGCCGGTCGCGCTGGAGACCGGGGAGGACGGCGAGGTCTACCTCTATGCCGGCAACGTCGTCAACAGCCGCGCCAGATCGACGCCGATCAGCCTGGTCAAGCTCAACGCGCTCACCGGCGAGACGATCTGGACGTGCGCCAGCGAGATCAAGGGCAAGTACGCCAGCAAGCCCGCGAAGGAAGGCATCTATGCGGGCCTGATGGCCGCGCCGATCGTCGGCCAGGGCGACATCAGCGACCTGGTGATCTTCAACGTCAACAACGTCGTGGACGGCGACACGAACTACGCCGTCGTCTATGCGCTGGACAAGGAGACCGGCGAAGAGGTCTGGAGCCAGCCGATCGACGTGCAGTCCATCTCCTCGCCGATCGCGCTGTATCAGCCGGACGGCAAGAGCTATCTGGTGATGGGCGATGACAACGGCACGCTGCGCCTGATGGACGGCTACACCGGCTCCACGATTCACACGGTGAATCTGGGCAGCGCGATTCAGGCTTCCCCGGCGGCTTACGGCAACACGATCGTCGTGGGCACGACGGGCGGCATGCTCTCCTTCGTCGAACTCAAGTAAACCTCGGACAGCGGATGCCGCTGCGGGATATCCGCAGCGGCATCTTTGCAACATGCGCGTCATCATTTCTTGGCAAGGAGGTACCCGATGCACACATATGTCATCGCCCTGGATCAGGGCACAACCAGCTCGCGCGCCGTCGTCTTCGATGAGCAGGCGCACGTCGTGGCCATGAAGAGCTACGAGTTTGAGCAGATTTATCCGCAGCCGGGCTGGGTGGAACACGATCCCGCCGCGATTCTCAACACGCAGGTGGACGCACTGCGCGAGGTGGTGCAGCTCAGCGGCATTCCGGTGGAGGCCATCGCCGCCATCGGCATCACCAACCAGCGCGAGACGACGCTCATCTGGGACAGGGCGACGGGACAGCCGCTGTACAACGCGATCGTCTGGCAGTGCCGTCGGACGGCGCCGCTCGTCAAGCAGCTGTGTGACGAGGGGCTCGAACCGTACATCCGCGAGGCGACGGGCCTCGTGCCGGACGCGTATTTCTCCGGCACGAAGCTCAGATGGCTGCTTGACAAGCTCGATCTGCACGAGCGCGCGGCGCGCGGGGAGATCTGCTTTGGCACGGTGGACAGCTTCCTCGCCTGGAATCTGGTCTCCGGCCGCCCGCACGTGACGGATGCGACGAACGCGAGCCGCACCATGCTCTACAACATCCACAAGAACGACTGGGACGACAAGCTGCTCGATGCGCTGCACATCCCGCGCGCCATCCTGCCGCAGGTCATCGACACGTCCGGCGTGATCGGCACGCTCGATCCGGGCATACTGGGCCGCGCGATCCCCGTGGCCGCGCTGGCCGGCGATCAGCACGCGGCGCTGTTCGGACAGGGCTGTTTCAAGCCGGGCATGATGAAGAACACGTACGGCACGGGCTGTTTCCTGCTGATTAACACGGGCGAACTGCCGGTGACCAGCAAGAGCGGTCTGGTCTCCACCATCGCCTGGCGCATCGGCGGGGAGACGACCTACGCGCTGGAGGGCAGCGTGTTCGTCGGCGGCGCGGTCATCCAGTGGCTGCGCGACGAGATGAAGCTGATCACGCGCGCCTCGGAGTCGGAGACGATCGCCCGCAGCGTGAAGGACACGGGCGGCGTGTATCTGGTGCCGTCGTTTACGGGCCTGGGCGCGCCGTATTGGGACATGTACAGCCGCGGCACGATCGTGGGCCTGACCCGCGGCACGGGCCGGGCGCACATCGTGCGCGCCGCGCTGGAGGCCATCGCCTATCAGTCGGCCGATCTGGTCAACGCCATGGCGACGGATTGCGGGCGAAAGCCATCGGAGCTGCGCGTGGACGGCGGCGCGAGCGCGAATCAGTTCCTCATGCAGTTCCAGTCCGACATTCTGGGCTGCAACGTCATCCGTCCGGCGGTGATCGAGACGACGGCGCTGGGCGCCGCGCTGCTGGCCGGTCTGGCCGTCGGCGTCTGGAAGGACATGGAGGAGATTCGCCGCGTCTGGCAGATGGATCTGAGCCTCACGCCGCAGATGACCGAGGAGGAGCGCGCCGCATCGATGGCCGGCTGGCACAAGGCCGTCAACCGCAGCATGCGCTGGATCGAGGAGGAGAAGGCCTGAGCCGCAGGATCACGCCATGGATCAAAACCACGTGTTTGCGCGTGGTTTTGTTTTTTTCCAAAATGTGAAATTTTTTCCGATGTCTTTTCGTCTTATTGGTGTAACCACAAAAGCGTGCAGATGAAGATAAAGGAGGAGAGGCAGTTTGAAACATCGTTGGATGGCGGCGGCGCTGTGCTTCGCGCTGCTGTGCGCCTGCGGCGCGGCGGCAGAGCCCGCCATGCAGGCATGGGCCGGATACGACGGCGTGATGCTCGCCGGGCGCTATTTTCCGCTCGTCGTGGAGATCACGGCGGACGACGCGCCGGTGGAGGACGCGCTGCGCGTGGACATCGGCGTCAGCGGGGAGTCGTATGACACGCTCGTACTGCCCGTGTCCGTGCCGGCGGGCGAGACGCGGTCCTACAGGCTGACCGTGCGGCCGCTGATCAATCAGCGCACGTTTGACGTGACGCTGGCAAACGATCCGCAGCTTCGCGCGACGGCCGTCGTCGCGCAGGTTGTGGATGAGGACGCGCTGGTCATCGGCGTATTGGGCGATGATGCGGCGCTGGCGCAGGCACTGGGCGAGGTGGAGCATCGGGACGTCTTTGGCAATGAGGAGGACGTCGCGGCGATTCTCCTCTCGCCGGAGCAGCTTGCGCAGAACGAACGGGAATGGAGCGCCTTTGACGCGCTGGTGATCGATGCCGATGCTTCGCTGGCCGACGAGGATGCGGCGCGCATCGCGGACTGGCAGCGCGAGGGCGGCATCCTCGTGCGCCGGGAGGCCGAGACGCCGGACGTACAGCCGGGCGAAGCGGCAGCCGAAGTGACGCAGTCGCCCGCCGATGAGGCGGCGCAGATCTTTGCGCAGGTGCAAAACGAGCTGGCGGACGGCGAGCGCATTTCGCGCGATCAGCGCGCGTATCCCTACAGCGCGTCGATCAACGAGAACCTGACGGTCGAGGGCAATCTCCTGCCTGCGGCTGCCGTGCTCGCGCTCTACGTGCTCGTCGCGGGCGTGGGCGCGTATCTGCTGCTGCGCCGTGTGGACAGGAGCAAGCGGCTCTGGCTGGCCGTTCCGACGCTGGCGGTCGTCACCTGCGGCGCGCTTTTCGTCATGGGCGAAGCGTTGGGGATCAATCAGCCGATGAGCACGTCGGTGCACGTGACGCGCTATGACGCGGATGGCCGCGTGCAGGTGCATGAGCTGGCGATTGTGACCTATGCGGGTCAGGGACGCAAGGAGATCACCACGGCGAATCATCTGCCGCTGGAGCGCCAGGCTTACACCTATTTCCAAAAACACGTGAACAATCTGGAGAACGCGGCGCTGCGCGACGTGTGCACGCTGGGCGAGCAGGCCGCCATCGAGCTGGAGGGCAAGGCGGATTGGCTCCGCCGCTCGCTGGTCGTGGACAGCGATGCCACGCCTGAGGGCGCGATCCGGGCGAGCGCGCACATGGATGAGGACGGCCTGCACGTGAATGTGGAGAACGGCACGGACGTGACGATTGAGAACGCCATGCTCTTCACGAAACTGGGCTACGCGCAGCTTGGCGATCTGGCGGCGGGCGCAACGGCACAGGCCATGCTCGAGCGCGTGCAGGACGTGCCGATCGACGAGGACGGCGATCTGCGCATCGCGGAGCGGCAGATGATGCCCATCGAGCTTTCGCTCTATGCGGTGACCCAAGCTGCCGTCTATCCGGAGAGCGCGCAGGATGAAGATTTTGACACAAAGTCGCTGTCGCGCGCGGAGCGCCAGCGCCGGAATGAAAACGCGGATATCTGGAGGCTCGGCTGCGAGAATCAGGGCGCAGGCCTCTCCTGCGTGATCGTGGGCGAAACGCCGCAGATTGCCTGCGAAACGCTGCTGGTGGACGGAGAGCCGATCGCGCGCAGCGCACAGAGGAGCGTGCTTGTCTGCGACGTGCCGTTTGAGACGGTCTCCGAGAGCGGCTGGTTCTACATGCCCAATGACATGTTTGTCTGCCGCCAGGTGCGGTTTGACGAGCAGGGCGTGCCTGCGCTCGATGCGCCGTATGAAAGCCTGTACCTCCAGCAGAGCGAGTGGTGCTTCGGCTTTTCGCTGGCGGGCGTGGACGTCTCCGGCATCGAGGAAATTCGCCTGAACACGGGCTTTTACAGCGAGCCGGACGGCTGGCCGGAGGGCGTGACGCTTGAAATCTACGACGCCGGGCAGCAGTGCTTTGTGGCGCTTGAGCAGGCCGATCCCGCGCGCATCGACGGTGAGACGGCGCAGCGCGCCATCACCCCGGCGGGCGAACTCATCCTGCGCATGACAGGCGAAGCCCTGTCGGAGCGGGCGATACGTGCGTCCATCATCGTGGAGGGACGCAGCGCCGAGGAAGGAGGGCAGGAGCAATGATTGAGTGCATCGAACTGGTGAAACGATATGGCAAGACGCAGGCCGTCGACCATCTGAATTTGCACGTGGACGCCGGCGAGATCCACGGCTTTGTCGGCCCCAACGGCGCGGGCAAGACGACGGCTATGAGAATCCTCGCCACGCTTTGCGCGCCCACGGCGGGCGATGCGCGCGTGGACGGCGTGAGCGCCGTGCATCAGCCGCAGCAGCCGCGTGCACGGGTGGGCTACATGCCGGACTTCTTCGGCGTGTACGACAACCTCAAGGCTTGGGAATATCTGGATTTTTATGCGGGCTGCGTGGGCATGGACGCCAAAGCGCGCAGGAAGCGCATCGACGCGCTGCTGGATCTGACGGCGCTGTCGGGCAAGCGCGAGGCGTATGTCGATCAGCTCTCGCGCGGCATGAAGCAGCGCCTGTGCCTGGCTCGCGCGATGCTCCACGACCCCAAGCTGCTGATTCTGGATGAACCGGCCTCCGGCATGGACCCGGTCGCCCGCGCGCAGATGCGCGACATCCTGCGCGAGATCGCGCGCATGGGCAAGACGGTGCTCATCTCCTCGCACATCCTGCCGGAGCTCTCCGAGGTGTGCACATCGATGACTGTCCTGCAAAGGGGCAAGAAGGCGTTCAGTGGCACGATGACGGAGCTGGAAAAGCGCCTGCACGGCGCGCCGCTGGTGATCCGCCTGACGCAGACGCCGGACGAGGAGTTGGCGCGCCGGGCGGCGCAGCGCCTGAGCGAATTGCTGGGCAGCGCGCCGGCGATGGAGGAAGACGTGTGGCGCATCGAGACACAGGAGGACGTGCAGCGCGATGCGCAGGCGCTGCGCATGCTGATGGAGCTGGGCGTGCCGGTGTGCGGCTTTGCCCGTGAGCACGCGACGCTGGAACAGGCGTTTATGGAGGTGACAGGCGCTTATGAAGCTCAATCCCATCTTTGAATCCTCGGCGCGCAGGCGCATGCGCACGTGGAGAACGCCGGTGATTTTGACGGCATACATGGCGGCGCTGCTGTGCATCGCATTCAACACGCTGTTCGCCTTCTTTGGGGACGGCGTGCGGATCGCGCAGATGCGCCTGAGCACGGAGGGATACATCTGGGTGACGGCGCTGCAGCTCGGTCTGATCGTGGTGGTCGCGCCCGCGCTCAGCGCGGTGAGCATTGCGGGCGAGCGGGAGCGTCAGACGTTTGACCTGCTGCGTGTCACGGGCGTGGGCACGCGGCGCATCGTGCTGGGCAAGCTGATGGAGAACTTCGCGTTCATCGCGCTGCTGATCCTTTCCGGCGCGCCGGCGATGATGCTCTTTCACATCACGGCGGGCATCTCGCTTGCGGAGCTGGTCGCCACGCTCGTGTACCTGATGGTCATCGCGCTGGAGGCGCTCACGGTGGGCATGGCGGTCTCCGCGCTGTGCCGGCGCACGATCACGGCGATGGTCATGGCGTATCTGGCCATCTGCCTGCTGGGCGGCGGCGCGTGGGCGCTTGCCAAGCACGGGCCGTTTGCCGCGCGCTACACGTATGAATCGCTTCAGGCACTGGAGCGCATGGGCACGGCGCAGATCCTGATGGGCATGCCGGTGCCGGTGTTCTTCTGCCCGGCTGTCGGGCTGGTCTCCCTGCTCGCGCAGCAGACGGGCATCCTGCACAGGACGATGCAGCAGACGATGCGCCTGTTTGACATCTATGTCGCGATGAAAGCGGCGGGGTTCGGCGCGGTGGCGCTGGTCAGCCTGGCGGCGAGCGCGCTGAGCGCGGCGCTGCTCACGGCGTTTGCCGTCGCTGCGCTGCGCATGCAGGACAGGGCGGCGCTCAAACGCGGATAGAGCGCCTGTGCGCGATGGGCGGACGGCTTCGGGCCGTCCGCCCTTTCTGCATGCGGCTGCATGGGCTTGGCGAAATCTGCGAGATTCGCCTGTTTCTGTCAGGAATATTGAAAAACATTTGAAGATGTCCTGCATTTCCTTCATCTTCCCGACACAATCCGACCGCTTGGCCCTTGACAGCGTGTAGGGTTGAGGATAAAATGATACTGTTACGATTTGAGGCGCTTCGCCCCGAAGTTCGTTTCACATCCGAACTTTGATGGAGGTCTTGACCATGTACGACATTCCTGTGACGCGCACGCAGCATCCCAAGCAGAAGCCGGCGGATGAGACGAAGCTGGGCTTTGGCAGGCTCTTTACGGATCACATGTTCATCATGGACTATGCGCTCGACCGCGGCTGGTACGACGCCCGCGTCGTTCCGTACGGCCCGTTTGTGATGGATCCGGCGAGCACGGTGTTCCACTACGCGCAGGAGATCTTTGAGGGCATGAAGTGCTATCGCCGCAAGGACGGCGGCCTGCAGCTCTTCCGCCCGCGCGACAATTTCGTGCGCATGAATCGTTCTGCCGTGCGCATGGGCATGCCGGAACTGGATGTGGAGCAGGCGCTCGCGGGGCTGATCGCGCTGATCCGCGAGGACGCCGACTGGGTGCCGTCCGCGCCGGGCACGTCGCTCTACATCCGCCCGACGATGATCGCCACCGACGTCATGCTCGGCGTGCATGCCTCGCACACGTATCGCTTCTACATCATCTGCTCGCCGTCCGGCGCGTATTATCCGCATGGCCTTGCGCCGGTGGGCATCTACGTGGAGCCGGAACTCGTGCGTGCGGTCAAGGGCGGCGTGGGCTTCACCAAGACCGGCGGCAACTACGCGGCGTCCATCCTCGCGGGCGAGATGGCCGAGAAGAAGGGCTACGAGCAGGTGCTCTGGCTCGACGGCAAGGAGAACAAGTACATCGAAGAAGTCGGCGCGATGAACATGTTTTTCAAGTTCAAGGATGCGCTGATCACCCCGCCGCTGCTGGGCTCCATCCTGGGCGGCATCACGCGCGATTCCATCATCAAGCTGGCGCAGCACATGGGTGTGCCGGTGGAGGAGCGCCGACTGACCGTGCAGGACGTGTTTGACGCCGCCGACCGCGGCGAGCTGGAGGAGGCGTTCGGCTCCGGCACGGCCGCCGTCGTCTCGCCGGTGGGCCGTCTGGCCTGGAAGGATCGGGAGATCACCATCTCCGGCGGCGAGATCGGCCCCCTGACCCGTCAGTTTTACGATACGCTGACCGGCATTCAGTTCGGCGAGGTGGAGGATCCGTTCGGCTGGGTGCTCAAGCTCGACTGAGCGATGCGGCAAAAGATCTTCCAAAGATGAATGCAAGCAGGTGGCACCCATGTTTTGATCACGGGTGCCATTGCTATGCGCAGAAGCGATTTCATATCTTGGGAGGATCATGTGCATGTTCAGACAGGAAGAAGTGTTTGTCGGCGGCTGGCAGGAGAAGACGATTGAGGCGATGCAGCGCCGCCGCTTCGAGCAGCAGGTGGCACAGCTGCCGCCGCTGGGCGCGGGCAGGCTCTCATCGCTCTCGCCTTCGGCGTTTGCGCGCAAGCTGGAGCAGTGCTGGCAGGATATCCCGCGCAAGCCCATGAGGGCGCAGCAGATCGGCGAGGTCTGGAAGCGCGTGCTCAGCAGCATGGACGCGCAGGCGGATTGCCTGTCCCATGAGGAACACGAGCTGGTGGAGCGCGCGCTGATCCTGGGCGGATGCGCGCAGATCGAGGACGCGCTGGAGCTGGAAGCGGCGCGGGCGCTTTCCCTGCGGCTGTGGGCGAGCGTGGGCATCGTCTCCGGCAGGCCGTATATCGAGCTGGAGACGCCCGTGCTGGAGCCGGTGGCGCGCGCGTTTGCCCGCGCGCAGCACGAGCGAACGCGCCAGCGGCTGGAGGCGTTTCATGCGTATCTGACGGGGACGCTCTACCGCGTCGGCGCGATGGATGACCGCCAGCCGCAGCAGCTGCTCCTGCGGGATGTTCTGGGCGAGCACGCGGGCAGCGAGCTGCACATGCAGCTGGCCCGGCGCTACCTGTGGGCCAGCTACGACTGCGTGGATTACAGCGGCGGCGTCATGCTGGTGCACGCGGCGCTCGCCGATCCGCATCACCTGATCGCCCGCACGCATCGGCGGCACAGCCTGCTGCTGCCGCCGCAGGCGGAGTTTGCGGTGGACATCCTGCCCGAGGAGATCCCGCTCCAGCAGGCCGTGGAGCGCGCCATCCGCGGCGCGCTGCGCGACGGCTTTCGCGCGGAGGACGTCGCCCGCAACCTGCGCTTTCTGTGCAAGCAGGGCGCGCCGCTCGATGCGCTTGCGGAGGTGCTGCAAAGCGCGCTGATCGTTTACGTATCACCGAGCATGTGCGGCGCGCTCTCCAACATGTACTACAGGATGCCCAAATGGATCGAGTGCAGCGATGCTGCCTTGCAATGACCTCATGAAACGGAGCGATAGGCCATGCGGATGATTGTGCCCCCGGAGAAGGACGGATGGATGCTCTCGCAGCTGCTGCTTCAAACGGCGGACGTGCCGGCCTGGGCGGTCAGGGAGGCGATGAGAAAGCGCGACGTGCGCGTCGACGGCGTGCGCATCGACGCCGACGTGCGCGTGCAGGCCGGACAGGAGATCCGCGCCTTCTGGCCCAAGGCCGCCGTGACCGGCGCGCAGAAGGCATTGCCAAAGCCGGAGGTCGTCTTTGAAGACGCGCACGTTTTGCTCATCGACAAGCCGCAGGGCTTGCAGAGCCAGAACGAGGAGAACCCGCTCGCGGGCGACAGCGCGCTCACGCGTGTGCTGGCGCATTTGAAGGACGCCGGCGAACCGACGGACGGCGTGCACCTGTGCCACCGGCTGGACGTACAGACCGGCGGTCTGCTCCTCTTCGTCAAGGACGATGCGGCGTATGAGGCGGCCATGGAGGCGTTCTCCCGGCGCACGATGCGCAAGTTCTACACCTGCCGCGTCAAGGGATGCCCGTCCGTGCGCGAGGCGACGATGCGCGCGTGGCTGCGCAAGGACGCGCGCATTGCCCGCGTCAGCGTCACGGATTATCCCGCGCACGGCGCGCAGGAGATCGTCACCGGCTATCGCGTGACGGATGCGGCGCGGAACGCGCTGCTGGAGGTGGAGCTGATCACCGGCAGGACGCATCAAATACGCGCGCATCTGGCGCACATCGGGCATCCGATTCTGGGCGATGATAAGTACGGCGATCGCCTGCTTAACAGGCAGATGGGCGTGCGCCGCCAGCAGCTCTGGGCGACGCGGCTGGAGATGCACGCCGGCGGCGCGCTCGCGTATCTGGATGGGCGCACCTTTGAGGCCGCCTGGCCGTTTGCAAAGGGGGAGGAGACGCCATGAGGCGCGTGCGGCTCATCGCGCTGGATATGGACGGCACGCTGCTGTGCAGCGATCATCATACGCTGCCCGCGCGCAACGTCGAGGCGATTCGCGCGGCGCACGCGCGGGGGATCCGCGTGACGATCAGCACGGGCCGCATGGTCGAGGACGCGAGCGACTTCATCCGCCGCTACGATCTGCCCTGCATGATCATCGCAGCGGACGGTGCGCGCGCATGCAGCGGAGCCATGCCGGGCGCGCAGATGCTCTATCGCTGCGACATGCTGCCTGCGGACGCGCACGCGGCGCTTGACATCCTGCTGCCCTCCGGACTGATGGTCAACGGCTTTGAAGACGGCGTCGTGAGCACGGTGAACCACGACACGGGCAGGCGATATCACCTTGCTGCCCGCGGGCTGATCGAAGACCGGTACGGCGAGGCGGCGATTCGCCAGGCGGCGGACAGGGGGATCATGAAGCTCTTCGCCGTGGGCGACGGGCAGGTCGGCGATGCGCCGGATGCGCGCGTGGCGCGCCTGCGTGCGCAGCTCGCCGGCAGGCTTGACCATCTGCAGATCACCAGCTCCGGGCCGGGCAATGTAGAGATCATGCCGGAACGGGCGGGCAAGGGCGCGGCGCTGGCGCATCTGGCGCAGACGCTGGGGCTTTCCCGTGAAAACGTCATGGCCGTGGGCGATTCGGACAACGACCTGAGCATGCTCGCGTATGCGGTTCACAGCGTGGCGATGGGCAATGCGTCGCCGGCCGTGCGCGCGAGGTGCCGCTATGTCACGGACACCAACGACGCGTGCGGCGTGGCGAAGATCATCGAGCGGGTGCTCGTCAGTCAGGAGGGAGAAGATGGCTGAGCGGAAGACGGTGGTTGCGCTCAGGCGCTGTGCCGATTACGACGATCGGGCAGTGCAGGAGGCGATCGATGCGATCTTTGCGCTGTGCGGCGGCATCGAGCACGTGATCCGGCCCGGACAGCGCGTGCTCGTCAAGCCGAATCTGCTGATGAAGCGCGCGCCGGATCGGGCGACGACGACCCATCCTGCCGTGGCGCGGGCCATCGTGCGCGCGGTTCAGGCGGCCGGCGCGGCGCCCATCCTGGCGGACAGTCCGGGCGGACCGTATACGCGCGGCATGCTCGCAGGCGTCTATGAGGCGTGCGGCATGCGTGCCGTGGCCGAGGAGACGGGCTGCCTGCTCAACGACGACTTCTCCACGACGACGCGCTTTTTTGAGGCGGGCCGTGTCGCGCGGCATCTCGATCTGCTGGGCGTACTCGATCAGGTGGATGCCGTGATCACCGTCGGCAAGCTCAAGACGCACGGCCTGACGACGATGACCGGCTGTGTCAAGAACCTCTACGGGCTCGTGCCCGGCACGACGAAGGTCGAGTATCACGCGCGCTATCCGGATGCCGAGCTGTTCACACACATGCTGCTGGATCTGTGCGCCTGCGTCAAGCCCTGCTTTTCGATCCTCGACGCCATCGAGGGCATGGAGGGAGAAGGCCCGTCCGGCGGCAAGCCCCGGCACATCGGCGCGCTGATCGGCGGGCGCGACCCGCATGCGGTAGACGCCGCAGGCGCGCGGCTTATCGGCCTGCGTCCCGAACAGGTGACGACGCTGCACGCCGCCATGCAGCGCGGCATGCTGGGCGATTACGAGGTGGCGGGCGATGCGCTGGAACCGATGATCCTGCACGACTTTGACGTGCCCATGCGCATGCGCCGCGCAAACTGGGTGAACCTGGTGAGCAGACTCCCGCAGCGGCTTCGGCCGCGCCCTGTCTTCACCCATCGGAACTGTGATGGATGCGGCACGTGCGTGCGCGCCTGCCCGGCGAAGGCGATTGGCATGGACGAAGCGCGCAGGCCGCATGTGGATGTCTGTGCGTGCATCCGCTGCTACTGTTGTCAGGAGCTCTGTCACAAGACGGACGTGGTGGTCAAGCGCAATCCGCTCTTTGCGCTGCTCAAGTGAGCCGCATGTGATACGGATTTCTGAAGAAAGGTCAAATGCAGCGCGAAGCGAAGAAGGGCGTCTGAGGGATGAAGTCCCCAGGTTTTAGGGCGGCAGCCCTCACGTCTTCTATGATCACGGCGTAATCGGCGGGAACCGCAGCGGGGCGTAGCGACCATTGCGGTTCTGATTGGCCGTTTTCATCAAGAGTGAGTATGAAAACAAAAAGAGAACGCAGGTTTTCATGCCTGCGTTTTTCTGTGGTCTATGATGCGGATTCGCAATCCATGACTCTGCAATGTATGAGCAATAGTCCGGAGAGACATGGTTATTTCCGATTGGGCTTTCTTTTGACGGCCAACAGCTTCATATAATCGTCAAATTCAGAAGCATCGGCCGGCTCGAACATCACCCATTTTCCGTCGCGATAAGGGATTGCTTCATCATACCGCCTGCAAACGGAATCGGAAAGCGTATCCCGTATTTCTTCAAATTTCTCTCTTTCGTCTTTGCCGAAAACAATCATAAAGCCGACGCAGCTTTCTCTCGCGTACAGCGCACACAGCGTTTTGCCGCCCCGGCGGTACTTATACTCGTAAGTCCAGTTCTTGCCGCCGGTGTTCCACAAGCGCTCCATATCGTATTTTTCTTCAACAGCCGCACACAGCTCCCCCCAAACCTCAAACAGGGATTGTCCGAGCAATTCCGCTAAAGCTGATTGAGTGGGCATGTGCTCAAGCATGGGATCTCCTCCGGAAACCGGGTTCCGTTGTCCACCTGATATGAGTGAATTTGCAGCATCGAAAACCGCCTTTATGCTTATTTCTTTGATGCAATGCCGTTTATTCAGCGGATTCCACTTCAATGATTTCTCTGTAAAACCTTTCTTTTCCCACGATTTATACCAGTAAAGGTAATCATACTGTTCTTTATCGAGCGCGTGGAGATCAGTAACTGAACCATTTTTCACATCCAGTTTTCCTACAAAGCCATAGTCAAACACGCCATCGGCATCGCCGCGCATAAAACCAAGAACATAGCCGATGCCTGTTTCATTATCGAATTCCAGATTGTTCAGAACCATTTTTCTCTCATTGGCGAATAAGGTGCTCACTTTTTCAAATGATTCAGCATCATATATACCCAATTGCGTCCGACAGGAATGGACTGGCTTTTCGATATTGTAGAAATGCCTTCCATCAGGCGTAAACGCAAAGCCCTCATCCTGGGCCCCAATTCTTGTAACGGTTATCTTTTTTATCAATGATAAAGAATCCAGATCATAAAAGCCCAGGAAGCCTACAGTCGATTTGACAGCAACAATATTGGTATTTGGTTTGAAAGCCGCGGTATAGGCATAAGGGAAATCCTTGAATTTAGCCAGCTCTTTTCCGTTTGAATCATATATGTATACTGTTGCGCCATTACATCCTACACTGTAGGATTCATTCTTGTAGAAGCCCCAGAACTTCCTCACATTCCGCCTCCTTATCGATCATACAACCGCTCGTGTTATCCTTCCAAATTCTCCATAGCGGACGGATTGTTTGCAATGATCGCCCCGACAGCCGCACAGGCTTTCCATTCAGAACAGCCGCCGCAGGTGGACACGCCTTTTTCCAAAGCACATTTGCGGATTTCGCACAGATGCTCGCAGAACACCGTTTTCGCTCCGTTTTTGCGGCAGCCCTCGCAGTTGATATGCTCCGGCAGAATAGGGGCGTGATTCAGCTCCGCCCACAGCTTCGCCGTTTTCTCGCGCAGCGCCTGATCGTCATGGACGGTCGCCATGTATGCGTCGCATTTTTCGCAGTCCAGCCCGCAGTATCCGATCATATCTCTCATGGGTGATCGTCCTCTCATTTCTTATTTTTCATCATCAATTTCACGCTCAAAGATGGAATACTTCCAGTCATCAGTTCCGGAAATCAAACGCCAGCCCTGTTTCCCGTATTCATTGAGCTTTTCAATATACCGTTCCAACTTGGTGTGCACATGAAACGATGGCTCTGCGCTTAAATCAACGGTCATATATTCATACTTCTTCATCAGAATCCGCCTTTCTATATGGATGCTAAGAAAAGTTCTTCATGATATCCGCAACAAACTGTGCCTGCTGCTTTTTCAGGTATGCTTTCACAAAGGGTTTCATCAGCAGCTTTTTTGCTTCCACGCACTCCGTGAAATCGATCTCCGTTTCATGTCCTTTCTCCGCAAAAACGCCGATCCAATGACCTGACATGTTGCTGTTTTCCATATCAAACGCCCATCGCTTATATGGCTCAACAAGCGTCACGGTAAATGTGGTAGGGTAGCCGTCTTTGGTATACTCGATAAACTGCTTGTCGCTGATCACCTCTACCTTGCTCAGGTCGCTTCTCCAATTTCCGTAGTTTTCAATGTCCAAAACCAGTGCCCACACTTGGCGAAGCTCGCCGGGGATCACCGCTTTCATATTTGAGGTCGCCATGTCCGCCACCTCCTTCAATCAGTCGTATTTCTCGATATGCACCGTCGCAATCGCCGACTGATTCGGCTCTCCGGTGATCAGGTCCTGCGGCGCCGGAATCAACATCATGAATCCGTCCCTGCCGTATCGCCGTTCATAGCCCTGCGCATAGGACGCCTCCACAGAGATATGCTGCACCTGCCCGATCACCATAGCCGTCATCCCCGCACCGCTTAGATCCTGTATGTCTTTCAGGGTGCATTCCATCGTGAGAAACGCTTCGTCAATAACCGGCGCATGGATCGTTTTGGCATGGGAAAGCGTAAAGCCGCCTGCCGCAAATTCGTCATCGTCCATTTCGTTGTGGTGAATGGTGTTTACCAGATGGTCATAATGGCTTATGGGAAGGAAGTTGATACAAAAACATGTTTCCCTTTGAATGTTGGCATACGTGTGGGTATGTTGATATAAGTTTCCCATCACGGCGAAAAAGGCGGTCTTATCGCCGTGAAAGCAGCTCCAGGCATGAAAGCACACATTCGGCTTCCCGTTTTCCTTCCAGGTGGTGACTGCAAACAGAACATTCGGTATGCCCGCCGTGATCTCAAAGTGGGAGAACAGTTCAAATTCTTCCGGATATGCGGGCTTAAAATACTGGGGGAAATCCTTCCCGATCTCTATCTTCATAGCCGTGCCTTTCTCCAATCTGAATGGTGTATGAATCCCAAAATACCGAACGTCCGGATGGATTGGCAAAGTGAATGGATCCGCCGCAGGATTGCGTTGAAGTTGCTGGGCTTCACAGGGCATGAAGGAATCGTTCATTCCGGCCCCGCAGCGTGGAGGCGCTGCGGCGACCGGAGCGAGGCCGCGCCGGCGCGAAAGACTTTGATCAGAATGTGCATCAGGATGAGATTGCGTATCCGATTCGATCAAAATTGCAGCTTTTCTCCAGATGGCGCGCGAGCAAAAGAAGATACTCCTGGTCGGTTTCGTCAAAACGACCAGGAGTCGGGCTGTCGATATCCAGCACGCCGATCACGCGGCCGGCATGATGCAGCGGAATGACGATCTCCGCATTGGACGCGCCGTCGCAGGCGATGTGGCCGGGGAAAGCGTGCACGTCCTGCACGCGCTGCACCGCGTCCTGCCGGGCAGCCGTGCCGCACACGCCCCGGCCCAGCGGGATGCGGATGCAGGCGGGCAGGCCGCAGAAGGGGCCCAGCAGCAGCGCGCCGCCATCCATCAGGTAAAAACCGCACCAGTTGACTTCCGGCAGCCCTTGATAGAGCAGCGCGGCGGCATTGGCGAGGTTGGCGATGGGGTGTCGCTCGCCGTCCGTCAGGGCGGCGAGCTGCGAAAGGAGCAGCCGGTAGCGTGCGGCCTTCTCCTGCGGATAGGCGATGACGGAAAAGGACATGGCGCCTCCTGTCAGGCCCGGCTCGTGGAGCCGAAGCCCCCGTTGCGGGCGGTTTGCACGTCGTCGTCCACGGTGATGCCGAAGGGCAGGAAGATGCCCTGCGCAAACGCCGTGCCAGACGGCACGCGCAGGCCTTTGCCTTCGCGGTTGTCGTTGGTCATGCGCATGAAGATGTGGCCCTCGTTGTCGGAGCGGGCGTAGTCGCTGTCAATGACGCCGACCGTGTTGTCCAGCTGGAAGCGATACTTGAAGCCCAAGCCGCTGCGCGGATAGAGCGTCAGCACCCAGCCGTCCTCCATCACGACGCGGATGCCTGTGGGGATCTTGATGCTGCCGCCGGCGGGCAGCTCAAAGCCGACGGGCGCGAAGAAGTCGTATCCGGCGGAACCGCTGGTCGCGCGGCGCGGGAGCTGAATGTGCTCGTAGGCGAGGACGGCCTGCTCGATGGTCTGCTGCGGGAACGTGGCGATCCAGTCGCTGACGAAGCGCTGGGGCGATACCTTTTCAAACTTGGCGATGCGTAGCATGTCTTCCTCCGTGATTTACGCCCAAAGGACGATTTTGCCCTCGGCGAGCGTCCGTCCGACGTCGATGACCCGCTGATTCTTGCTGCCCTTCCAGTGCAGCTGCGTGTCGCGCAGCGCGTCGATGTACGGGCCGTCGACGATGACGTCGATCTGCGGGATGAAGGGGAGCGTGCGGATCTCTTCAAACAGGCTGCCCGTGTACAGCCAGATGGTCTTTTCCGGCAGGCGCGCGCGGATCTCGGCGATCAGGGCGCCGACCGTCTCGCGGTTGGGCAAAAACAGCGGATCGCCGCCGGAAAATGTGACGCCGCTGATGTAATCGCGCGAGAGCGCTTCAAAGAGCTCCTCGTGCGCGTCCTCGTCAAACGGGATGCCGCTGTGTTCCGGCCAGGTCTGCGGGTTCTGGCAGTGGGGGCAGCGATGGTCGCACCCGGACACCCAGAGCACCACGCGCAGGCCGTCGCCGTTGAGCATGTCGTCCACGGTGATGTGATGATAATTCATGGCAGATTCCCCTTACATGCTCTTGCGCTCGGCGATCTCGGCCATCTTCGCGTCGTTGAGGCGGCTCTGGCCGTGCACGCGGGAGTAGGAGAGATAGCCGTTCATGCGATCGATCTTCGTGAGGTTGCTGCTGCCGCACTTGGGGCACACGTCCATCTCCAGCTCCTGATGGCCGCAGTCGTCGCAGTAGGCCAGCGAGAGATTGACGCCCTCGTAGAAGCCCATCTTCATCGCGCGGCGCACGAGCGTGCGGATGGCCTCCTTGTTGTAGCCGATGGGATAGCGGACGTACTGGATCTTGCCGCCGTTGGAGAGGTTCCAGAAGCGCATTTCGCTGTTCTGCTTTTCGACGGGCGTGATGTCCTCGGTGACGTGGCAGTGGAAAGAGTTGGAGACGTACGGCCGGTCGGACACGTTTTCCACGATGCCGTAGAGCTTGCGGAACTGCTCGATCTGCAGGCCGCACAGGCTCTCGGCGGGCGTGCCGTAGATGGCGTAGAGGTTGCCGTCCTCCTTCTTGAACTGGGCGACCTTGTCGTTGATGTGCTGCATGACCTCCAGGGCGAACTGGCCGTCCTCGTAGATGCTCTTGCCGTTATAGAGCTCCTGCAGCTCGTTGAGCGCGGTGTAGCCGAAGGACGCCGTGGCCGTCTTGAGCAGCGGCTTGATCTTGTCGTACAGCCCCAGATGGCCGCCGTAGAAGCCGCCCTCGCAGTAGGCCAGCGGGTTGGTGCTCGCGCGCATCTCGCCGAGGTAGGCATAGGTGCGGATGTGCAGTTTGCGGATGAGCTCAAGGTAGTAGTCGAGCACCTCGTAGAAGTCGCGATTCTCCTTGCGCGCCTTCGCCAGGATCAGCGGCAGGTGCAGCGAGACGGCGCCGACGTTGAAGCGGCCCACGTACACGGGCTTGTCGTCCTCGTCCGCCGGCTCCATGCCGCCGCGCTCAAACCACGGGGAGAGGAACGCGCGGCATCCCATCGGGCTGATGACCTGCCCATACTTCTTGTAGATCGAGGCGACGTATCCTTCGCCGGTCAGGCTCAGCCAGTCGGGGTACATCGTCTTGGCCGAGCAGTCGATGCCGGCCTCAAAGACGTCATCCAGCGGCTTGCCCGGGCCGTGCAGGTTTTCGTCGTAGAGGAAGACGAGCTTGGGGAAGAGCACGGGCTTTTTGTTGTTCTTCTTGCCCTGGCCGCCCGCGTGCACCTTGAGGAAGAGCTTGCTGGCCAGCCTGGCCATGCGCGTCTGACCCAGGCCCAGCGTCATGGTGATGAACGGGTAGTCGCCGCGGCTGGATGCGACGGTGTTGAACTTGTATTCCCAGCCCTGGAAGCCCTGTTCAAAGTCGTTGACGATGTCCTTCATGGCCTCCTCGTGCGCGCGTTCGTCGCTCAGGCCGAGCGCACGATAGCGGTCCAGGAACATGACGTAGCTGCGCTCGGCGTAGGGGTCCAGCAGCTGATCCACGCAGGAGACGGTGAAGCCGCCGTACTGCTGGCTGGCCGCGGAGAGCACGATGTCGCCGATCACGTCGAAGGCGACGTTGAGCGTCTTGGGCTCGTTGTACCAGAGGTTGCCCATCTCAAAGCCGCCCTTGAGCACCTCGGCCACGTTGAACAGGCAGCAGTTCATGGTGTCGCGCCGGGCGGACATGTCGTGGATGTAGATGTAGCCGTCGCGCTGCGCCTGCAATTCCTCGACGTTGAGGAAGAACTTCTGGTAGAGCTGCTTGTTGAGCTGGTTGAAGATCAGGCTGCGGCGGGTGGAGACCAGCGCGCTGTCGGCGTTGGAATTCTCCTTGTCGCCGATGTACATGATCGACTGCGACTTTTTATACACCGCGTCGAGCATCTGCACGAAGTCGGTCTTGTAGTTGCGGTAGTCGCGGTAGGATTTGGCGACCGCCGGGTTGACGGCATCCAGCGCGCCCTCGACGATGTGGTGCATCTGCTCGATGCGCACGCCTTCGCTGCCGATCGCCAGGCACTTTTCCGTCACAAAATGACAGATGAACTCCAGCTCGTCCGGCGTGAAGCTGTAGAGCACGCGCTCGGCGCTCTTGTTGACCGCCGACACGACTTTATTGACGTTGAACGGATCCCTCGTACCGTCCTTTTTGATGACGTACATCAACATTCCCCTCTTCCGTTGTTCTATGAAAATGGTGTGGAAATACTATATCTAGCGTGCCGGAAAGAAAAATGGCACAATATTTAGTCCGCCATTGGTGGATATCTTATCACGAATGGCGGGGCGCGTCAAGGCTGGCGGGCAAATATGAAAAAAGCTTCATAAAATCGCCGGGGCGAGCGGCGCGCAGCGCCGTTTCATCCGAAAACAGGAAAGCAGGGCCGCGAAAAAAGGAACCAAACCAACGGTCGGTTTCTTTCGAATTCCCTTGAATCGCCGTCTTTTCATTGACAATCGTGCCAAACGATGCCATAATGACAGGGAAGATTGCGGGGCATGCGCCCGCACGACGAAAGAGGGACATCATCATGAAGACGCATCATCATATGACCATCGCGGGCTGCGAACGTGACCTGCCCATCTGTCCGCTCAACGACAAGCTCTGCATCGCCGGCTTCGTCATCTTCGGCGACTGCGAGCTGACCATCGCCTGCGCGAGCGAGCTGCTCAAGCGCGCGCCTGCATTTGACTACATCATCACCGCCGAGAGCAAGGGGATCCCGCTGGCGTACGAGATGGCGCGCCAGTGCGGCGCGAAGAAGTGGCTGCTTGCGCGCAAGGGCGCCAAGCTCTACATGAAGGACGTCTTCAGCGTGGAGGTGCGCTCCATCACGACCGACCACGTCCAGCGCCTGTATCTGGACGGCGAGGACGCCAAGCTGATGAAGGGCAAGAAGATCCTGATCGTCGACGACGTGATCTCCACCGGCGAATCGCTGCGCGCCCTGGAAGAGCTGGTGGAAAAGGCGGGCGGGGAGATCTGCGGCCGCATGGCGATCCTGGCGGAAGGCGATGCGCAGGCGCGCGAGGACCTCGTCTATCTTGAGAAGCTCCCGCTCTTTGACAACGAAGGCAACGCGCTCGCCTGATCAGGCGCGCAACCGGCACAAACAGCCCCTTTCACGCATAGGATGACAGCAGAACGTGGAAAGGGGCTGTTCTTTTTATGGAAACCAGCAATTCTAACGGCACCCAAAACGGCATGAGCAACGAAGCGCTGATCAATCAGCCTGCGCTTGACGCCGTGGAGACAAACTGCCCGAGCGGCAGCCAGAGCTACCGGGTTCAGCGGGGCGACAGCTTCTACCTGATCGCCCGCAAGTTCGGCGTCAGCGTGCGCGCGCTGATGAACGCCAATCCGACAATCGCGGCGGGCAGGCTGCTGGTGGGCGATATCCTGTGCATCCCGACGGCGGAAGGCCGTTCCTGCCCGGTGGGCTCGTCTGCCTACACCGTGCAGCCGGGGCAGAGCGTGGTGGACGTGATGCTCGCCTCCAATGTGTCGCTGCGCGCGCTGCGGGAGTACAACGAGGACATCCGGCTGACGGCGCTGCGGCCGGGCGACGTGCTGTGCGTGCCGCCGGGAGGCGACCGCGGCCTGTGCGAGAACGGCGGGCCGGTCTATCGGATTCAGGAGGGCGACACGCTTGAGGAGATCGCGTCGCTCAACGGCACGACGGTCGAGCAGATGCTCCGGCTCAACCCCAATCTGCTGCCCAGCGATTTCGTCGCGGGACAGGTCATCTGTCTCCCCTCGCGCAGGCGGACGACGGACAATGGGCAGACGGCAGAGGAAAGCACGACGATGTGACCAACATAAAGGGCCTGCCGGTGGGGCAGGCCCTGTTATTCTTTCAAAGCGGAGAGGGCATGAGAAACGCGCTGCGCGTCACTTCTTCTTGTGCTTGAGCGTGTTGAAGTCGAGCTTGTTCTCCGTGTGGTTGAGCAGGCGGCGGATGTTCGCCCTGTGCCGCCAGATGACCGACGCGCCGATGCAGCAGACGATCACGCACACGGGCGCGTTGTCCGGGTGCGTGATCAGCACCAGCACGGGCAGGGCGACCGCGGCCGCGATGGAGCCGACGGAGACGTAATGCGTGACGGCGACGAGCACCAGGAACAGCGCGAAGGCGAGCAGCGCTTCCACCGGGAAGACGAACAGCAGGCTGCCGAAGCTGGTGGCGATGCCCTTGCCGCCCTTGAAGCCGAAGTAGAGCGGGTAGAAGTGGCCGAGCACCGCACCCAGCACGCCGAGCACGCCGCCCAGATCGCCGCCCACCAGCCACTTGCCGATGAACACGGCGATGATGCCCTTGAGCATGTCGCCGATGAACGTGAAGAGCGCCATCTTGCGGCCGAGGATGCGCAGCATGTTGGTCGTGCCGGCGTTTCCGCTGCCCTGGCTGCGGATGTCCGTCTTGGCGAAGAGCCTGGAGAGCACGACGCCGGTGGAGATGCTGCCCAGCAGGTAGCCGATGGCGACGACGAGAAGATACATCAACATGGGATCAGTCCTCCTTCTGTTTCTTCTGGCGCAGGATGAATTGAAGCGGCGTGCCTTCAAAGCCGAACGCCTTGCGGAACTGGTTTTCCAGATACCGCTGATAGGCGAAGTGCATCAGCTTTTCGTCGTTGACGAAGAAGACGAAGGAGGGCGGGCAGACGCCCTGCTGCGTCGCGTAGTAGATCTTGAGGCGGCGGCCCGCGGTGAAGGGCGGCTGCAGCGCGGCGGTCGCATCGGCGAGCACGTCGTTGAGCAGGCCCGTGGTGATGCGCCGGGAGGTCTGCGCATAGGCGGCCTTGACGCTCTCAAGCACCTTGGACACGCGCTGGCCCGTCAGCGCGGAGATGAAGAGCACCGGCGCGTAGTCCATGAATTTGAGGCCTTCGATCACCTGCTTGCGGTAGGCCTCCATGGTGTTGGTGTCCTTTTCCACGGCGTCCCACTTGTTGACGACGATGATGGCGGCCTTGCCCTCATCGTGCACGTAGCCGGCGACCTTGGTGTCCTGCTCGGTCACGCCGTCCTCGGCGTTGATGACGATGAGCGCCACGTCGCAGCGGCGCACGGCGGCCAGCGCGCGCACGATGGAATAGCGCTCGATGGACTCCTCCTCGATGGCGCGCTTGCGGCGGATGCCGGCGGTGTCGATGATGTTGTAGCGCTGGCCGTCGCGCACGAACGCCGTGTCGATGGCGTCGCGCGTGGTGCCGGCGATGTCGGAGACCATGGAGCGCTCCTGGCCGAGAATCCGGTTGACGAGGCTGCTCTTGCCCACGTTCGGGCGGCCGACGACGGCGATCTGAATGGTGTGCTCGTCCTCCTCGCCGTTGCCGCGATCGGCGGGGAAGTGGCGCACCATCTCGTCGAGCAGGTCGCCCAGGCCCAGCATGTTCACCGAGGAGATCGGGAACGGCTCGCCCAGGCCCAGGTTGTAGAACTCGTAGATCGAGTCGTTCATCGTCTGGCTGTCGACCTTATTGACGACCAGAATGACCGGCTTGCGGCTCTTGCGCAGCATGGTGGCCACGTCCTCGTCGTCGGCGGTCATGCCGGTGCGTCCGTCGGTGAAAAAGAGGATGACGTCGCAGGTCTCAATGGCGATCTCGGCCTGGCGGCGCATCTGCCTGAGCATGATGTCGTCCGTGCGCGGCTCGATGCCGCCCGTGTCGATCAGCGTGAACTTGTGGTCGAGCCATTCGCAGTCCGCGTAGATGCGGTCGCGGGTGACGCCGGGCGTGTCCTCCACGATGGAGATGCGCTTGCCGGCGATCTTGTTGAAGAATGTCGATTTGCCGACGTTGGGGCGGCCCACGACGGCGACAAGGGGTTTGGCCATGGTTATTCCTCCGTTCCGCGCAGGGCATCAAGCAGGTCCGCGCCGTCGTCCGGGACGGGACGGATGCGGATGCCGAGGGCTTCCTGCGCCTGAATCAGCGTCATGTCGTCGAGAAAGACGTCCTCTCCCTCGCGGAGCATGCTTTCGGTGATGAGTATTTCGTCCGCCTGCGCGCCCTTGAGCTGCGCCACCAGATCCTGCCCGGTGATCAGCCCGGAGACGGTGACCGTCTCGCCGAAGAAGCGGTTGACGATGGGGCGGATATCGACGGTGATGCCCGGCACCGGACAGGCGTCAAGCAGTTCCCGCATGAACGGCGCGACCGACGTGCCGGTGGCCATGATCACCCGGCGGGGCACGATTTCCGCGCCTTCGGGGTCTAAGCGTCGGGCGAGCGCGTGCGCCTCGCGGAATTCGTCGCGCAGCCGCGCGAGCAGGCCGACGCCGTTTTCAAACTGCGGAAACTCCTCGTAGGCCTCGGCTTCGGGGATGGGCAGGCCCGCGATCTGGTAAAGCTCGTCGGACGGGAAGACGAACCGCGTGCCGTGCGCGGCGAGCATATCCCGCTGGAACGCCTCCGCCTGCGCGACGATGGCGCGCGCTTCCGCCTGCGTGTAGGGGCGAAGGGGGAAAAGGTGCTCGCGATAGCGCGTCAGTCCGACCGGCACCAGCGCCACGGACAGCGCGTGCGGCGCGAGCGAGGCGAGGTCGCGCAGCGTGCGGTCCAGCTCCGCGCCGTCGTTGATGCCGGGGCAGAGCACCACCTGGCAGTGGAAGCTCATGCCGTTGTCCGCAAAGCGCCGCAGGTGCTCCATGATCCGGTCGGCGTGGATGTGATTGAGCATCTTCTTGCGCAGCTCGCCGTTGGTCGTGTGCACGGAGACGTAGATCGGGCTGGCCTTGCGCTCGACCATGCGGTCCATCTCCCGGCGGGGCAGGTTGGTGAACGTGACGAAGTTGCCCGCCATCAGGGAGAGGCGCCAGTCGTCGTCGCGCACGTAGAGGCTTTGGCGCATGCCCGGTGGCATCTGCTCGATGAAGCAGAAGATGCAGTGATTGGCACACGTCTTGGGACAGCTCATCAGCGAGGATTCGAGCGTCAGACCGAGGGGGTCCTCCGTGCGCTTGTGCACGTGCACGGTGCGCCGGTTGCCCGCCGCGTCCTCCAGCAGCAGCTCCAGCGCAGGCCGCGCGGTCAGATACTGGTAATCGACCACGTCGAGCACCGGCGTGCGGTTGATGGACAGGAGCGTTTCGCCGGCCCTGATGCCGCTGCGCGCGGCGAGGGAACCGGGAAAGACGCTGGCAATGCGCTGAGACATGCTTTCGTGACACCTCTTCTTCAAATTAACCCAATTTATTATCTACAAATTGCCCCGCAAAGTCAAGCTTTTCATGAAAAGCGAGCACAAAAACGCGCTGCACGGAATGAAACGGGCAAACCGGCAGGCTTGCGCGCTGCCGGTTCGTCGATTCACTTTTCATCCTCTTTCTTCGGCTTCTTGCCCAGCAGGCCGCCTGTCATCTCGCTGACGTTGCGCCCGATCTTTTCGCCCATGGCCTTGCCGCCGCCCGTCTGCACCAGCGCAAAGACGATCACGCCGACGATCACGATCACGGCCAATATCGCGATGCCGGACATCGAGCCCTTGTTCTTCTCGGATTCGGCAGCCTTTGCATCGGGTGCGGCCTCGGCTTTGGCGCTGCCGGTCTGCGTGCCGTAGAGCGCGGTGGAGACGACGTCGGCCATCATGTCCGTGGACTCAATCACGCGCTCCTTGCTGATGGTGTGCGTGCCGAACTCCAGCAGCATGGCGTTGGGCGAGAGATCCTGGTTGTAATTGCCCTTGCCGATGAAGATGTCCTTGATCAAGCCGGGGTATTGCTTGTCCGCGACGGCCTTGAGCTCCTTGGCGAACGTCCGGTTGACGTCGCTGTTCTGGTTGCCGCGGCCCACCAGCAGTCGCACCTGCGAGGCCGCCTTGCCGTCGATGGTGGCGGCGTACTCACCGGCGTCCGGGATGCCGTCGCGGTGGATGTCGATGATCGCGTCCGGCCGATTTTGCAGCAGGCGTTCGGCGGTGCGCCGGCTCCTGCGGTACGCGCCGGAGTCGTGGGGCAGGTGCGTCGATTCGTCGAGGATCACGTCGATCCCTCTGGCCTGGAGCGCGTCGCGAAACTCTCGCGCCACGTCGTAGATGCCGCCCTGGCCCTCGATGCTCTGCGTGCCGTCGGAGGGGACGTAGCTCTCGTCGCTGTGGGTGACGTAGAGCGCGATCAGCTTGCGCGCGTCCGTGCTGTCGGACGCCGCCGCCACGGCGCCGTCCTGCGCCGCGAAGACGGCCTGCGCCTCGCCCGTCTCCAGCCAGGAGACGTCCGGCATGGCCTCCTCGCCGATGCGCACCGCCGTGGCGGTCGTGCCCTGCACGGTGTCGATGCGGTAGAGGACATTGTCCGCGCTGATGTATTCGTCGCCCGCATATAGAGCGTGGGCAATGGAAAACAGCGCGCCGCCGTCCTCGCCGGTCACGGTGAATACGGTGTCGTGCGCAGCTTCTTCCGCCAGTGAGCGGGGCGCGCCCAGCAGCAGGGCGAGCGCGAGCAAACAGACAGATCGTTTCATGCGCGGCGGCCCCCTTCGATGGCGCCGTCCTCGCCGGGCGCGTGGGCGCGGCCCGTCTGGATGCGCTCCATGATCTCGCCCGTCAGCTCGCACAGGAGCACGGCCGTCACGCCGGCGAGCACGGTGGCGTCCAGCGCGCCCGCGCCGCCCAGGTAGAGCGTCTGGTCGATGCCGCGCATCCACAGCGACGCGCTGGAGATGATGTCCGCGAGCACGACGCCCAGCACGCCCGCGATGAACGCACTTCTTCGCGATCTGCCCAGCAGCCAGGCGATCAGGCCGCCCGCGATGCCGTAGAGAAGCATGGGATCGACCATGGGCATCGCCAGCGGATCGGCGGGGAAGACGAGGGTCAGCGCGTAGATGGCCGCCGCGGTGAGGAGGGAGGCGACCAGCGCGCGCACGCGCTCCTTGGCCGTACCGGCGTGCAGGAAGAGATAGACGCACACGATGATGGGCACCAACGCGCCGCCGATGTTGATTTCGATGAGCCCGAGCGGGATGTTGGGCAGAAAACCGCCGATGAAGATGGCTGCCACGCACAAGAGCGCCTGCCTGTCGGTGAGCGCCATGCGGTCCAGCACCCGATGCAGCGCGCCAAAGAGGATGAGCAGCCCCAACACGAGCAGCACGATCATGCCGATGGACAAGGAAACCCCTCGCTTTCTGTTTTCGTATTCTGCGGCTATTCTCTGCATGCGCCGCACATTTTATCCCCGTGCGCGCATGCTTTGCGCGCCGCGCGGCAAGGATTTCAAAAGGATTGCAAAAAAAGGAAATTTCCGTTATAATGCAAAGCTGTATGACCACAAGGGAGGTTCTATCTATGGCGAAAACGTATTCTGCCAGCATGCTCAAGGTGCTCGAAGGACTCGATGCGGTTCGGATGCGTCCGGGCATGTACATCGGCTCCACGGGCTCCCGCGGCTTGCACCACCTGCTCTGGGAGATCGTGGACAACGCGATCGACGAGGTGGCCAACGGCTATGCCAGGAGCATCCGCGTGGAGCTGCATCAGGACGGCAGCGCATCCGTCGAGGACGACGGGCGCGGCGTGCCGGTCGATATCCATCCGGAGCTGGGCATCACGGGCGTGGAGGTCATCTACACGCGCCTGCATGCCGGCGGCAAATTTGATCATCAGAATTACAATTATTCGGGCGGACTGCACGGCGTGGGCGCGTCGGTGGTCAACGCGCTCTCCAAATGGCTGGTCGTGGACAGCTACACGGGCGGCGGCCATTACCGCATGCGCTTTGAGAGCAATTACGATCCTGTCGAAAAGAAGATCGCGTCCGGCCGCGCGGTGACGCCGCTGGAGCGCGTGAGCGCCACGCGCCGCCACGGCACGCGCGTCACGTTCCTGCCCGACGGCGCCGTGTTTGAGGAGACGCGTTTCAACGCCGAAACCGTGCGCCGCCGCCTGCGCGAGCTGGCGTATCTCAACCGGGGGCTGGAGATCACGTTCATCGACGAGCGGGAGAAGGAACCGGAGAAGCAGAAGACCGTCTTCCACTACGAGGGCGGCCTGGCGGACTACGTGCGCTACATCAACCGCGACAAGACGCCGCTCTACGAGCACATCCTGCTGCTGGAGGGCATGCAGGACGACGTGCGCATCGCGCTGGCCATCCAGCACACGGACGACTACGCCGAGAGCATCTTCTCCTACGTCAACAACATCCCCACCGCCGAGGGCGGCACGCACGAGATGGGCTTTAAGGCCGGCTTCACCCGCGCGCTCAACGACTACGCGCGGCGCATCGGCGCACTCAAGGAGAAGGACAACAACCTGATGGGCGAGGACTACCGCGAGGGGATCACGGCCGTGTTGCTCACCTTCGTGCGCAACCCGCAGTTTGAAGGGCAGACCAAGGGCAAGCTCGGCAACACGGAGGTGCGCCCGGCGGTCGAGTCCTTCGTCTACGCGCGGATGACGGAGTACTTGCAGAACCTCAAGAATCAGGACGTCGCCCAGGCGATCGTGGACAAGGCGCTGCGCGCCAGCCGCGTGCGCGAGGCCGCGCGCAAGGCGAAGGAGGTCGCCCGCGCGAAGAATCAGCTGGAGGCCGCGCCGCTGGTGGGCAAGCTCTCCAGCTGCACCGGCAAGAAGCCGGAGCTCAACGAGATGTTCATCGTGGAGGGCGACTCGGCAGGCGGCAGCGCCAAGCAGGGCCGCGACCGCCGATTCCAGGCGATCCTGCCGATCCGCGGCAAGCCGCTCAACGTCGAAAAGAAGCGCATCAATCAGGTGCTGGCCAACGAGGAATTCCGCTCGATCATCACCGCGCTGGGCACGGGCATCGGCGAGGACTTTGACATCAGCACGCTCAAGTATCACAAGGTCATCATCCTCTCCGATGCCGATCAGGACGGCGCGCACATCCGCGCGATCCTGCTCACGTTCTTCTATCGCTACATGCGCCCGCTGATCAACGAGGGGCACGTGTACATCGGCATGCCGCCGCTCTATCGCGTGGCCAAGGGCGAGAAGATCATCTACGCCTACGACGACAAGGAGCTGGCCAAGGCGACGGCCTCCGTCGGCCGCGGCTACACGGTGCAGCGCTACAAGGGCCTGGGCGAGATGGACCCCGCGCAGCTCTGGGAGACGACCATGAACCCCGAAAACCGCCAGCTCATGCAGGTGACGCTGGAGGATGTGACCGAGGCCGAGCGCCTGGTCACGCTGCTGATGGGCGACAAGGTCGAGCCCCGGCGCGATTACATCACGACGTACGCCGATTTTAACAAGGTCGATACGTTCCTCACGCAGGAAGGGAGGGCGAACGCGTAAATGGCACGCAAAAAGACACCGGACACGACGGCGCAGCCCCCGCGCCATGAAATCATCCAGCGGCCGATGGAAGAGGTCATGCACATCTCGATGATCCCATACGCGGAGCACGTCATCCTTGAGCGCGCGCTGCCGCGCGTGGAGGACGGCCTCAAGCCCGTGCAGAGGCGCATCCTCTTCACGCTCAGCGAGCTGGGCGTCACGCCGGACAAGCCGCACAAGAAGTGCGCGCGCATCGTGGGCGACTGCCTGGGCAAGTATCACCCGCACGGCGACAGCTCCGTCTACGACGCGATGGTGCGCATGGCGCAGCCCTACAGCATGCGCGGCGTGCTGGTGGACGGCCACGGCAATTTCGGCTCCATCGACGGCGACAGCGCCGCCGCCATGCGATACACGGAGGCGCGCATGGCGCCGCTGGCGCTGGAGATGCTGCGCGACATCGACAAGGACACCGTGCCCTTCAGCCTGAACTTTGACGACTCGCTCAAGGAGCCGGACATGCTGCCCGCGCGCTATCCGAACCTGCTGGTCAACGGCGCGTCCGGCATCGCGGTCGGCCTGGCGACGAACATCCCGCCGCACAACCTCGGCGAGGCGATCGATGCGGCGATCCTGCTGATGGACAACCCCGATGCGAGCGTGCAGGACATCATGCGCGTCATGCCCGCGCCGGACTTTCCCACCGGCGGCCGGCTCATCCGCAACGAGGAGATCGTACGCGCCTATGAGACGGGCCGGGGCAAGCTGACGCTGCGCGCCCATGTGCACATTGAGGACGGCAGCGCCGGGCGCAAGCTCATCGTCATCACCGAGGTGCCCTATCAGGTGCCCAAGGCGGCGATGCTCGAAAAGATCCTCAAGCTCAGCGAGGAGAAGAAGGCGCAGCTGGGCGGCATCTACGACATCCGGGACGAGTCCGACCGCACAGGCCTGCGCGCGGTCATCGAGCTCAAGCGCGACGTCGATCCCATGCAGATCCTCGCCGTGCTCTACAAATACTCCGACCTGCAGGTCACATTCGGCGTGAACATGGTCGCCATCGCACAGGGCCGCCCCATGCAGATGGGCGTCAAGGCGATGCTTTCCTATTATATCGACCACCAGAAGCGCGTCGTCACCCGCCGCACCCGGTATGAGCTGGAGCAGGCCCGCGCGCGCGAGCACATTCTGGCCGGTCTCATGGTCGCGGTCAACCACCTCGACGAGGTGATCGCGCTCATCCGCAAGAGCCGCAGCCCGAAGGAGGCCAAGGAACAGCTGATGAACCGCTTCGGCCTGACGGACGTGCAGGCGCAGGCGATTCTGGACATGCGCCTCCAGCGCCTGACGGGCCTTGAGATCGAGGCGCTTCGCCGCGAGTACGAGGCGATCCTCAAGACGATCAACCGCCTGGAGGGCATCCTCAAGAGCGAGAAGAAGCTCATCGCCGTCATCCGCACGGAGATGAACGAGATTCGCGAGCGCTTTGCCGACGCGCGCCGCACGGAGCTGGTGGAGGACGACGGCGCGCAGCTGCCGGAAGCGGATTTGAAGCCCGCCGCCGAGGACACGGCGATCCTGCGCCTGCGCGACGGTCAGCTGCGCCGCATGAGCCCGCGCCTGATCGACAAGTTCATCCAGCAGCCGGGCATGGCCGGGGAGGTCGTGCAGACGATTCAGACGGCGACGGACGAGTCGCTCTACATCTTCACCGACCGGGGCAACTGCTTCATGCTGGACGTCGCCAAGATCCCGGAGACGATGCGCCTCAAGGAGCGCGGCAGCCTGCTCACGGGTCTGATCGCGGGCCTGGAGGACGGCGAACGCGCCGTACAGATGCTCTGCGCCAGGAGCGAGGAGATGGGCAAGTTCGGCGAATTGCTCTTTGTCACGAAGAACGGACAGGTCAAGCGCACGGCTGCTGGCGAGTACGGCATCCGCCGCGCCCGCTTCGCCGCGATTTCCCTCAAGGGCGAGGATCGCGTGGCGGCCGTGCTGACGGTCGCGCCGGACGCGCGCGTGGATCTGCTGCTGGCCACGCGCCTGGGCATGAGCCTGCGCTTCAGGCTCAGCGAGGTCTCCACGATGGGCCGCGCGACGGCGGGCGTGCGCGGCATCGAACTCTCCGAGGGCGACGCGGTCTGCTGGGCGATGCTGCCCCAGCCGGGCGACATGCTGCTGCTCATCAGCGACCGCGGCTTTGGCAAGCGCATGATGGCCGACGACATCGACCGTCAAAAGCGCGCGACGAAGGGACAAAAGCTGCTGCCCATGACGAAATCGGGCGAGACCGGCACGCAGCTCTCGGCGCTGCTGGATGTGACGCACGCCGGGCAGGTGCGCTTCGTGCAGAAGCAGGGGCATGTGACGGAGATGAACGTGACGGAGATCGGCGTGGAACGCCGCGCAGGCAAGGGACAGCTGCTGGTGAGCGTGCTGCTTGACGACGTGGTGACGGACGCCGGGATTGTATCGTAAGGAGGGACCGATTGACCCGCTCAAATGAGGCAAAAATGTGAAACTTGATTTTTCATGGAAGAAAATGGCCGTTCGTATCGTCAAATCAGTAAGACCGGACAGAGCGTTCTAAACATCGCGCCCCGCTCATATACAATCTGCGAAGGAATGAGTGGAGGCGATGCGAAGATGAACAAACTGCGCTTCGATTCGCCGAAGATCAGGCGGGCGCTGCCGGCGGCGGCGCTTGCGGCGCTGTGCGTGGCATATGTCTCCATGCAGGGCGCGCCCGCGCTGATGGCGGCGGTGACGACGCGCGAGCTTCCGGTGTATAACGTGGCCACGGAGGAGAAAGTGATCTCCATCAGCTTTGACGCTGCATGGGGGCGCGCCAATACAGAGGAAATCCTGAATATTCTGGATCGGTATGACGTCAAGACCACGTTCTTTCTCGTCGGGTTCTGGGCGGAAAAACACCCGGATCTCGTGCAGGAGCTGATCGCCAGAGGGCATGAAATCGGCAATCACTCCGCGACGCATCCGCACATGGCGCAGCTTTCAAAGGCGCAGATCCGGGAGGAGCTCAGGCGATGCTCCGACCTGGTGGCGTCCATCACCGGCAAGCCGACCACACTCTTTCGTCCGCCGTATGGCGAGTACAACGACGATGTGGTGCGCGTGAGCCGGGAGGAGGGCTATGCGTGCGTGCAGTGGAGCGTCGACTCGCTCGACTGGAAGAACCTGGGCACGCAGCACATGATTCGCCAGTGCACAAAGGACATCAGTCCCGGCGACATTGTGCTCTTTCACAACGACTCCAAGTACATTCTGGAGGCGCTGCCGCAGATTCTTGAATATTACACGCAAGCAGGATACAAGATAATTCCTGTATCGCAGCTGTTGCTTGAGGGCGAAACGTGGATTGATCACGCGGGCAAGCAGCACCTGTGTACGCCCACGCCGCAGCCCGCTGCCAGCGCAGCGCCGGATGCATGAACGAACAGCCATCATGAAGATTAAGGAGGACGTACAATGGAAAACGTCATTAACACACTGCACTTGAGCGGCAAGGTCATCGGGACGCCCGTCGTCGGCCACGAGGCCTTCGGCGAGAAATTCTACTATCTGACGCTGGGCGTGCCGCGCCTTTCCGGGGCGATGGACCACCTGCCGGTGACGCTCTCCGAGCGACTGCTGGACGGCGCCATGCTCGCCGACGGCGACACGCTGGCCATCGAGGGCCAAGTACGTTCCTACAACAAGATCATCGAGGGCGCGGGGCGGCTGCTGATCACGGCGTTTGCCCAGAAGATCGTGGAGAGCGACGAACGGGAGAATCCCAACCAGATTCAGCTCACCGGCACGCTGTGCAAGACGCCGGCCTATCGCACCACGCCCTTTGGCCGCGAGATCGCGGACATGATGCTCGCCGTCAACCGCGCCTACGGCAAAAGCGATTACATCCCGTGCATCACATGGGGGCGCAGCGCGCGCTTTGCGGCAAAGCTCTCCGTGGGCGACAAAATTCAGCTCACCGGCCGCCTGCAGTCGCGCGCCTATCAAAAGCAGCTGCCCGACGGCACGGTGGTGGAGAAGACGGCCTACGAGGTCTCCGTCGGCCATCTGGAGCTGCTTAGCGAGCGCGGCGCGCCGGGCGACGCACCCGCGCACGGCATGAGCGACTTTCGAAGCAACGCCATCCTGCCGCAGTGACGTGCAACGCGCCGCTGAAAAATCGGATACATGACACAAAAAGGCGGACTGAGTCAAAGCCCGCCTTTTTTTCCTGCCGAAACTGTGCTATAATAAAGCAAGCGAATGACATGTGGAGGTACATATGCTGGAAGAGCGCATGAACAACGAACAGATCGCCGAACTCGCCGACGCCATGCTGGCGCTTTCCAACCGGGAGGAAGCGTTTCTGTTCTTTGAGGATATCTTTACGATCAAGGAGCTTCAGGCCGTCGCCCAGCGCCTGGCGGTTGCGCGCCTGCTCAAAAGGCGCGTGACCTATCAGGACATCGCCGAGCAGACCGGCGCGAGCACGGCGACCATCAGCCGCGTCAACCGCAGCCTGACCTACGGCGCGGGCGGGTATCAGATGGTGCTCGACCGCGTGACGCAGGAAGACGACGCCGATTCGGCGCAATGAGGGTGCGGACATGGATTTAAGCGATCTGAACAAAGAACAGCGGCTCGCGGCGGAAACGCTCGAAGGGCCGCTTTTGGTGCTGGCGGGCGCAGGCTCCGGCAAGACGCGCGCGCTGACATACCGCGTGGCGAACCTCATCGAGCACGGCGTGCCGCCCTGGTCGATCATGGCCATCACGTTCACCAACAAGGCCGCCGGCGAGATGCGCGAGCGCATTGAGAAGCTCGCGGGGCCGTCCGCGGCGGACGTGTGGGTATCGACGTTCCACGCGGGCTGCGCCAGGATCCTGCGCCGCGACATCGAAAAGCTGGGCTACACGCGCTCCTTTACGATCTACGACGACGACGATCAGATGTCCGCGCTCAAAGAGATCCTCAAAAGGCTGAACGTCGACGACAAGTTCCTGCCGGCGCGTGAGGTCAAGGGCAAGATCTCCGACGCCAAGAACAAGCTGCTCGGCGCGCAGGAGTGGTTCGCCCAGTCCGACCGGGACTACCGCTGCCAGATGGTGCAGGACGTCTACGCCGCCTATGAGGAAAAGCTCAAAAAGGCGAACGCGCTCGACTTTGACGACCTGATCGTCAAGACGCTGGAGCTCTTTGCGCAGCACCCGCCTGTGCTCGAAGCGTATCAGCGCAAATTCCGCTACATCCACGTCGATGAGTATCAGGACACCAACTACGCGCAGTACATGCTCGTGCGCCTGCTCGCCCAGCACAGCCGCAACCTGTGCGTCGTGGGCGACGACGATCAGTCGATCTACGGCTGGCGCGGCGCGGACATCCGCAACATCCTCGACTTTGAGAAGGACTTCCCGGACGCGAGGGTCATCAAGCTCGAACAGAATTACCGCTCCACGGCGAACATCCTGGATGCGGCCAATCAGGTCATCGCGCGCAACGAGGAGCGCAAGGACAAGGCGCTGTGGACGGCGGAAGGCCCCGGCGAGCCGATCCGGCTCTATCGCGCGGCCGACGAGCGCGAGGAGGCCGCGTGGGTCTGCCGTCAGGTGCGCGCGCTTGCCATGCAGGGCGAGGACTACGCCCGCTGCGCCGTGCTCTACCGCACCAACGCGCAGTCCCGCGTCGTGGAAGAGGCGTTCGTGCAGAGCGGCATCCGCTATCGCATGTACGGCGGCCTGCGCTTCTACGACCGCAAGGAGGTCAAGGATATCCTGGCCTATCTGCGCGCGATGATCAACCCGGCGGACGACATCTCCGTGCGCCGCATCATCAACGTGCCCAGGCGCGCCATCGGCGATACGACGGTCAGCGAGCTGGCGCGCTATGCCGCCGAGCAGGAGATGCCGCTGCTCACCGCCTGCATGGACATCCCGGAGACCATCGGCGCGCGCGGGCGCAAGAGCGTGGAGAAGTTCGGCGAGCTGATGATGAACCTGACGATGATGGCGGAGACCATGAAGCTGACCGAGCTGGTGCAGTACGTCATCGACACGGTGGGGTTGGAGAGCCAGTACACCCGCGAGGACAACGACGAGAACCGCAGCCGCGTGGAAAACATAAGGGAGTTTGTGGGCGCGGTGCGCGAGTTTGAGGAAAAGGCCGACAACCCGACGCTCTCCGACTATCTGGAGAACGTGGCGCTCGTGTCCGATCTGGACGCGATGGATGAAAACGGCGGCGCGGTGACGATGATGACGCTGCACAGCGCCAAGGGCCTGGAGTTCCCGAACGTGTTCATGGTTGGCATGGAGGAAAACCTCTTTCCGTCCATGCGCAGCCAAGAGGACCACAAGCGCATGGAGGAGGAGCGCCGGCTCTGCTACGTGGGCATCACGCGCGCGCGCGAACGGCTGTATCTCTCGCACGCCGCGCGGCGCATGCTCTACAATCAGATGCAGTTCAACGATCGCTCCCGGTTCATCGACGACATCCCGATGCGCGTGCTGGAGGACGTCTCCGAGCGCGGGGACGCGTTCGGCGCGCCGGTGGGCGAGCGCCGCGCTTCCCCGTGGCGGCAGCCGGCGTGGAGCGCTTCTTTCACCAGCGGCCAGGACTGGGCGCCCAAAAAGGCGTCCGGCATACCGGACGGGCGCAGGCAGAGCTACCTGAGCTGGAGCCGCGGCTCCGGCGCGGGCATGGGCCGGACGTCGCGCGTGGGCGACGCGCAGATCGCGGGCGTGCAGCGCGGCATGGCGCGTCAGGAAGCGCCGAAGGTCGTGCGCTCCGGCGCGAGCGAGGCGGCAGGCGCCTCCATCTTTGCGCCGGGCGACCACGTGCTGCACAGGAAGTTCGGCAGGGGCGCGGTCGTGCGCGTCAGCGGGGTCGGTTCGGATGCGCGGATCATGATCCGCTTTGACGACGCGAGCGTGGGCGTGAAGGAATTTGCATTGGCCATCGCGCCGATCATCAAGACGGAGGGATAAGCATGGACGACGGCCTCATGAGGGCCCTGATCGACAGGCTGAACGCAGCTTCCAAGGCGTATTACGACGGCAACGAGGCCGTCATGTCCGACGACGAGTGGGATGCGATGTACGCGCAGCTTCGGGCGCTGGAGGAGGAGACGGGCGTGCGCCTGCCGGATTCCCCGACCCGCCGCGTGGGCGGCGAGGTGCTCTCCGGCTTTGAGCCGCACCGGCACGTCGCGCGGCTGTGGAGCATGGACAAGGCGCAGAGCGAGGAGGCAATTCTCGCCTGGGCACAGCGCTGTGAAAAGCTGACGCGCGAGGCCGGGGGCCTGCCGCAGAACGCCTACTGCGTGGAATACAAGCTTGACGGTCTGACGCTCAACCTGACCTACGACGGGGGAAAACTCGTGCAGGCGGCCACGCGCGGCGACGGCGAGGTCGGCGAAGGCATTCTGCCGCAGGCGAAGACCATCCGCTGCATCCCGCAAAAAATCCCCTTTGCCGGGCGCATGGAGGTGCAGGGCGAGTGCATCATGCGCCTCTCGGCGCTCAAGGCGTACAACGAGACGGCGGAGGAACCGCTCAAGAACGCGCGCAACGCCGCCGCGGGCGCGCTGCGCAACCTCGATCCCGGCGTCACGGCGAGCCGGAACCTGGACGCGCTGTTCTATCAGGTGGGCTACATCGAGGGCAGGAGCTTTGAGACGCAGGCGGAGATGCTCGATTTCCTGCGGGAGAACGGCCTGCCCGTCAGCCCCTACACCGGCTATGCGGATTCCATCGAGGCGGCCATGGCGCTCGTGCATGAGATTGAGGCGCAGCGCGACGCGCTCGATTTCCTCATCGACGGCGCGACGATCAAGCTGACGGACATGCGCACCCGCGAGGTGCTGGGCACGACGGACAAGTTCCCGCGCTGGGCCATCGCCTATAAGTTTCCCGCGCAGGAGACCGTGACGACGCTGGAGGGCATCTCCTGGGAGCTGGGGCGCACCGGCAAGCTCACGCCGCTGGCGCACCTGACGCCCGTGGACATCTGCGGCGTGACGGTCAAGCGCGCGACGCTCAACAACTACGGCGACATCTGCCGCAAGCGCGTGCGCGTGGGCAGCGAGGTCTGGGTGCGCCGCTCCAACGACGTGATCCCGGAGATCATGGGCGTCGTGTGGAAGGGCGAGGGCGAAGCGCCCGAAACCGACATCAGGCCGCCCGAAACATGCCCGGCATGCGGCGCGCCGCTCACCTGGCGCGGCGCGCACCTGTTCTGCCTCAACCGGCAGACGTGCCGCCCGCAGGCCATCGCGCGCATGGCGCACTTCGCCTCGCGCCAGGGCATGGATATCGAGGCGTTCAGCGAGAAGACGGCGGAGCTGTTTTACGACCGGCTCGGCGTGCGCAGCGCGGCGGATCTCTACGCGCTTGACAAGGACGAGATGGTCGCGCTCAAGGGCTTTGGAGTCAAGAAGGCGGACAAGCTGCTCGCCGAACTTGAAAAGAGCAAGGCCTGCGAGCTGGACGCGTTCCTCTTTGCCATCGGCATCCCCAACATCGGCAAGAAGACGGCGCGCGACCTGATGGAGCACTTCGGCTCGCTGGAGAGCCTGATGGCCGCCACGCAGGAGGAGCTCACCGCCCTTGACGACGTGGGCGACATCGTCGCCGCGTCGATCACGTCGTTCTTTGCGGACGAGGAAAACCGCGCGTTCGTGCGCCGCCTGCTGGATGCGGGCGTCACGCCGCAGATGCGGCAGGCGGAGGCGGCGGGAGACCTGTTCGCGGGGATGACGTTCGTGCTCACCGGCACGCTGCCCACGCTCACGCGCGCGCAGGCGGAGGAACTCATCCGCCGGAACGGCGGCAAGGCGACGGGCAGCGTATCGGGCAAGACCAGCGTGGTGCTCGCCGGGGAGAGCGCGGGCAGCAAGCTGCAAAAGGCGCAAAAGCTCGGCGTGCGCATCATGGACGAGGCCGCGTTTTTGTCGGCGATTGAGACGGGGAGAATCGACGGGAACTGACCCCTTCCCAATTCGGCAAAGCGGTGCTATAATAATCTGATCGACAGACGGATACCAAAGGAGCGTGACTGCGGTGAGGAGTATGACCGGTTATGGCCGGTGCCACTTGGAGGAGGACGGGCGCGAGATGACCGTGGAGGTCAAGAGCGTCAACCATCGCTTTCTGGATACGTCCTACAGGCTGTCCCGCGCGCTGTCGTTTCTGGACGACGCGGTGCGAAAGGGCGTGAGCGCCCGGCTTGCCCGCGGCCACGTGGACGTTTTCGTCACCTATGCCAACCACAGGCAGGACGCCAAAGCGGTGCGCGTGGACATGGCGCTGGCCGTGGCCTACCGTCAGGCGCTGGGCGAGCTGGCCGCTGCCGTGGGCAAGGAGGCGGACATCCCGCTGGCCGATTACACCCGTCTGCCGGACGTGCTCAGCGTGCAGGAGAAGGACGAGGATCAGCAGGCGGTGCGTGCGCTGTTTGAGCGCGCGCTCAGCGGCGCGCTCGACGGCCTGATCGCCATGCGCGAGCAGGAGGGCGCGCGCTTGTGCGCGGACATCCTGCAAAAGACGGAAAGCATCGAGCGCATCGCAGAGGGCATCGCGCAGCGCGCGCCGTCTGTCGTTCGCGACTATCGCGACAGGCTGCGGCAGCGCGTCGCGGCGCTGACGGAGGGCGAGATCGACGAGGCGCGGCTGATCACGGAGGTGGCGATCTTCGCCGACCGCGCGGCGATCGACGAGGAGCTGGTGCGCCTGAAAAGCCACCTGGCGGCCATCCGCGAGACGGTTTCGCTCGGCGAGCCCGCGGGCCGCAAGCTCGACTTTCTGGTGCAGGAGCTCAACCGCGAGGTGAACACCATCGGTTCCAAGGCGATGGACACGGCCATCGCGCAGGCGGTCGTCTCGGCCAAGGGCGAGATCGAAAAGCTGCGCGAGCAGGTGCAGAACATCGAGTGACGGGGAGAAGAACGTGGAAATCAAGCTCATCAACGTCGGCTACGGCAATTTCATTTCGTCCAGCCGCATCATCGCGATCATCGGCCCGGAATCCGCGCCGGTCAAGCGCATCATTCAGGAGGCGAGGGAGGAACGCCGCCTGATCGACGCGACGTATGGCCGCCGCACGCGCGCCGTGATCATCTCCGACAGCGACCACGTGATCCTCTCGGCGGTTCAGCCGGAGACCATCGCGCATCGCTTCGACGTGAAGGACAACACCACGATTGTGGAGGAGGAAGAACCCTGATGGCACACAAGAGGAGGGGCACGCTGTTCGTCGTCTCCGGGCCCGCGGGCGTGGGCAAGGGCACGCTCAACAAGATGCTCTTTGACGAGTTCGGCGAGCAGCTTGCGTTCTCCGTCTCGGCCACCACGCGCGCGCCGAGGCCGGGCGAAATCGACGGAAAGCACTACTTTTTCATCAGCAGGCAGGAATTTGAAAACCGGATCGCGAATAATGACTTTTTGGAGTATGCGCAGTTTGCCGGCAACTGCTACGGCACGCCGCGCTCCTATGTGGAGAGCGTGCTGGACGATGGCAAAAACGTGCTGCTGGAGATCGAGGTGCAGGGCGCGTCGCAGGTGATGGCGCGCATGCCCGAGTGCGTGAGCATCTTCGTGCTGCCGCCCAGCTTTGAGGAGCTGGAGCGCCGCCTGCGCGGCCGCGCCACGGAGACGGAGGAGAAGATCGTGCAGCGGCTGGCAGCAGCGCGCGGCGAGCTCGAATGTGCACAGCGCTACAAGTATCGCATCGTGAACGGCGGCGATTTGCAGGCCGCCTATCAGGAATTGCGCGGCATCTATCTGGCGGAAACCCATCGGACGGACTGAGCCGGCGCGCACCGTGAGGAAAATCAGAGGAGGAACGCTTATGTCCATGACCAATCCCAACATCCTGCAGCTTCTGGAAAAGGCGGACTGCCGCTATACGCTGGTCGTCGAGGTGTCCAAGCGCGCCCGCCAGCTGGTGGACGGCATCCCGCCGCTCATCGACGCCAAGGACAAGGAGAACATGCCCGTCTCCATCGCCATCGACGAGGTCGACCGCGGCCTGATCACCTACGAGCGCGCTGCGGACATCGATGCCAGGTAAAACCGTTGTCCTCGGCGTCGCCGGGGGCATCGCTGCATATAAGGCGTGCGAGCTGCTGCGTCTGCTGCAAAAACAGGGCATGGATGTCTATGTGGTGATGACGCGCAACGCCTGCCGCTTCGTCGCGCCGCTGACGTTTGAGACGCTCTCCGGCCACCCCGTGGCGGTGGACACGTTCGAGCGCCCGGCGACGTGGGAGGTCGAGCACATCGCGCTGGCCAAGCGCGCGGATCTGTTCCTGATCGCGCCCGCCACGGCCAACGTCATCGGCAAGATGGCCTGCGGCATTGCCGACGACATGCTCACCACCACCGTCATGGCAACCCGCGCGCCGGTGATGATCGCGCCCGCGATGAACACCGGCATGTGGGAAAACCCCGCCACGCAGCAGAACATCGCCGCGCTCAAGGCGCGCGGCGTGCATGTCGTCGCGCCCGCTACGGGCCATCTGGCCTGCGGCGACAGCGGCGCGGGCAAGCTGGAGGACGTGCAGGTGATCGCCGGACGGGCCGTGCAGGTGCTCATGCGCAAGCGCGACATGGAGGGCCTGCGCGTGATGGTCACCGCCGGCCCGACGCGCGAGGCGCTGGATCCCGTGCGCTACATCTCCAACCGCTCTTCCGGCAAGTTGGGCTACGCCATCGCGCGCGCAGCCGCACAGCGCGGCCCGCAGGTGGCGCTGCTCACCGGCCCTGTCGCCATCGAGCCGCCGCCGGGCGTGCATGTCGTCCGCTTCACGACGACGCAGGAGCTGCTTGAATGTGCAGAGGCGCACGTGGCCGGGCAGGACATCGTCATCCAGTCGGCGGCTCCAGCGGATTACCGCGCCAAGACCGTCGCGCCCCGGAAGATCAAAAAGCGCGACGGCGAGGACATGGTGCTCACGCTGGTGGAAAACCCGGACGTGGCCGCCGCGCTGGGCGAAGGCAAGCGCGCAGATCAGACGTTCGTCGGCTTTGCGGCGGAGACGAACGACGTGCTTGAGCACGCGCAGGCCAAGATGGAGAAGAAGCGCCTGGACATGATCGTCGCCAACGACGTGACTGCGCCCGGCGCGGGCTTTGATGTGGACACGAACATCGTGACGCTGATCACGCGGGCGGGCATGACGGCCCTGCCGCTGCTGTCCAAGGACGAGGTGGCCGAGCGCATCCTCACCGCTGCGCTGGCGCTTCGCGCACGAGCATGACCGACCGTTTTGCTGTCGCTTTCCGGATGGAAAGCGGCAGTTTTTTCCATTGCGCACGTTTTGCCGCACGTTTTGGCGACGGGAAGCTTGACGGTATGCGAATTTGCGCATATAATGAAGGATATTGATTCTGGGTTTTCCTGACCTGGTGCGGAAGGAGGCGAGCGCGTTGAGGCGAAGAAGTGAACGATCGATCGTCTTCGCTCTTTCATGTTTCGTGTTCGTCCTCCTGCTCCTTGGCGGCGGCCGCCGCCTGATCGGCTCGCAGGACGCGCCGCAGGCGTCTGTGCCGCGGCCTGCGCTGGTGCGCGCCGCCTGGGTCAGCGCGCCCGCGACCAGAGAGGAGACGCACCACGTCGGCGAGCGGGCGCCTGCCACGCAGCGCATCGGCGTCATGCGCGCCCCGGAAAACCGCACGCCGGTGCGCCGCGCGCTCAGCGACGCGAACGGCAACGTGCTCGCCAGCCGAACGTATCTGCGCACGGTCTATCAGGCCTTCGCGCTGGGTGACGGCTTTGCATGACGGACAGCCACGTCGCTTGCAAGACCGATCGACCATCATAAAGAGAGGATCATCACTATGGCGAAGAAGAAGAACGTAAAGCCGAAGAATCCGCGCACGCGCGCGATCGTATCGCTGATCGCCATCCTGGCGCTGATCGCCGTGTGCGGCTATGTGGCGCTCTTTGGCGTGGGCAAGGGCACGATGGTGCACTACCTCAAGCCGTGGGGCGAAGCGATTTCCCTGGGCCTTGACCTGCGCGGCGGCGTGTATACCGTCTATCAGGCGGAGGACGACGGCAGCGGCGAGTTTGACGAGAAGATGAGCTCGACCATCTCCATCCTCACCAGCCGCCTGACGCGCCAGGGCTTCACCGAGGCGACCGTCACCCGTCAGGGCGCCGACCGCATCCGCGTGGAGATCCCGAACGTCTCCGATCCCAACGAGATCCTGCGCATTATCGGCACGCCTGCGCAGCTGTATTTCGTCGATGAAAACGGCGAAACCATTCTGGAAGGCGCGGTGATCGAGAACGCGCAGGCCGCGCAGGACGAAAACGGTCAGCCGTGCGTGGCCTTCGAGCTCAACGACGAGGGCGCCAAGCGCTTCGCCGAGGCGACCGCCGAGAACATCGGCAAGACCATTTCCATCACATTGGACGGCGAGGTCATCTCCGCGCCGACCGTCAACTCCGTGATCTCCGGCGGTCAGGGCCAGATCACCGGCAATTTCACCGCCGATGAGGCGAAGAATCTGGCGACGCTGATCCTGTCCGGCGCGCTGCCGCTGAACCTGACGCAGCTGGAAGTCAGCGCCATCTCCGCGACGCTGGGTGTCGAGGCGCTGGATACCGCGCTGATCGCCGGCGTCATCGGCGTGGCGCTCGTCATGCTCTTCATGCTGGCGCGCTATCGTCTGTGCGGCCTGGTGGCCGATATCGCGCTGACCATCTATGTGATGATCGTCGTGCTGCTGCTGGCGCTCACCGGCGCGCAGCTGACGCTGCCGGGCGTGGCGGGCATCATCCTGGGCATCGGCATGGCGGTGGACGCCAACGTCGTCATCTTCGAGCGCATCCGCGAGGAGATGGCCGTGGGCCGTCCGCTGGCCTCCTCGATCAACAAGGGCTTCTCCAACGCCCTGAGCGCCATCATCGATGCAAACGTGACCACCATCATCGCGGCCGTCGTGCTCTACGCCTTTGGCACCGGCACCATCCGCGGCTTCGCGCTCACGCTGGGCATCGGCGTGGTGACCTCGATGTTTACCGCCGTGTTTGTTACCCGCAAGCTGCTGGATCTGTTCGCCGATCTGGGCATCAGGAACCAGAAGCTCTATGTGCGCTGAGGCAAGGAGGAAAGCAAGATGAAATTTGAAGTCAAGAATCGCCTCAAGCCCTGCGCGGCCCTGTCCATCGCCATCATGCTCGTTGCGCTGGTGCTCACGCTGATGGGCCACGGCATGAACCTGGGCATCGATTTTACCGGCGGCACGCTGATGACCTATGACATGAACGTGACGGCGTTTGAAACCGCCGATATCGAGGCCGCGCTCAAGGAATGCGGCGTCACCGACGCCCAGATCGCCGTGACCGGCGATCAGGGCACGCAGGCGCAGATCCGCATCAAGGATGTGGAGAACACCGACGAACTGCGCGCGCAGCTGGAGGAGAAGCTCTCCGCCACCTATCCGGACATCGCGTACGTGGACATCACGCGCGTGGGCGCCGTGGCCGGCAAAGAGCTCATCAGCAACGCCGTCAAGAGCCTGCTGCTGGCCGCCGTGCTGATGCTGGCGTACATCGCCTTCCGTTTTGACCTGTACTCCGGTCTGGCGGCGATCATCGGCCTCGTGCATGACGTGGCGATCATGCTCTCCTTTGTCGTGATCCTCAGCGACTTCATCCGCGTGGAGACGACGTTCATCGCCGCGCTGCTGACCATCGTCGGCTATTCCATCAACAACACCATCATCATCTTCGACCGCATCCGTGAGAATTCTCACAAGGCGGGCGTGCGCCAGCTCCCGCGCGAGCAGATCGTCAATCTCTCCGTCAAGGAGTCGCTCTCCCGCACGCTGAACACCACCATCACCACGCTGCTGACCATCGTCACCCTGTACATTCTGGGCGTCGATTCCATCAAGCAGTTCGCCCTGCCGCTGATCATCGGCATCATCTCCGGCGCGTACTCCGCGAACCTGATCAACGGCTATGTCTGGGCGCTGATGATGGATCATCGCGACAAGCGCGCCAAGGCGTAAAGCGCATCGTAAGGGCGGGCGGGCTGACCCGCCCTTACGATCTTTTCCCGCTATGGGCTGCGCCTGCGCGCAGGCATAGCCCATAGCGGGCGAAACGATCGACAGAAAGGAGGCCGCATATGCTCAGATTCGTGCCCAAACATGAGAACGGACAGGCGATTCCCGATGCGCTTGCCGCGCTGGATGCGCCGCATCAGCTGCTGCGTCTGCTGATGGACCGGGGAATCGACACGCCTGAGAAGGTCGAGCGGTATCTGCATCCGCAGCGGGAACACCTGCACGACCCGATGCGCATGCAGGACATGGAGAAGGCCGTTGCGGTCGTGCGGGACGCCATCGCCCGGAATGAAGAGATCGTCGTATTCGGCGATTACGACGTGGACGGCGTGACGGCCACCGCCATATTGCTCACCTACCTGCGCAAGCAGGGGGCCAAGGCGAGCTATTACATCCCGGACCGCCACGGCGAGGGCTACGGCCTGAACACCGCGGCGATCGAGCAGATCGCCGCCCACGCCAAACTGCTCATCACCGTGGATTGCGGCATCACCTGCCCGGACGAGGTCGCGCGCGCGCGGGAGCTGGGCATGCGCGTGATCGTCACCGACCACCATCAGCTCGGCCCGAAGCTGCCCGCATGCGAAGCCGTGCTCAATCCGCTGCTGGGCGATTATCCGTTTCGCCGCCTCTGCGGCGCGGGCGTGGCGTTTAAGCTGGTGCAGGCGCTGGGCGGCATGGAAGCCATCGAATCCCTGTGGGAGCTGGCCGCGCTGGCGACCATCGCCGACATCGTGCCGCTGCTGGATGAAAACCGCGTGATCGTCGCCTTCGGACTCAAGGCGATGGCCGCGACGCAGCGTCCGGGCCTCATCGCGCTGATGGAATCGGCGAGCGTGGAGCCCCAAAGCGTCACCGCGTCGGACGTCGCGTTTCGCATGGCGCCGCGCATCAACGCGGGCGGGCGGCTGGCGCTCGCCTCGCGCGGCGTGGAGCTGCTCACCACGCGCAGGCTCGATATCGCGCGCGAGATCGCAGCGGAGCTGGATCAGGACAATACCAGACGCCGTGAACTGGAGTTGGAAATCTTCGCGATGGCGGACGAACAGGTTCGCCGGGAGATCGACTTTTTGAACGAGCGCGCGATCGTCGTGTGCGGCGAGGGCTGGAACCCCGGCGTCATCGGCCTGGCGGCGTCGCGCGTGGTGGAGAAGTACAAATGGCCGGCCGTGCTGCTCTCCCAGGAGGGCGATGTCTGCGTGGGTTCCGCGCGTTCAATTCCGGGCGTGGACATTCACCGGGCGATGGCGACCTGCCGCGACCTGTTCGTGCGCTTCGGCGGCCACGCGCAGGCGGCGGGCCTGACGATCGAGAAGAAGCACGTGCCGGCGTTCAGACGCCGCCTCTGTGAGGCGATTGCGGCGCAGAGCGCACCGGAGGCGTTCATTCCCACGGAGGAATACGATCTGGAGCTGGAGCTCGCCGACATGACCGAGTCGCTCGTGCAGGCGTTTGACGCCATGCAGCCCACGGGCTTTGGCAATCCCGCGCCGGTCTTCTGCGTGCGCGGCGTGCATACGACGGATATCCGCGCCATCGGCAAGGATGGCGCACACCTGCGCATGCGGCTGAGCAACGGCAGCGAGATGCGCAACGCCATCGGCTTTCGGATGGGCGACAGGGCGGGCGCCATGCCCGATGTGATCGAGGCCGTCGTCGGCCTGTCCATCAACGTCTGGCAGGACAGGCGCAGCGTGCAGTGCGAGCTGCGCCAGATTCGGCCTTACATGCCGGCCAAGGCGTTTTTGACCGCATGCCAGCGCCACAGCAGCGAGATCGATGCCGCGTTCATCCGCACGCTCTGCCTGCCGCATGGCGCATGCAGCGCTGCGCGCATCGAGTGCATGACGCTGGAGGAGGCCAAAAAGGTGCTCGGCGGGGAATTGCTCACCGTCTATCAGGGCACGCTCCTGTGTGTGCACACGCTGGGCGCGCTGCGCATGCTCAACATCCATCTGGCGCTGCTGCACGCGCAGATCGACTACGCGATGCACGCGCTTGACGACATCCGCAGCTTCAACACGCTGGTGATGGCCCCGGACTGGCCGCGGCTTGACTGCCATCCCACGGCCATCGTGGCGCTCGATGGCTTTCTGTGCGACGCGGAGCGCGAGCAGGCGCTCTCCCGCTTTCCGAATGCGCGCATCATCGAGGTGACGGACATGGGCATGCACGCGGCCAGCGCGTGCGCCAGGCTGCTGCCGGACGACGCGCACCTGCGCGCGCTGTATCGTCAGCTCCGCCAGCGGGAGAAGATGGAGACGACGCTTGACGTGCTGGCCGCCGCGACGGGGCTTTGCGAGGGGCAGACGCTGTGCGCGCTGCACATCTTTGAAGAGCTGAAACTGCTGACGTTTTCGGTCGAGCCGCTGCGCTACCGGCTGCTGCCAAGCGGCAAGGTGTCCCTTGAAGAGAGCGGCCTGCGCGCAAAACTCATCGACATGCGGGGATCAGGCGAGGAGGTGGCTCCGAATTGACGCACGATGAATGTAAGAATCTGGATGAACTGATCAGCACGCTGGTCAAATACCATCCGGACGCCGATGTGGCGCTGGTGGAGAAGGCGTATCACTTCGCCGAACGGGCGCACGCGGGTCAGATGCGCAAATCCGGCGAGCCGTACTTCGTCCATCCGCTGACGGTGGCGGGCATTCTGGCCAAGCTGATGCTCGATCCGCCGACGATCGCCGCCGGTCTGCTGCACGACACCGTGGAGGACTGCGAGGGCGTGACGCTGGAGGTCATCACGCAGGAATTCGGGCAGGAGGTCGCGGTGCTGGTGGACGGCGTCACCAAGCTCAAGCGCCTCGACTTTTCCTCCCGCGTGGAGCAGCAGGCGGAGTCCATCCGCAAGATGATTCTGGCGATGAGCCGCGATATTCGCGTGGTGCTCATCAAGCTGGCGGACCGCACGCACAACATGCGCACGCTCAAGGCGCAGTCGCCTGAGAGCCAGCGGCGCATCGCGCAGGAAACGCTGGACATCTATGCGCCGCTGGCGCACCGTCTGGGCGTGTACAAGATTAAGCAGGAGCTTGAAGACCTGTGCCTGCGCTATCTCGATCCGGACGGGTATCAGAACCTGATCGCCAAGGTGGGCATGAAGCGCGCCGAGCGCGAGCAGAACATTCAGGCCGTCATGCAGACGCTGGGCGAGAAGATCCGAGAGATGGACATCCGCTTTGAGATCGACGGACGACCCAAGCACTTTTACAGCATCTATCGCAAGATGGTCTTGCAGCACAAGCCCTTTGAGCAGATCTACGACCTGATCGCGCTGCGCGTGCTGGTGGACAGCGTGCAGGACTGCTACGCGGTGCTGGGCATCGTGCACACGCTTTGGAAGCAGATACCCAACCGCTTTAAGGACTACATCTCCATGCCCAAGCCGAACATGTATCAGTCGCTGCACACGACGGTCGTAGGCGAGAACGGCATGCCCTTTGAGGTGCAGATTCGCACCCACGAGATGCACCGCATCGCGGAATACGGCATCGCGGCGCACTGGCGCTACAAGGAGGGCAAGCAGGCGGCGGACGGTCTGGACAACAAGCTCTACTGGCTGCGCCAGATCCTGGACTGGCAGAACGACATGCGCGACTCGGAGGAATTCATCAAGTCGCTCAAGGTCGATCTGTTCAGCGACGAGATCTTCGTCTTCACGCCAAAGGGCGAGATCGTCGATCTGCCCAAGGGGGCTACGCCGATCGACTTCGCCTATCGCATCCACAGCGAGGTGGGCAACAAGTGCGTGGGCGCGAAGGTCAACGGCCGGATCGTGACGCTCGACACGCAGCTGGAGACCGGCGACTTCGTGGAGATCATCACCCAGCAGAACAGCAAGGGCCCCAGCCGCGACTGGCTCAAGATCGTCAAGACGTCGCAGGCGAAGGCCAAGATCCGCAATTTCTACAAGAAGGAGCTCAAGGAGGAGAACATCGCCAGCGGCAAGCAGATGCTTGAGTACGAGGCCAAGCGCCAGTCGGCCAATCTTTCCGCGCTGATGAAAGCGGAGTATGCCGAGCCGATCCTGCGCAAGTTCTCCTTTGCGGACCTTGACGACCTGTATGCGGCCGTCGGCTGCGGCGGCATCACGGCCACGCACGTTGTCACGCGCCTGCGCGAGGAGCAGCGCAGCCACGAGAAGCCGCTCGTGCCGCTGACGCCGCGCGTGCCGGAAGCCGTGCCGGCCCGTGGCGGCAAGTCCAGCGCCAAGGACGACATGGGCATCCGCGTCGCGGGCCTGCCGGGCTGCCAGGTGCACTTTGCCAAGTGCTGCACGCCGCTGCCGGGCGACGAGATCATCGGCTACATCACGCGCGGACGCGGCGTAACCATCCACTCGCGCGAGTGCGTGAACGTCAACACATCGCATGACCCTGCGCGCTGGATCGAGGCGGAGTGGTCGGAATCGACCAATTCCTCCTACAACGGCTCCATTCAGATTCTGGCGGCGGACAGGAGCAACCTGCTCGCCGATCTGATGAGCTACCTGTCCGCGCAGAAGGTGACGGTCTGTGCGCTCAACGCGCGCGTGAACAGCAACCAGACCTGTACCATCGAGCTGACGCTACAGGTGGCCAACAAGCAGGAGCTTGACTGGATCATCAAGCAGATCGCCAAGCGGCAGGACACCATCGAGATCTTCCGTGTGTAAACGGAGAGAGGAAGAAACCCATGAGACTGGTCATACAGCGCGTGCTGGAATCCAGCGTTCGCGTGGACGGCGAGGTCGTCGGCAGAAGCGGCCGTGGCTTCATGATCCTGTGCGGCGTGGAGGAGAGCGATACGCTCGAAGACGTGCGCTACTGCGTGGAGAAGACGGCGGGTCTGCGCATCTTTGAGGACGAGGCGGGCAAGATGAACCGCTCGATTCTCGACGTGGGCGGCGATATCCTGGCCATCTCGCAGTTCACGCTGCTGGGCGACGCGCGCCACGGCCGTCGGCCGAGCTTCAGCGCGGCGGCGCGGCCGGACGTGGCCGTGCCGATGTACGAGGCCTATTGCGCGGGCCTGCGCGAGAAGGGGATCCGCGTGGAGACGGGCATTTTTCAGGCGGACATGAAGGTTGCCCTGATCAACGACGGACCGGTGACGCTGCTGCTTGATTCCAGGAGGACATTTTGAAGATGGATATTCGTACCGTGACAGGCGGCCCGCTGGATGTCAATACCTACGTCGTGGGCCAGGAGGGCAGCGAGCGCTGCCTGCTCATCGATCCCGGCGCAGAGCCTGAGCGCGTGGCAGAGGCCGTCGGCGCGCGCAGGGTGGATGCCGTGCTCCTGACGCACGGCCACTTTGATCACATGCTTCACGCCCGGCACTGGCTCGATCGCGGAGCAAAGCTCTACGTGCACGCGCAGGACGCGCAGGCGCTGCGCAGTCCGCAGAGGAACCTCAGCCACGTGATCAACCTCTCGCTCTCGCTGCCCGAAGCCGACGTGACGCTCGCGGAGGGCGACGTCGTGCGCGAGGCGGGGCTCGAACTGACCGTGCTGCATACGCCCGGCCACACGCCCGGCGGCGTCTGCTATCATGCGGACGGCGTGCTCTTCTCAGGTGACACGCTCTTTTACAGGACGCACGGGCGGACGGATCTGCCCGGCGGCGACGCAAAGGAGATGGAGTCGTCGCTCTCGCGGCTCATGAAGCTGCCCGGCGAGACGATCGCCTATCCCGGCCACGGCATGAAGACGAAGATCGCCTGGGAACGGGGGAACCTCGTGTGAAAATCGCGATTGAAACGCCGCTGGAGGGTTTTCGCAACGACATTGCGGACGTCGTGCGCCTGTTCTACGGCGAGGGCGCGGCGGTGACGGCGCAGGAAGCGCACGACGCGACGCTCACGCACGCCCATGCGCTGGAAGACGGCGTGTGGACGGAACGCTTTGCCTTTTCTTCCCAGACAAACGCGCAGGAGACGACGTTGCGCAGCGAGGCTGCGACGGACAGCGGGCTGGAGGAAAAGCGCCGGCTCAAGCGGTTGATCAAGCGCTGCTGCTATCAGCTGATGAAGGAGATCACGGGCCGGCGTCCTGCGTGGGGCTCGCTCACGGGCATCCGCCCGACGCGCCTGTACTATCAGCAGATGGAGCGCGGCAGCACGCGCGCACAGGCGCGCGCGGCGCTGGAGACGCTGTTCGACCTGTCAAGCGAAAAACTCGAACTGCTCGATGAGATCATTGACGCGCAGGCGGGGCTCGTTGACAGGCCGGCAAACGCCTGCGACCTGTACGTGGGCATCCCGTTTTGCACGACGCGCTGCGCGTATTGCTCGTTTTCCTCCGGCGAAATCGGCGACGGGCGGCTGGTCGAGCCGTACCTCCATGCGCTGTTTCATGAGATCGATCTGTGCGCGGAGATGGCGCGTGATCTTCGGCTTGACATCCGCGTGGGCTACATCGGCGGCGGCACGCCCAGCAGCCTGAGCACCGCGCAGCTTGACCGGCTGCTCACGCACCTGCGGTCGCGCTTTGGCGGCTTGCAGGAGTGGACGGTGGAGGCGGGCCGGCCCGACACGCTCGACCGCGAAAAGCTGGCGATGATGAAAAGCCATCCCGTGACGCGCATCAGCATCAATCCGCAGACGATGAACGACGAGACGCTCGTGCGCATCGGCCGTATGCACACGGCGCAGCAGACGATCGACTGCTATCATCTGGCGCGCGAACTGGGCTTTGAGGACATCAACATGGACGTCATCGCCGCGCTGCCGGGCGAGGATTACGCGATGTTCGCGCATACGATGGACGTCATTCGCGATCTGAATCCGGACAGCCTGACCGTGCACACGCTGGCCATCAAGCGCGCCTCCCGCCTGCACGAGCAGCGCTATGAGCAGCAGGAGGAGGACGCGGCGCGCATGGTCGCCCTCGGCCGGGAGACCGCGCACGCGATGGGCATGCGCGCGTATTATCTCTACCGGCAGAAGTACATGGCGCAGAATCTGGAGAACGTGGGCTACGCCCGGCCGCAGCGCATCTGCCGCTACAACATCGACAACATGGAGGAGACGGTCAGCGTGCTGGCGCTGGGCGCGGGCGGCATTTCAAAATGTGTGATGCGGCAAGAGGAAAAGATCCTGCGCGCGCCGAATATAGCGAATATCGAACAATATATCGCGCGCGTGGATGAGATGGCGGCGCGCAAGCGCGCCGTCTTTGCCGAAAAGGCGAAGCAGCTGGCGCGGGAAGGGGAATGAGCGCATGATCATCAGCGACAAGCAGGAACTGCGCCGCTGTGTCAAGCAGGCGGTGCGCCGCGCACAGGTGTGCGAGGCCGCGCTGGACTTCGACGTCCATGGCGGGGAGACCGGCGTTTCGGCGATGCTCGAATTGTGGGCGCGGCCTGCGGCGACGCCGGGCGAAGCGCTGCGCCGCGCGACGGCGGAGCACACGCCCTTTCAGACGGACGCCGCGGCGACGTTTGCGGCGCTTGACGCGCTGCATCTGCCGGTGAGCGATCCGGATCGCGCGCAGACGATGGCGGAGGCGTACGAGCGTCCGGCCTATCTGCGCGAGGTGCTCGATGCGATGCGCGCCCGCTGCGTGCTCGTGCGCGTGCCGATGGCGCGCGCAGGCGAGGCGGTTTTTGAGGACGACCGGCTTGAGCCGCTTCTGGCGCCGGATGCGGCGCTGTTTGTCCCCGGGCGCTACGGCGTGGATTACGCGGGCGCGGCGCGCGCCATCGCGGAGGCCGCGCGCCGGTGCGGCGCGCGCAATCTGGCGACGGATCACTTTGACGAACCGGCGCTTCGCTACTGCCTGCTGCCGCTGTGCCAGGACGAAGGATACGCGCTGCACATCCGGCTGCAAACCGTCGAGCAGATCGACCGCTTCGCGCTGCTGCTCGATGCATTTGAAGGCGTGCGCGCGCTGGCGCAGGCGCCCGCGGATGCGGAACTGCGCCTGATCGACGCGGCTGCGCAGCGTGTGCGTCTGCTCGTCTGCCTGAGCGATACGGCGCACATCGAGGCGGCGCTGGGCCGCCTGGGCACGCGCTTTGTGCCCTTCAGCGCGCGCGCCGCGCTGACGGAGCAAATGCTGGGACGATGGCTGTTGGCCAGGGAGTCCATCTGGCAGGCGCTGGCTGCCGCCTATCTGCCGCTGGCGCGCGCGGGCTACGTGCTGGAGAGCGCCGCGGTCGAGCGCGACGTGCGCAGCCTGCTCAGCGAAAACCTCATCGGCCTGTGCAGGCCGCAAACGCAACCATGAAGGACATCAAGGAGGAGATGACCATGCAGAATCCGATCTTTACCATCGAGATGGAAAACGGCATGACCATGAAGGGCGAGCTGTATCCGCAGACGGCGCCCAACAGCGTCGCAAACTTCATTGAGCTGGCCAACAGCGGCTTTTACGACGGCGTGATCTTTCACCGCGTGATTCCCGGATTCATGATTCAGGGCGGCGACCCGATGGGCCAGGGCATCGGCGGGCCGGGCTACTGCATCAAGGGCGAGTTCGCGCGCAACGGCTTCGCCAATCCGCTCAGGCACACGCGCGGCGTGCTCTCCATGGCGCGCAGCATGATGCCGGATTCCGCCGGCAGCCAGTTCTTCATCATGGTCGACGACGCGCCGCATCTGGACGGCCAGTACGCGGCGTTCGGCAAGGTGACGGCGGGCATGGAGACCGCCGACGCCATCGTGTCCGCGCCGCGCGACCGCCGCAACGACAAGCCGTACGAGGATCAGAAGATGAAGTCCGTGCGCGTGGAGACGTTCGGCGAGTCCTACACGGTCGAGAAGATCAAGGGCGGCCGTTTCTGATCGGGAGGCGCCTGTGAAGAGGAACAAGGTGGTCGTCCGCCTGATGGGCCGCGATTACGCGCTGCTCACCGACGAGGACACGGCGCAGGTGCAGCGCATCGCGCGCTACGTCGATCGCCGGATGCGCGAGGTGGCGATCACCACCCATGCGGGTGAAAGCGCGGCCCCCGTGCTCACGGCGATGACGCTCGCCGGCGAGCTGTTTCGCGCGCAGGATGAAAACGCGCGCCTCAAACGCGAACTGGCTGCCATGCAGCAGAAACCCGAAGCATAATTCAACCGTTCTGCGGCGGCATGAGGACAGCCCTTTGCCGCCGCATTTTCCCGTATGTTTCCCTTGGAGGCTCTATGGAACTGCTTTCTCCGGCCGGCAATCGCGAGGCGCTTGTCGCGGCCATCTCCTGCGGCGCGGACGCCGTGTATCTGGGGTATACGGCCTTTGGCGCGCGCAGCTATGCGGGCAATTTTGACGCTGAAGCGCTCAAAGAGGCCGTCGAATACGCGCACGAGCGCGGCAGGAAGATCTTCGTCACCGTCAACACGCTGGTCAAGCAGTGCGAGGTGGACGACCTGTGCGACGTGCTGGAACTGCTGGTGCGCACGGACGTGGACGCGGCCATCGTGCAGGACCTGGGCGTGGTGCGTCTGGCGCGGGCGCGCTTCCCGTCCCTGACGCTGCACGCCAGCACGCAGATGACGGTCAACAACGCGCAGGGCGCCGCGCTGCTCGGCCGCCAGGGCGTCACGCGCGTCGTGCCCGCGCGCGAGTGCCCGCTCGACGAGCTTCGGCGCATGGCGGACACGGGCGTGGAGATCGAGGCGTTTGCCCACGGCGCGCTGTGCGTGGCCGTGTCCGGCCAATGCCTGTTTTCCAGCATGATCGGCGGGCGAAGCGGCAACCGCGGGCGCTGCGCCCAGCCCTGCCGCCTGCCGTATCACCTTGACGACGGCACGAGCGGCTACCTGCTCTCCACGCGCGACCTGATGCTCATCGACCGAATTCCGCAGATGCGCGACGCGGGCGTGTACGCCTTCAAGATCGAGGGCCGCATGAAGCGTCCGGAGTACGTCGGCGTGGTCACGCGCGCGTATCGGGAGGCGCTGGACGCTGCTAAGGCGCACGTGCCGTATCATCCGGACGAAAAGACACTGCGCGATCTGCGGCAGGTGTTCAATCGGGGCGGATTCACCGAGGGCTACGTCATGGGCCGCAGCAACGCAGCGCTGATGAGCTGGGAGCGGCCCAATCACTGGGGCATCCGCGTGGGCCGGATCACGGCGGCGCGCGGGCCGCTGGCCAGGGTGCTGCTGGAGGAAGACCTCCACGACGGCGACGGCTTGCAGATTCGCGGCCGGGAGGAGACCGATCTGACGTACGCCGGACACGAGACGAAGCGCGGCGGGGAGGCGACCGTGCGCGTCGCGACGGGCCGCTATCGGGTCGGCGACGCCGTCTACCGGCTCACGGACGCCGTGCAGATGGCCGACATTCGTGCGGCGATGGCAAAGGAATGTGCGCCCGTTGCGCTCGACGCAAAGCTCACGGCCATGCCGGGCGCGCTGCCCACGCTGGAGCTGCGCGATCCGGACGGACATGTCGTGCGCGTCACGGGCGAACAGACGGTAGACACCGCGCAGCAGCGCGCGCTGGATGAGGCGTCCGCGATGAAGCAGCTGAGCAAGACGGGCGGCACGCCGTATGCGCTGCGAAGCCTGACGCTTCACAGCGAAAACGCGTTCATGACGGCGGGCATGCTCAACGCGCTGCGCCGTGACGCGCTGGAGGCGATGCGCGCAGCGCGCATACAGCCCGTGCACAGGGAAGCGAAGGGACAAGACATCTCCGCCGTGCTGCCCGCGCAGGAGCATCTGCTCATCGCGCAGGGCGAGCGGCTTGAGGACGCCCGCGCGCTGCTGGATAGCGGCGCAGACCTGTTCTACTGGGAGCCGCAGACGGTGACGCCCGATGCGATTCGCGCCGAGCTGGCGCGCCATCCCGGTGTGAAACCGGCGCTCATGCTGCCCGCCGTGATGCGCACCGAGGAGCTTGCGGCGATTCATGCGCTCGTGTGCGCGTGCCCGGATCGTTTTTCCGGCGTGACCGCCAACAACGTGGGCCAGCTGGCGCTCTCGTGGCCCGTGCCGGTGTTCGGCGGGCAGGGGCTCAACGTGATGAACAGCGAATGCGCGCGATGGATGAGCGCGCAGGGCGCTGCGCGGCTGACGGCTTCCTGCGAGCTGAGCGAAAAGGAGCTGCGCGATTTGCTGGCGTGCGGCGGCAATTACGAGGTGGAGGCCTACGGGCGCACGCTGCTCATGCTGCTGAGCCATTGTCCGCGCCGCACGCAGGCGGGCGACGAGCGGCAGGATGCGGCCTGCGCGGCCTGCGTTTCCAATGGCGGCTGTCCGGGCGTGTACACCGACAGAAAGGGATACCGGTTCCCGGCATGGCGTCAGCGCATGGCGCACGGCTGCGTCGTGCGGCTGTACAACAGCGTGCCCACGGACATGGCGCGCTTTGCCGGGAAGCTCCACGACGCGGGCGTCTGCTTGCGCCTGCGCTTCACCGATGAAACGCCTGAGCGGCAGCGGGCGCTTGTCGCGTCCTATCGCCGCATTCTGGATACGGGAATTGCCGCGCATGATGTCGCCCCCGGCGCGACGTCCGGCCATCTGGCGCGCGGCGTCGAGTAAAGGAGAAGAACATGACCGAAAGATCCTTGCGCGTGCTGGAATTCACCAAGATTCGCGCGCAGCTTGCGCAGTTCTGCGTCTCCGAGATGGGCGCGGCGCTGTGCAATGCCCTGGAACCCGCCAACCGGATCGAGGACGTGCGGCGCATGCAGCAGGAGACGCGCGAGGCGCACGACGTGCTCACGTATCTGGGCGGCACGCCGATGATCGCCTTTTCCGACGTGCGCACGCAGCTGCATCTGGCGGAGATCGGCTCGACGCTCTCGCCGCGCGCGTTGATGGACGTCGCGGCCTCGCTGCGTGCGGCGCGCGCATGCCGCGACGCGCTGGTGGGCGAGCGCGAGACGACGCCCATGATCACGGCCAACGCGTCCCGGCTCTCGACGTTCCGCACGGTCGAGCAGGCGATTTCCGACGCCATCCTCAGTGAGGAGGAGATTGCAGACCGCGCGAGCACCGAGCTCTTCACCATTCGCCGCAAGATGCGCGCCTGCAACGAGCGCGTGCGCGAACGGCTCAACGGCATGATCCACAGCCCGACCTACGCCAAATACTTGCAGGAAGCGATCATCACCGTGCGCGGCGACCGATACGTGCTGCCGGTCAAGCAGGAGTATCGCGCGATGGTGCCCGGCATCGTGCACGACCAGTCCGCCACCGGCGCGACGATCTTCGTGGAGCCGATGGCCGTCGTGGAGATCGGCAACGAGCTCAAGCAGCTCGCCGCCAGCGAGCGCGCGGAGATCGAGCGGATTCTGCGTGCGCTCTCCGCGCAGATCGCGCCGGACGCGCAGGCGATGGCGGACAACCTCGCCATCCTCGCGCAGCTCGACTTCGCCTTTGCCAAGGCGTCGCTTTCGCGCGAGATGTTCGCCGTCGAGCCCAGGATCAACGGCGAGGGCCGCATCAAGATCGTGCGCGGCCGCCATCCGCTGATCGATCCGCAGAAGGTCGTGCCGCTGGACATTCGCCTGGGCGATGACTTCACCACGCTGATCATCACCGGCCCCAACACCGGCGGCAAGACGGTCACGCTCAAGACCACCGGTCTGTTTACGCTGATGGCGCAGGCCGGCCTGCAGGTGCCCGCGGAATACGGCACGGAACTGGCCGTGTTTGACGACGTGTTCGCCGACATCGGCGACGAGCAGTCCATCGAGCAGTCGCTCTCCACGTTCTCCGGCCATATGAAGAACATCGTCTCGATCCTCGAACAGGTCACGCCGGATTCGCTCGTGCTCTTTGACGAGCTTGGCGCGGGCACCGACCCGACCGAGGGCGCGGCGCTGGCGCAGGCGATTCTCTCCACGCTGCTGACCCTGCACACGCGCACCGTCGCCACGACGCACTACAGCGAGCTCAAGGAATACGCGCTGACCACGCCGCAGGTGGAGAACGCCTCCGTCGAGTTCGACGTCTCCACGCTGCGCCCGACGTATCGGCTGTCCATCGGCATCCCCGGCAAGTCGAACGCCTTTGAGATCTCCCGCAAGCTCGGTTTGCCGGAGTTTGTCATCGACAAGGCAAAAGACCTGCTCTCCAGAGAGGCCGTGCGCTTTGAGGACGTGATCGCCAACGCGGAGTATCACCGCCAGATTGCAGAGAAGGAACGCAAGATCGCCGAGGAGGCGCGCGAGGAGATGGTCGCCATCCGCAATCAGGCGGAGGCGGAGCGCAAGAAGCTGGAGGACCAGCGCGACCGCGCGGTCAAAAAGGCCAGGGAGGAGGCCAAGCGCATCGTGGAGAACGCGCGCCGCGAATCGGAAGCGATGATCGCCGAGCTGCGCGCCATGAAGAAGGCGGGCGGCGCGCAGGAGCACGAGATTCAGCGCGTCAAGAAGAAGATGGAGCAGGCGCAGGAAGCGCTGGCGGAGAAGAAAGAGGTCGGCGGCGAGGTGCCCAGGGTTGTCAAGCCCGGCGACATGGTGCACATCGCGTCCATGGATGTGGACGCGACCATCGTGGAAGGGCCGGACGCCAAGGGCTACGTGCAGCTCAAGGTGGGCATGATGAAGATGCGCGCCAGGCTCGACGACCTGCGCACGCTCACCAGCACGCAGCAGATGATCCGCAAGGAGCAAAAGAAGCTGGAGCGCAAGAAGTCCATGCGCGAGCAGCGCGTGGACGTGACGGCGCGCGCCGTGCGCCAGGAGCTGGACGTGCGCGGCATGGCGCTGGACGAGGCGCTGCCGGAGGTGCAGAAATTCCTCGATGATGCGATGCTCTCCTCCCTGGGCGAAGTCTCCATCATCCACGGCAACGGCATGGGGATCCTGCGCGCGGGCATTCACGACTGCCTGCGCCGCCACCCGTGCGTGAGCAGCTTCCGGTTGGGCCGCTACGGCGAGGGCGAGACGGGCGTGACCATCGTCTCCCTGAAGTGATCAAAATCGTGATAGTTTTACGCGTATCCGGCTAGAATAGCCGTGAGGTGAGCGTATGGAAAGAACGCGGAAAATGGCGGCGGGCGCCCTGCTTGCGGGGACGTTCGCTGCCGTTTTGTTTACGGCCGCGCGCGCGGGCGGCGGCACGGAAACCGTCTACGCGCAGGGCGAGTACGTGCAGGCGCTGACGGGCGTGAGCAGTCCGTTTGCGGATGTCGCCGAGGTCGTCATGCCCTGCGTGGTCGGCGTGAGCAACCGGGCGAACACGTACAGCATCGTCAGCGGGCAGACGGAACTCGTGGAGCAATCGACGGGCTCCGGCGTCGTGGTGACGACGCAGGGCCACGTCGTCACGAATTATCACGTCGTCGAGGGCGCCAGCGACGTGCAGGTGCTCTGGCAGGGGCAGTATTTGCAGGCTGAGGTCGTCGGCGTCGATGCGCTGACGGATCTGGCCGTGCTGCGCGTGATGGAGGACGTCACGCTGCCGGCGGTCAAGATGGGCAACGCGCAGGACGTGCGCGTGGGCGACTGGGCGATCGTCATCGGCAACCCGCTGGGCAAGCAGTTCGCCGATACGGTGACGGTCGGCGTGGTCTCCGCGCTCAACCGCGAGCTGGAGGGCTCTTCCATCGTCAAGATGCTTCAAACCGACGCGGCGATCAACTCCGGCAACAGCGGCGGCGGCATGTTCAACACGCGCGGCGAGCTGATCGGCATCCCGTCGCTCAAGTTCAGTTCATCGGGCGAGCGGGGCGTGGCGAGCATCGAGGGCATTGCCATGGCGATTCCCATGGACGTGGTGCAGCCCATCGTCAGCAGCCTGATCCAGTACGGGAAGGTGACGCGGCCCAAGCTGGGCATCTCGGTGATGACGCTGCGCGGCAGCGAGGAACCGGCCGAGGGGACGCTGCCCGCAGGCGTATACGTCAGCGCGGTGAGCGAGGGGAGCGTCGCGCAGCAGGCAGGCATCCGCCCGGACGACATCATCATCCGGGTGGACGGCGAGCGCGTGACGCTGCACACCGACCTGACCAACCGCATCGCCGCCAAGCAGCCGGGCGACAGCGTGACGCTGACAGTCTACCGCATTGAAGGGCTTTCCGAGCTGACCGTACAGGATCGCGTGCCCAGGGGCGAGGAACTCGAATTTGTCATCACGCTGCAGGCGCCGGCGGAAACCGCGCTGTGAGCATATCGCCCCCGCCGCGCGCATACGCTTGCGTGACGGCAGGGAGGGATGATATGCAAGCTTACGACCTGTACAGGGATATTTCGGAGCGGACGCAGGGCGATGTCTACATCGGCATCGTCGGCCCGGTGCGCACGGGCAAGTCGACATTCATCACGCGGTTCATGGAGAAGCTCGTGATGCCGGGCATCGAGAACGCGCATGTGCGCGCACGCGCGCAGGACGAACTGCCGCAGAGCGGTTCCGGGCGGACGATCATGACGACGCAGCCGGCGTTTGTGCCCAATGAGGCGGTGGAGGTCACGCTGCCCTCGGACAACCGCGTGAGGCTTCGGCTGATCGACAGCGTCGGCTATCTGGTGGACGGCGCGCTGGGCACGCAGGAGGGCGAAGCGCTGCGCATGGTACGCACGCCGTGGGCGGAGGAGGAGATGCCCTTTGAGCGCGCGGCGGAGATCGGCACGCAGAAGGTCATCGGCGAGCACTCGACCATCGGATTGGTGATCACGACGGACGGCACCGTGACGGAGCTGCCTCGAAGCAGCTATGTGCCGGCGGAAGCGCGCGTCGTGGAGGAACTCAAGGCGCTGCAAAAGCCGTTCGCCGTGATCCTCAACACGCAAAACCCGGACGCGCCCAAGACACAGACGCTGCGCCGGACGCTGGAAAACGACTACGGCGTGCCTGTGATCGCGCTCAACGTGGCGCAGCTGGAGGAAGAGGACATCCGCGGCGTGCTGGAAAAGGTGCTCGATCAGTTTCCGGTCATCACCATGCGTATTCAAACGCCCGAATGGCTGGGCGCGCTGGACGGCGCGCACTGGCTGATCGAAAGCCTGACCGAGACCCTCGCGCAGGCCGCACCGCAGCATCTTCGCATCGGGGACGTCAGGCGCTTTGCGCAGCAGGTTGCGGCCAATCCGTATCTGGAAGGCGTCACGGAAAAGGCGGCTGAGCACGGCAGCGGCACGGTGCACCTGCAGATGAACCTGCGCGAAGGGCTGTTCAATCAGATTCTGGCGGAGCAGTGCGGCACGGAGATCCGAAACGACGCGCACCTGCTGGCGCTGCTGCGCGAGCTGGTGGCGGCCAAGCGCGAATACGACCGCGTGGCGCAGGCGCTTGCCTCCGTGCGGGAGACGGGCTATGGGCTCGTGCCGCCGCTGGTGGAGGAGATGACGATGCAGGAGCCGGAGATCATGAAGCAGGGCGGGCGCTTCGGCGTGCGGCTGCGGGCGAGCGCGCCGAGCCTGCACATGATCCGCGTGGACATCCAGACGGAGGTGTCGCCCGTCGTGGGCACGGAGCAGCAGTCGGAGGAGATGATCCGCTATCTGATGGACGGCTTTGAGCAGGACCCGCAGCAGCTGTGGGGGAGCAACCTGTTCGGCAAGCCGCTCTCCGAGCTGGTGCGCGAGGGGCTCTCCAATAAGCTGATGCACATGCCGGCGGACACGCAGCTCAAGGTACAGCAGACGCTGGAGAAGATCATCAACGAGGGAAGCGGCGGGATGGTGTGCATCCTCTTGTAAGCGACTATCGGTCTGTTTACGTATACAGACCGATAGTCTTTTTTATTTTTGCGCGAAAAACCGTCGATTCAAATCGAATACGGGCGCGAAGCGCGGCGCAAGACAAGGCGCCGCTCAAAGTGAACCATTAAAAAACCGTTTGAGAAAAAACTAACAAGTAAAAAATCGAGCAAACGCCGTTTGCATTTGCGGGGTTGTATGTTATAATGGAGCGTAACATTTTACTTCAATTCACGAATTTTGTGCATGGATTGAAAGGTGAAGGGAGGAACTTGTCTGTGGCTACTACCCAGACATTTGGCGGCGGCGTCCATCCTCATGAGATTGGCAACGGCAAAACGGCAACCCGGTCTCAGCTGATTGCGAACGCGGCTGCCCCGGCTCGGGTGACGATCCCGATGGTTCAGCATGCGGGCGCACCTGCATTGTGCTGCGTGAAGGCGGGCCAGATCGTCAACATGGGCCAGGTCATTGGCGAGGCGCAGGGCGTTGTGTCCGCGCCGGTTCACGCGTCCGTTTCCGGCAAGGTTGTCAGCGTGACGAACTGCGTCATCGCCGACGGCAGGACCGTGCCCGCCGTCGTCATCGACAACGACTTTGAGGATCGCTGGGACGAGTCTGTGAAGCCCTGTGAAAACGTCGACGCGCTCGGCGCGGAGGAGATCGTGGCGATCGCTTCCAGCTGCGGCATCGTCGGCCTGGGCGGCGCCGGCTTCCCGACGCACGTCAAGCTCAACACCGTCAAGCTTGATCCGAAGCCGGACACGCTGGTGATCAACGGCAGCGAATGTGAGCCGTACATCACCAGCGACCACCGCGTCATGGTGGAGTGCGCCGCGCAGATCATCGACGGCGTGCGCCTGGCGATGAAGGCGACCGGCATCAAGTGCGCCAGGATCGGCGTGGAGGACAACAAGATGGACGCCGTGGAGGCGCTCAAGGCCGCTGCGACGGAGGGCATCGACGTGGTCGCGCTGCCGGCGAAGTATCCGCAGGGCTTTGAGAAGATGCTCATCTACGCGCTGACGGGCCGCAAGGTGCCCAATGGCGCGCTGCCCGGCGCGGTGCAGTGCGTCGTGCTCAACGTGGCCACGTGCGCGGCGCTGTCCGCGGCGGTGCGAGAGGGCAAGCCGCTCATCGAGCGCGTGGTGACCATCGCGGGCCGCGTGGCCAATCCGTGCAACCTGCGCGTGCGCGTGGGCACCTCGCTGATGGATCTGCTCGATCAGGTCGGCGGCCTGACCGACGGCGTGCGCAAGCTGATCGTCGGCGGCGCCATGATGGGCAACGCCGTGCCGTCCCTCAACCTGCCCGTCACCAAGACGTTCGGCGCCTTCCTGGCGCTGGGCGAGGAAGCCGTCAGCGCGGAGGAGTCCGCCTGCATCCGCTGCGGCCGCTGCGTGCGCGTCTGCCCGATGGGGCTGATGCCCGCCAAGATCGACGCGCTCGTGCGCCACGACAATTACGACGGCGCGATCGCTGCGGGCGCGACGAACTGCATGGAGTGCGGCTCCTGCACGTACATCTGTCCGGCCAAGCGCGGGCTGACGCAGTCCTGCCGCATCGCCAAGGCGATTGCCAGAAGCAAAAAGTCTTAATCAGTCACGGAGGAACGTCAAAATGTCCAAGTATATTGTTTCGTCTTCTCCGCATCTGCGCGATCATGTGTCGACCAGGCGCATCATGCAGGACGTCTGCATCGCCATGCTGCCTGCCTGCATCGTCGGCGTGCTGCTTTATGGCTATCGCGCTGCGGTGATCCTCGCATTGGCCGTCGCCGCTGCGGTGCTCAGCGAGAAATTCTACTGCAAGGCCGCGCATGTGAAGGACACCACCGGCGACTTCAGCGCCGTGGTCACCGGCATGCTCCTGGCGATGAACCTGCCCTCCACCGTGCCCTACTGGATGCCGGTCGTCGGCAGCGTCATCGCGATCCTGCTGTGCAAGATGATCTTCGGCGGCATCGGAAAGAATTTCATCAACCCGGCGCTGGCCGCGCGCGCGATCCTCGCGCTGTCCTGGGCCAATGTGATGAACACGTTCGCCGAGCCCGCCTTTGGCAACCTGGCCGGCGTGGACGCCGTCGCCTCCGTGACGCCTGTCTCCGGCGTGGCCAGCGGCAGTTTCACGCTCACGCAGCTGATGCTGGGCAACATCCCCGGCACCATCGGCGAGACCTGCAAGATCGCGCTGCTCGTGGGCGCCGCCTATCTGCTGTACCGCCAGGTGATCTCCTGGCACATCCCGGTGGCGTTCATCGGCTCGTTCGCGGCGTGCTATCTGATCGCGACCGGCTTTGACGTGCATGCGACGCTCTATCAGGTGCTCTCCGGCGGCCTGATCCTGGGCGCGTTCTTCATGGCAACGGATTATTCGTCGTCTCCGGCGACGGCCAAGGGCAAGATCATCTTTGGTCTGGGCTGCGGCCTGCTGCTGTTCTGGTTCCGCTACGGCAAGAAGACGCCCGCAGAGTGGTGCTCCTTCGCCATCCTGCTGATGAACGTCGCGTCTCCGCTGATCGAGCGGGTCACCGGCGCCAAGAGCTTTGGGGAGGTTAAGAAGTAATGGGCGAAATTGTGAAACTCGCGCTTCGTCTCTTCGTTTTCTCGCTGGTGGCCGCCATGGCGCTGGCGATGACCAATGAAGTGACCAAGGGTCCGATCGAGGAGCAGAAGCTCGCCGCCAAGATGGACGCGCTCAACGCCGTCCTGCCGGGCTGCGAGTATGCGCAGATCGAATATGAAAGCCTGCCCGAGGGCAGCAGCCTCAATGAGATCTTTGAGGCGAAGGATGAGAGCGGCGCGATCGCCGGTTACGCGCTGAGCGCCGCGCCGCAGGGCTACGGCGGCGAGATCCCGATCACCGTCGGCGTGAGCACCGAGGGCTACGTGACGCAGGTCTACGTCGGCGCGCTGCAGGAAACCGCGGGTCTGGGCACCAAGGTCGGCGAGGATGAATTCAAGCATCAGTTCGTCGGCATCGCGGCGGATCCCGATACGCTCCACGACGATGTGGACACCATCGCGGGCGCGACGGTCTCCTCCGCCGCGTTCGTGGGCGCCGTCTCCGAGGTGCTTGACTACACAAAGAACACGCTGGGCATCGCGCCGAACGCGGGCGACAAGGACGCCATTCTCGCCGCTGCCGCCGCTTCCTCCGGCGATGCGGAGCCCGTCGTGACCACCAATACGTACGACGTCACCGGCTTTGGCCCGATGAAGGTCGAGATCGCGGTGGATGACGCCGGCAAGGTCGTCTCCGTCGCCGTGATCGAGCACAACGAGACGGCGGGCTTCGGCGCGGACCTGATCGCCGACACCGCAGTGTTTGACGCGCTGGTCGGTCAGGACATCGCCACCGCCCGCATCGACGTGAAGAGCGGCGTGACGATGACCTGCAACGCCATCAACGACGCGCTCAAGGCGGCCGGCCCGCAGGTTCCGGCCGATCCCTACACCGTCAAGGGCTTTGACAAGTTCACCGTGGAAATCGCCGTCTCCGATGGACGGATCGCTTCGATCGCCGTGCCGTCGCACAATGAGACGCCGGGCTTCGGCGCCGATCTGCTGACCGAGGAAGCGCTCGCATCCCTCGTGGGTCAGGATCTGGCGACGGCGCAGGTCGACGTGAAGAGTGGCGTGACGATGACCAGCAACGCCATCAACGACGCACTCAGGCAGGCCGCTGCCGCCAACGGCATCGCGGTAACGGCTCAGGAGCCCGTTCAGGCCGATGAGGCTGAAGAGACGGCCGCCTCCTCCGATGTCCCTGTCTACGACGCGCAGGGCTTCCAGCCGATGAAGGTCGCCATCGAGGTGGACGAGGCGGGCAAGATCGTCTCCGTCGCCGTGACCGAGCACAACGAGACGGCGGGCTTCGGCGCGGACCTGATCGCCGACACTGCCGTGTTTGACGCGCTGGTCGGTCAGGACATCGCGACCGCTCAGATCGACGTGAAGAGCGGCGTGACGATGACCTGCAACGGCATCAACGATGCGCTCAAGCAGGCCGCTGCCGCCGCTCCG
>CALVKT010000023.1 GCA_944333055.1 uncultured Clostridia bacterium
AGGCGAAGCAGGCGCAGGAGATCGGCGTGGACGCGGCGATCGTCTCCGATCTGGGGGCCATCGCGCGCATCGCCCGCGAGGTGCCGGGGCTGCCCATCCACGTGAGCACGCAGGCGAACGCCACCAACGCGCAGACGGCGCGGGTCTATCGCGAGCTGGGCGCCAGCCGCGTCGTGCTGGCGCGGGAATTGACGCTTGCGCAGATCGAGGCGATGGCGCGCGAACTGGCGGACGCCATCGAGCTGGAGACGTTCATCCATGGCGCGATGTGCATGGCGCACTCCGGGCGCTGCATGCTCTCCAGCTTCCTGAATGGGCGCAGCGCAAACCGCGGCGCGTGCAGCCAGCCCTGCCGCTGGACGTACGCGCTCGTGGAGCGCACCCGGCCCGGAGAGATGATGCCCATCGAGGAGGACGCGCGCGGCACGGCGATCCTCTCCAGCCGCGACCTGTGCATGATCGACCACGTGCCCCGGCTGATGGACAGCGGCGTTCGCTGCTTCAAGGTCGAGGGCAGGATGAAGACGGAGCTCTACGTCGCGACGGTCGTGGGCGCATACCGGCGGGCGATGGACGCCTGCGCCGCCGATCCGCACGCGTACCGGGAAAACGGCGCGCTGCACGATGCGCTGCGCGCGGAACTGGACAAGATCAGCCACCGCGTGTACGACACGGGATTCTACTTCGGAAGGCCGCAGGTGTGCGGCGAGGCGGTGGGCGTCGTGCAGGCGGCGGAGTACATGGGTTACGTGGTGGACGTATCCGGCGGCCTGGCGCTGGTGGAGATGAAGAACCGCTTCTTTGTCGGGGATGCGCTGGAGACGGTCACGCCCGCGGGCAGCGAGACGCTGGTCGTGGAGGAGATCGTCATCGACGCGACGGGCGAGCGCGTGGGCGCGGTGAACGTGCCGGGCACGCTGGTGCGCATCCCCTGCGGCGACAGGCTGGGGGCGGGCGACATGCTGCGCGGGCCGGTGCGCAACCGGCGATAAACCAAAGAGGGGGGACGCACATGGAAGAGATCGAGGCATTTGCCGACGAGACGGTCTTTCGCAACGAGGAAAACGGCTACACCGTGCTGACCGTCAAGTGCGGCAGGACGCGCGTGTCCGCCGTGGGCGTCATGCCGCCCATCGCGCCGGGGGAAAAGCTGCGCATCACGGGCGAATGGGTGGAACACCCGATCTACGGCCGGCAGATCAAGGTGTCGGGCTGCGAGGTCGAGCAGCCCACGACGCTTTCGGGCATCGAAAAGTACCTCTCCAGCGGCATGATCCGCGGCATCGGCCCGGCGACGGCGAAGCTGCTGATCAAGGCGTTCGGCGAGCAGACGCTCGACGTGCTGTGCAGCGAGCCGGAGAAGCTGATGGACGTGCAGGGTATCGGCCCCAAGCGCGCGAAGATGATCGCCGAGAGCTACGCCGAGCAGGCGCAGCAGCGCGAGGCGATGGTCTTCCTGCAGAGCTACGGCGTCACGCCGTCGCTGGCGGTGAAGATCTACAAGCAGTACGGCGAGAACGTGCAGACGGTCATCCGGCAGAATCCGTACCGGCTGGTGGAGGACATCGAGGGCATCGGCTTTAAGACGGCGGACAAGATCGCGGCGTCTCTGGGTGTCGAGCCGGACAGCGAGCACCGGCTCGGCGCAGGCGTCAAGCACGCGCTCAGCGAGGCGACCAACGGCGCAGGCCACTGCTATCTGCCGCGCGCGGAGCTGTCGGGCTATGCGCAGCGGCTGCTGGGCAACGACATGGAGGCGATCGAGCGGACGATCGACAGCCTGATCCTCTCGCGCCAGCTGATCGCGCAGGTGCTGCCGGGCGAGGGGGAGGACACTGTCGCCGTCTACCTGCCCAGAACGTATCACGCCGAGGTGGACGTGGCGCGCAGGCTGCGCGAGATGATCGACGCGATGCCCGCCACGATGGCGCTGGATCTGTCCATGCAGATCGACGCGCTGGAGCGCGAGGAGGGCGTGGCCTTCCATCCGCAGCAGCGCCGGGCGATCGAGACGGCGGTCAGGAGCGGCATGTCGGTGATCACCGGCGGCCCCGGCACGGGCAAGACGACGATCATCAAGTGCATCATTCGCCTGCTGAGCATGGGCGGGGAGATCGCGCTGGCCGCGCCGACGGGGCGCGCCGCCAAGCGCATGAGCGAGGCCTGCGGCATGGAGGCCAAGACGATCCACCGGCTGCTGGAATACGGCGGCGAGGAGGGCGACTTTGCGCGCGGGCAGGACAACCCGCTGGAGATGGACACGCTGATCATCGACGAGATGTCGATGGTGGACATCTTCCTGATGCGCAGCCTGCTGCGGGCGCTGGTGCCCGGCACGCGGCTGATCATGGTGGGCGACAGCGACCAGCTGCCCAGCGTGGGCGCGGGCAACGTGCTGCGCGACATCCTGGACAGCAAGGTCATTCCCGCCGTCGAGCTCACGGAGATCTTCCGCCAGGACGAGCAGAGCATGATCGTCTACAACGCGCACCGCATCAACCACGGCGAAGCGCCGAGGCTCAACGCCAAGGGCAGCGATTTCTTCTTTGAGCGCGCGGCCTCGCCGGCGGACGCGGCGAAGAAGATCGTCAGCCTGTGCGCCACGCGCCTGCCGGGCTTTCTGGGGCTGAATCCGGTGCGGCAGATGCAGGTGCTCTCGCCCACGAAGAAGGGCGAGTGCGGCGTGTGGATGCTCAATCAGATGCTCCAGGCGCAGTTCAACCCGGCGCACAGCGGCAAGGCCGAGCGCGTGCGCGGGGACACCGTCTTTCGCGAGGGCGACAAGGTGATGCAGACGCGCAACAACTATCAGCTCAAGTGGAAGCGCGAGGGCGTGTTCGCCTGGGAAGAGGGGCAGGGCGTGTTCAACGGCGACATCGGCTTCATCACGGCCATCGACGAGCAGGAGCGCACGATGCAGGTGCAGTTTGACGACGACCGCATCGCCGACTACGAGGGTGCGGACATCGACGACCTCGACCTGGCGTACTGCATCTCCGTGCACAAGAGCCAGGGCAGCGAGTTTCCCGTGGTGGTGATGCCCGCCGTCGGCGGCCCGCCGATGCTGCTCACGCGCAACCTGCTCTACACGGCGGTGACGCGCGCGCGCAGGCTGGTGATGCTCGTGGGCCGGGAGGCGGCGATCGATCAGATGATCGCCAATGTGAACACGCGCCGCCGCTACAGCGCGCTGTGCTGGCGGCTGACGGAGCTGATGCGGCTATGAGGAAAAGGCTGTTGTGCGCGCTCGCGCGCCTCGGCGCGTGGCTGGACGACCTGCTCTTCCCGCAGGACGTGCTCTGCCTGTGCTGCGAGCACGCGCTGGGCGCGGACGTGCAGGACGGCCTGTGCGCGGGCTGCGCAGGGGCGCTGGAGGAACTCGCCCGGGTGCAGGAGGAACGGGAGATGTGCGGGACGCGCGAGGCGCTGCCGCCGGGCATCGACTATGTGCACGCGGCGTATCCCTATCAGGCGCAGGCGCGCAAGCTGATCCACCGGCTCAAGTACGGCAGCGTGCGGGCGGCGGCCGTGCCGCTGTGCGCGCAGATGGCCTGTCTCCCCGCCGGGGAGGAGGAGATCATCGTGCCCGTGCCCACGGACGCGCGGCGCAAGCGCAGGCGCGGCTTCAATCAGGCGACGCTGCTCGCCGAGCACATCGGACGCGTATGGGGTATGCCGGTCTGCCCGGCGCTCGTGCGCGTGCAGGCGAGAAGGCCGCAGACGGGGCTTCCGGCGGCGGAGCGCCGGGCGAACCTGGTGGCCTGCATGGCTGCGAGCCGGGATGTCTGCGGCAGGCGCGTGCTGCTGGTGGACGACGTGTATACCACGGGCGCCACGGCGCAGGAGGCGGCCCGCGCGCTGCTGGCGGCGGGCGCGCTGAGCGTGGGCGTTTTGGCTGCGGCGCGCGCCATGGAAGGGCAGGCGGAGGCGCAAGATCCCTTTTCTGCGGGCAGTTGGGCGCAAAATGCCCGAAAAAGCAGATGAAATCCAGACAAAATATACGGCTTTTCGCGAGAAACTTTGTAAAAGCGCTTGCAATTTTTTTGCTTTGCGCTTATAATAATGCCCGGATGAACTATCGGGTCTGTGGTTGCAAGTCGATGCCAGTCGCAGGCGAAACGATCCACGTAACCCGGCCAATGTGCCGGTGAGCATGGTGCGGCTTAGAAGTAAGTCCGTCCAGGTTTACCTGAGAGGGCCAGTAGTGGGGCACGATGTGTGTATGAGCGAACGCTCCAGACGGCGAGTGTGGGGTCAAAGACCAGGTCAGCCGATAGCGTCATACCGATCTCTATTTTTTTCGGAGGGGAATATCCCATGTATCAGGACAAGACGTTGACCTGCAAAGACTGTGGCCAGGAATTTGTGTTCACCGCTGGTGAGCAGGAGTTCTATGCGGAGAAGGGCTTCCAGAATGAGCCGACTCGCTGCAAGGCCTGCCGCATCGCCCGCAAGAACAGCCGCCCGGCTACCGGTGAGGCTCAGCAGCGCGAAATGTACGAGACCACCTGCGCGCAGTGTGGCGCTCCGACCCGCGTGCCTTTCATCCCGAAGAACGACCGACCGATCTATTGCAGCGAGTGCTACGCTTCCCGCCGCGCTCCCCGCTATTGATAGATAACACAGGCGTCCGCTTTGCGCGGGCGCTTTTTTTGCTTACCGCTTCTTTGCCGTGATGTTACGCCTTTGCCATAATTCAGCCATGATCTTCCCCTACAATAAGCGCGGATTTGGAAATCAAGCCCAAAATGACCGGAGCGGAGGAAAAAACATGAATGGGACGAAGCAAAGCAAGCGCCGGAGTGGCGCCGGACGCCGCATCAAGCGCTGGATCAAGCGAATTTTCATCCTGGCCGTGGTGCTGGTGGCCGCGCTCTTCTTGCTGAGGGGATACATCCGCAAGCAGGCGGAGTCGGCGCAGACGCAGGAGACATACACGCAGACGCAGGTGATGCGCGGCGCGATGGATGAGACCGTCTATGGCACGGGCACCACCTCCGCGCGCAACCAGCCCGACATTCTGGCCGAGGCGGACGGCACGCTGACCGATCTGCGCGTGTCCGTGGGCGACGAGGTGAAGGAGGGCGACATCCTCGCCGTGATCACCAACGACGAGATCGACGACACGATCACCGATCTGGAATTTGCGCTCTGGGATCTGGACGCGCAGATCACCGATACGGCGGCGGGCGCGAAGGTCAGCCGGATCGATGCGCCGGCGGCCGGCCGCGTGGTGGCGATCTACGCGCAGGCGGGCGACGACGCGCTGGCCGTATTCAGGCGTGAAGGCGCGCTGGCGATCATCTCCACCGACGAGCGCATGAAGGTCGAGCTGACCGGCGAGGACGGCGCGCTCGGACTGACGCTGGATGAGAAGGTGACGGTCATCGGCGATCACATCTATGCCGAGGGCACGGTCGTGGAGCTGACGCGCCAGGGCACGCAGGCGACGATCACCATCATGGAAGAAGAACTGCCGATGAACGAGGACTTCGACGGCGACGGCAAGGCCGACATGATCCTGGGCGCGCAGGTCGAGGTGCGCAACGCGGCGGGCGAGACGATCGGCAAGGGCGAGCTTGAAGCCAACAAGCCGATGGCGGTGTCCGCGTTCGGCGGCACGATTTACTACGTCGATGCGATCCTGGGCGAAGAGGTGGGCCGCGGCGAGCGGATGTTCCGCATCGAGGACTCGCCGCTGACGCTGACCATCGAGGATCTCAGGCTTCAGCGCGAGGCGGCCGCCAAGGAGCTGGAGGACGCCATGGCCCAGCGCGAGGCCCTGATCGTCGTGGCGCCCTGCGACGGCACCATCGCCTCGATTGAGGTGTCCGAGGGCGACGAGATTACCAGCGGCACGCTGATCGGTTCCATTTTACAGGGCGAGGACATGAACCTGACCATCGCGGTGGATGAGCTGGACGTGGTGGACGTGGAGGTCGGCCAGCCGGTCACCATCACCATCGACGCGCTGAGCAGCCTAGAGCTCAACGGCGAGGTCTACAAGATTGCGCCGGTGGGCGAGAACTCCGGCGGCGTGACCACCTACGACGTGGAACTGACGTTTGACGCGACGGGTACGGGCGTGCGCTCCGGCATGAATGCGACCGGCGAGATTCAGGTCGCCTCCGCGGAGGATGTGCTCTACGTGCCGGTAGAAGCGCTGATGACCATCAACAACCAGACGTACGTGATGGTCGCCGACGGCGGTGCGAGCGTGCCGGTGAGCACGGCGATGAGCGCGGGCGAGCGCACGCAGGGCGTCGCCTCCGGCGGCACGCGCGAGGGCAGGCCGCAGGACGCCGGCATGCAGGACACCGGCGCGCAGGCGGCGGAAACGGAGACGGGCCTGATCGCGCGCGTCAAGAGCACGGTTTCCGGCGCGGTGAGCGCCGTGCGCGACTGGCTCTATGAGGGCGTGCAGGTGGACGCCGCCGCGCAGCCCACCGGCACGCTGGTGCAGGTGGAGATCGGCATGCAGAACGACAACTATGCGCAGATCACCTCCGGCCTGAGCGAGGGCGACGTGGTGCTCTACACGGCAAGCGAAGAGGACAGCAGCACCATGATGTTCGTCGGCATGGGCGGCGGCGGCAGGGGCGGCGGCATGGGCGGCGGCAACATGGGCGGCGGCCCGCGGTAAGGGGGTACGGACATGATTGTGATGCAGGGCATCCGCAAGGAATACCGCATGGGCGACAACATCGTGGCGGCGCTCGACGGCGTGGACATCCACATCAGGCCCCACGAGTTCGTCTCCATCATCGGCCCGTCCGGCTCCGGCAAATCGACGCTGATGAACATCATCGGCTGTCTGGATACGGCGGACGAAGGGGTGTATCGCTTTGATGGGCTGGACATCACCGACTACACCGAGAACGAGCTGGCGACGATCCGGGGGCGCAAGATCGGCTTCGTCTTCCAGCAGTTCAACCTGCTGCCCAAGCTCACGGCGCAGGAAAACGTGGAGCTGCCGCTGATCTATCAGGGCATGAGCGCGAGCAAACGCCACAAGCGCAGCCGCGAGGTGCTCGAACGCGTGGGCCTGCTCGAACGCATGCACCACAAGCCCACGGAGCTCTCCGGCGGCCAGCAGCAGCGCGTGGCCATCGCCCGCGCGCTGGCCGGCGATCCCTCGCTCATCCTTGCCGACGAGCCGACGGGCAACCTCGACTCCCGCACGGGCGCGGACGTCATGCAGCTCTTTCACGAGCTGCACGAGGCGGGCAACACCATCGTGCTCATCACGCACGACGCGCAGATCGCCGCGCAGACGCCGCGCGCCATCCACATCCACGATGGCAAGGTGCTCGAACCCGCACATGAGAGCGAGGTGATCATCTGATGAATCCGGTGGAAACGGTCAAGATGGCGTTCAAGGCCATCTGGGCCAACAAGATCCGCTCCTTCCTGACCATGCTCGGCGTCATCATCGGCGTGATGAGCGTCACCGTGCTCATGGCCATCGGACAGGGCACGACCGCATCGGTCACGGATTCCATCGCCGCCATGGGCACCAACATGCTCAGCGTCACGATTCAGACGCGGCGCACGGGCTTCGGCGGTCCGGGCATGAGCAGGAGCACCCGCAGCACGAGCGCCAAGGGCACCGTCTCCCTCACGGCGGAGGACGTGCTCGCGCTCAAGGACGACGCGTCCATCCAGTACGTGTCGCCCACGGTGTCCGGCAGCCTGACCGTCAAGGCGGGCAGCACGAACACCAACGCGTCGATCATGGGCGTGTATCCGGACTATGCCAGCATCGTGAACACCGAGCTCGCCTCCGGCCGCTACATCATCGACGCCGACGTGGAGAACCGCAGCGCCGTCTGCGTCGTGGGCGCGGAGCTGGCGGAGGAGCTCTTCGGCAACACAAACGTCGTGGACAACACGCTGCACGTGGACGGGCGCAAGTTCCGCATCGTCGGCGTGCTCGATGATTCGAGCTCCACGCTGGTGATGCCCTTCACGCTCGCCCAGCGCATGCTTGAATCCACGTCGATCACCTCCTTCTACGTCTCGGCGGCGGACGCCTCGTCCGTCGACGCGGCGCAGACGGCGGTGGAGCGCTTTCTCTACAAGAAGTATCAGGACGACAGCACGTATTCCATCATGAACCAGGAGGAGATGCTGGAGGCCATGGAGGAGACGACGAGCACGCTCTCGATGATGCTGGGCGGCATCGCAGGCATCTCGCTGCTGGTGGGCGGCATCGGCATCATGAACATCATGCTCGTCTCCGTCACGGAGCGCACGCGCGAGATCGGCATCCGCAAGGCCATCGGCGCCAAGCGGCGCAACATCCTGCTGCAGTTCCTCGTGGAATCCGTCGTGCTATCGGGCATGGGCGGCGTGCTGGGGCTTGTGCTGGGCTACGGCCTGATGCACGTGCTGGAGGCGTACATGGGCATGCAGGTCGCCGCGAGCGCCGGGGTGGCGCAGCTGGCGCTGGGCTTCTCCATGTTCGTGGGCGTGGTGTTCGGCCTGTATCCGGCGAACAAGGCTTCCAAGCTCAAGCCCATCGACGCGCTGCACTACAGCTGATGGCGGAGGGCTGACCATGAAAAAGAAGTGGACGGCGCTGCTGACGGCCGCCTGCCTGTGTACGGCGGGCTGCGCGGCGGCGCAGACGGCCCGCGTGACGGCGGGCAGCATCGCGCGGACGGTATACGGCGCGGGCGAGATCCAGCCGGCGAGCCAGCCGGGCGTCTACGCGCAGATCGACGCCGAGGTGGTCGAGTGGTACGTCTCCGTGGGCGACGCGGTGCAGGCGGGCGACGTGCTCATGACGCTTGAAAACGACGAGCTTGCCGAGACGGTCGCCCAGCTTGAATATGAGATTCAGCTCGCGCAGGAGGACGTGCTGGACACCGAAACGCACACGCAGTACAAGTACAAACAGGCCACCTACGAGGACGGACGGCTGCGCTACGACGTGAACACGGGCGAACCGCTGATGGAGAAATACTCCGACGAGATCACCATCCGCGCGCCCAGCGACGGCCGCGTGATGGCGGTGTACATTGAGCCGGGCGACGACGCGCTGGCGGAGTATCGGGAGCACGGCAGCGTCGTGATGCTCTCCACAGACGGGCGCATGAAGGTCGAACTCGACGGGATCGAGGGGATCGAACTGGCGTACGACCAGCAGGTGCGCGTGATCGGCGCGGACTTTGAGACGACCGGCCATGTCGTCAGCCTCGCGCGGCGCGGCACGCAGGTTGTCATTCAGGTGAACAGCGACGAATACCCGATGGACGCGCCCGTGACGGTCGAAACGATTGAGGGCGAGACGGTCGGCGAGGGCATTCTGGAGATCAACAAGCCGATGGCCGTATCGGCCTACGGCGGCACGGTCAAGGGACTGGCGTGGAACGTCGAGGTGGGCCAATATCTGGAGCGCTACGACGTGATCGCGCGCATCGACTGGGATGAAACGCCGCTGTACTACGACAACGACAAGGCGCTGCGCGAATTCGCCAAGGCGAAGACGGCGCTGGAGCAGGCGCGCGAGGATCAGGAGGCGCTGACCATCGTCGCCCCGTGCGACGGGCGCATCGCATCCATCGATGTAGAAGCGGGCGATTCGGTCTCCGCGGGCACACAGGTGATGTCCATCGTGGAGACGGACGCGGGCATGCAGCTGATTTTGCAGGTCGACGAGCTGGACATTCCGCTGGTTCAGGCGGGGCAGGCGGTGACGCTCTCCGTCGATGCGCTGCCGGACGTGGCGCTGACCGGCACGGTCGAGAAGATCGCGCCGCTGGGCAACACGCAGACGAGCGTGACCACCTACGACGTGTACGTGACGCTGACCGGCGAGGTGGACAGCCGCGTGCTCGGCGGCATGAACGTCACCGGCGAGATCGTGATTGAAAGCGCGCAGAACGCGCTGCTGCTGCCCAGCGAAGCGCTGATCCTGGAGGACGGCGCGTGGTATGTGCAGACGCAGGACGGCGCGATGCGCGCCGTAGAGGTGGGCATCATGACGGACGCGCAGGTACAGATCGTCTCCGGCCTCTCCGAAGGCGACACGGTGGTGTACTGAGCGAGACGGGCGAACGGATAGAAGGCGTTCGCCCGTCTTCTTTGGGCGAAAACGCGCATTTTATCGTCCGCTAAGGGTTGACAGCCGCGCGAAAAGGCGGTATAATAAAATCCGTTCTTGAGCGATGCGGTAGTAGCTCAGTGGTAGAGTGCCACCTTGCCAAGGTGGATGTCGCGAGTCCGAATCTCGTCTACCGCTCCAGACCGGCCGGTGAAGCGATTCGCCGGTCTTTTTTTGCGCAAAAAAGACCGGCATGAGCCGGTTTGTGGGGTTCATTCAAACGCTTCTACGAGCCAGACGCGTCCGTCCGTCGTCAGGCGCAGCGCCTGCGGGGCCGTGCGCACATAGGAGATGCCCTGCCGCTTGAGCTGGGTGAGCCCGTCGGCGCTGCGCTGCCCGCAGGTGCAGATGGCCAACTCCGGGCTGGTCATCGCCAGAAAGCCGGGGCGCAGCGGCTCGTAGCCGTGGTGCGGGTATTTGAGGATGTCCGTCTTGAGGTCTGCGCCGCTCTCGGCATACAGATTCTGCGCCATCGCCTGGATGTCGCCAGCGCAGCGGGATGTTCGCCTCGCGCAGCGCGTCGTAGACCTTGAAGCGCACGGGATCGCCGGAGGGATGATCTTGCGGAAAGCCCGTCAGAAACGCGCCCGCCGGCACGTCTTTGAGCACGTGGTCAAAGACGCCGATGTGATCCGCGTCGGGATGGGAGTTGAGCGCATAGGTGAGCGTGCGCACGTCCAGCGCGTGCAGCATCTGCTGCACGGCCCGCCACTGGTTGCCCGCGCAGTCGATGAGCAGCGTGTATGCGCCGTAGCGCACGAGCGCCGCGTCGCAGCCGTAGATGCTGGGGAAGTAGACCTCCAGCAGCCTGGCGTCCGGCGGAAAGGAGAAGGCGGTTTCCGGCGCGCTCACGCGGTTGACGACGGTCTGCGCCATGGCGGGCAGGGGAAGCAGCAGGAGAAGACAGAGCGCAAGAAATCTTTTCATGGGTGGCTCTCCTTTGAAGTATTGAAGCGTGATGGCTGCCGGGGCGGGCATGCGTCCATCAGACGCCTTTCGCCTTTGTGCAAAGACGGAAATGGCCACGGATGATTCTGCGCCGAGTCAATCAAAATGGCAGGAAAATGCAAAATGTGATCGAAGTACAAATAGATGGCCCACGGCTGGCCGCACGAGAGGTTGATCAGAGGGGGAAACACGATGGAGAAAATCAGGAAGAACGAGCTGCAAACCATGCGCGATAACTACCAGCAGGCGGCGCAGCGCAAGGAAAAGCTGTACATCCTGCTGGACATGCTGGAGACGCAGGAACTGGAGGAGGCGGAATACGAGCGCATCTGCGCGCAGGCGGAGCGGCAGATTCAGGAGCTCAAGGAAGAACGCGAGCAGATGATTCTCTACATGGCGGAGCAGTCCGTCTTCGTGGACGAGGCGGAGACGCGCCTCAGGGAGATCATGCGCGTGACGAAAAAGCGCAAGCGCATCGTCAGCCCCGCGCCCACGAACGCGCAGATCGATGCGGCGGAAAAGAAGCTGCGCCACTTCGCGCAGGGCAAGTCGTTTTACAAGCTGTTCTGGGTGTTCTTCATCGGCTGCTTCGCGGGCGTCGTCGTGGAGCGGCTCTGGTGCTTCATCCGCACGGGCACGTATGAGCCGCGCGTCGGCCTGATCTACGGCCCGTTCAACCCGGTGTACGGCATCGGCGCGTGGGCGCTGACCATGGCGCTGTATCGCTTCCGCAACCGCTCGCGCCTGCTGTCCTTCCTGGGCGGCATGGTCATCGGCAGCGCGGTGGAATACGGCTGCTCGTTTTTGCAGGAGATGGTGACGGGCTCCGTCTCCTGGGATTACTCGAACCAGCCGTTCAACCTGCACGGGCGCATCTGCCTGCTGTATTCGGTGTACTGGGGCGTGCTGGGCGTGGTCTGGATCAAGGAGCTGTATCCGCGCATGGCCAAGGCCATCCTCAAGATCCCCAACAAGGTCGGCATCCCGCTGACCAAGGCGCTGGTGGTGTTCATGGTGTTCAACTGCGTGATGTCCGGCCTGAGCGTGCTGCGCTGGGTCGAGCGGCGCGATGGGAAGCCGGCAAACAACGCCGTCGCGGCGTACTTTGACGAACACTACCCCAACGAGCGGATGGAATCCATTTATTCCAACCTCGTCTTCACGGAGGAGTAGAAAAAATTTCTCAAAATGGAAAGAATTTGAAAGAAATGGTCGATACGGTTCGTCACATATGATAGAATGAATGACACAGGAGGGGAACAATATGAAACGGTTAATCGGACAAGTGGTCGCGCTGGCGGCGCTGATCCTGCTGGCGGCGGGCGCGGCGCTGGCCGACGACGACGGTACGTGGGTGCACAGCCGGCAAAACGGATGGATTCAGCTGACCACGTATGCGAGCGAATACAACGGATACGAGGATGTGGACGGACTGGGCGGCGTGACCTCGGCGGACGCGCACACGGTGAGCGTCATCAGCAAGAGCGCGAGCATCTGGTCAAAGGCCAGAACGGGCAGCAAGAAGCTGGGTTCCGCCTCGCATGGCGAGACGCTCACCTGCGTTGCGGATGGGGAGGGCGTCGTCCGCGAGGGCAGCTTCTATGCCGTGAAGCACAAGAAGCAGACCGGCTGGGTCAACGAGGACTACGTCGTGCTCAACGACCTGACGATCACGCTGCTGGAGAGCAATGTGCCGGCCTACATCGCGCCGGACAGATCGTCCAAGAAGGTGGGCTCGCTCAGCAAGCTGACGTCCTATCGCGTGATCGGCTTTTATGACGACTTCTACATCGTGAACCTGCGCGGCGCGGCCGCCGCTTACATCCCCGTGGACGTGCTGCACCGGGATAACACATTTGACCGCTATTATCACGCGGGCCGTGGGATTGGCGAGGCGGTGACGGACGGCAAGGTGAAGCTGCGCACCGGCCCCGGCAAAGCATACCCGGAGATCCGCACGCTCAAGTCCGGCACGCGCGTGCAGGTTCGGGATGTGCTGGACGGCTGGTATATGATCGAGGATGAAGGCGACTGGGCGTTCATCGCGCCGGAGGACCTCTCCGGCATCTGACCTTTACAGCAGCAGGCAGAGCAGCGGCAGCGTGATCAGGGAGAGCAGCGTGGAGGTAAACACGAGGCAGGAGGCGAACGGCGCGTCGCCGTCGTAGCGCGCGGCGAGGATGGCCGTCGTCGATCCGGCGGGCATGCCAGAGGCGAGCACCATCACGCCGCGCACGACCGGATTGATGGGCAGCGCGCGCAGCACGGCATAGACGGCCAGCGGGATGAGCACGAGGCGCACGAGCGTGTACCACCACATCATGCGATCCCTCAAATCGATGTGGGTCGCGCCGGCGAGGATGCTGCCGATGGTGAGCATGGAGATGCAGGTGGTGCAGCCGCTTGCGCCGGAGAGCGCCGTTTGCACGGGCGCGGGCAGCGCGGGGTTCCCGGCGAGCATCAGCGCGAAGCCGATGTACACCGCCACGATGCACGGATGCGTGGCCAGCTTGCGCAAAACGCTGCGGCCGTCCGTGTGCGTGAAGAGCGACAGCCCGGCGGACCACATCACCACGCGCTGCGGGATCAGCATGACGGAGGCGAGCAGCGTGCCCATCGCGCCGTAGACGCCGCCGATGATGGGGATGCCCAGAAAGCCCGCATTGGAGCAGAGCGTGCCGTAGCGCAGGCAGGCCAGGCGCGACGGGCCGGCTCCGGGATAGAGAAAGCGGCTGACGAGCAGATAAAACGCCTGCACGCCCAGGGAGACGGCGAGCATCACGGCGCAGGCGGCGAGCAGATCGCCGCTCAGATCGATCTGGAACGAGCAGACGATGTTGCACGGCAGGATGAAGTCGATCAGCAGATCGGAGAGCGATTTGCGCCCGGCGGGCGAGATCGCGCCCGCTTTCGCGAGCACAAAGCCCGCCAGAATGAACAGGAAGAGCTGCATTTGCAGCGTGGCCATCGTTTCAAAGGAAGACATCGCAGTCACCTCGCACAGCGCCGCAAGGGGCGCGCCATTACGCCCTCCATTGTAGCGCCGCGCGCAAGCGCTGTCAAGAAAGGGGCGAAGCCGCCCGATCGGCCTTCGCCGGACAGGAGGAGAGATCATGCTCAGAAGGATTATTCTGCTCATGGCAGCGCTGCTGCTGGTCGTCGCGCCGGTCGCGCAGGCGAGCGAGCCGACGCTCTGCGTGTGCCGCGCGGACGGCGTGGGCGAGGCGGTATGCATGTGGGAGAAGAGCGACGGCAAGTGGTATCTCTTTTTGCCGGCGTACATGCGCGATCAGCCGCTGACGCTCACCTATGACGGCGTGCGCTGCGTGTATCTGGGCGACATGCCGCTGGAAAGCGGCACGGTGACGGATTCGATCAGGGACGGCGCGTGCCTGACGCTGGGCGAGGGCGGCAGTCAGGTGCAGGTCATGGCGAGCGAGAACCTGCCCGCCGTGCACCTGACGACGGCCTCCGGCAGCCTGGAGCACATTCACGCCCGAAAGGGCAACGAGGAGACGGGCACGGTGTGCATCGTCACCGCCGGGGGCGAGACGGACTATGCGGGCGCGCTGGCGAGCGTCAAGGGGCACGGCAACGCGACGTTCGTCTATGAAAAGAAGTCCTACCAGATCAAGCTGGAGGACAAGGCGCCGCTGCTGGGGATGAACGACGGCAAGCGCTACGTGCTGCTGGCCAACCAGCACGAGAATTCGCTGATGCGCAACCGGATCACGTTCAATCTGGCGCGTGCGCTGGACCTGACCTATACGCCGGAGTGCGTCAGCGTGGACCTGTACGTCAACGGCGAATACCGCGGCAGCTATCTGCTGTGCGACAAAGTCACCATCGCATCGGGCAGCGTGGACATCACCGAGAGCGAGGATGCCATCGAGCTGGCCAACGAGGCGTACATCGAGCGGGGCGGCGAGCCGGAGCCTTACGGCAGGCAGACCTACGAGCCGGGCACGCACAAGGGCGTAAGCTGGCCACGGGAGCCGGAGGACGTGAGCGGCGGATTTCTCTTTGAGCTGGAGTATCAGGAGCGCTACAAGGACGAGACGAGCGGCGTGGTGACGAAACGGGGACAGCCGGTCGTCGTCAAGGAGCCGGAGGAGATGAGCCGGGCGCAGGGCGAATACGTGGCGGCGCTGCTGAACAGTTTTGAGCGCGCCATCTTCGCGGAGGACGGCATCGATCCCCAGACGAGCAGGCACTACACGGAGATCGCGGACTTTGATTCGCTGGTGCGCAAGTACATGCTTGAGGAGGTCTGCAAGAACTACGACGGCAACAAGAGCAGCCAGTACTTCTTCAAGGACAGCGACGTCGTCGATCCCATGCTCTACGCCGGGCCGGCGTGGGACTATGACAGCGCGTGGGGCAACTATGCCCGCGAGGAGAATCTGAGTGCGGCCAGCCCGTCGGGCCTGAGCGTGGCGAACATGGGCTATTCGTACTCCTGGTGGCCCGCGCTCTACGAGCAGGCGGATTTCCGGCAGGAGGTCAGCCGCGTCTATGACGCCCAGCTTCGCCCGCTGCTGGAGGCGCTGCTGGGCACGCGCACGGATGCGCGTATCCAGCCGATTGACGCCTGTGCCCAGGAGCTGGAGGCGTCGGCGCAGATGAACTTCACCCGCTGGCGTGTGCTCAACCACAGGACGCGCGCCGTCAAGACCGGCGCGACGTATGCGGAGAACATCGAGTATCTGCGCGAATGGATCGAGGCGCGCATGGCGTTTCTCGACAGCCAGTGGCTGTCGCAGCCCTGAAGCGTTTTCACCCGATATAACAGAATTTCCCAATGAAACGTACAGTTTCTTGGGAATTTTTTTATTTTTTTCTCGGAATCAATCTTCCTCGCTTGTATCCGCATGGAGTTTATTCTATAATAGAGACCGTCCCTTTGTTCAGAAATGAGAATTCGTTTGACGCGCCCAACCGGCGCAGGAGGAGACATGTACAAGTTGCTTCTGGTTTCCGACAAGGAAGAAGTGCGCGCGCTGTACGAGCAGTTTTCCGAGTGGGAAAATCTGGGGTTTGAGCGTCCGGCGGTGGCCTCCAGCGCACAGGAGGGCATCTCACTGCTCGAAGGCGAGCGGTTTGACGCCGTTTCCTCGCTGCTCTCCGTCAGTGAAGGCAAGCAGTTTTTCTCGTATCTGTCCCGGCGCCCGGAGATGATGGGCATGGAGACCGCGCGCGATGAGGCGCGCCTTCGCCGGGAGATCAGCAGCGCCCGGCGCGCGCTGTCCTCCAGAGACGCGCAGCGCCAGACCGAGCGGGTGGACGACCTCACCCGCGTGATGCAGGATGAGTTCTTCCGCGACCTGCTGCGCGGCGCGGCCTTTGATGAAGCCCACATCGACGAGCGCATGCGCTCCCTGAAGATGTGCGCCGTGTCCGCCGCGCGGCCCGTGGCCATGTCCTCATTCCGCCTGCCGCAGGGCGATTACTTCCTGGCCGAAGTCTGGCGCTACGGGCGCGACCGGCTGGAAAACGCGCTGCGCAACATCTTTGAAGCCTGCGACCGGCACATGTATTACGTGCTGCTGATCATCAACCCGCACCACATGCGCCTGTTGGGCCTGCCCTGCGAGGACATGGAGGGGCAGGCGGTCTACGATCAGATGGCGTCGCACCTGGCGCGCTGCCGGCAGTGCCTGGAGGAGTACTTCGAGCTCACGCTGGACATCAAGCGCATCGTCGGCTACGACAGCCTCTACGCGCTGGGCCGGGAGAACAGCCTGCGCGTCGCGCACTGAACCGAGGTCTGAGACGACCTCGGTTTTTTTATGCCCGCGCATCGCCGGGCGCGTGCGCATGATCGCGTCCGCCGCGCATATCCTCTCCCAAGGGGAGCATGGAAAGGGGGCGTGCGCGTGCCGGGAAGGGAAGCGATGCGGCATCTGGCGCTGGGATGCGGCCTGCCCGAGGACGCGCTGACGTCCGGCGCGCGCGTGACGATGATCGGCCGGGGCTGCGTGCTCGTGGAGGGGCAGTGCGGCGTGATCGAGCTGGGCGGGGCGTGCATCCGCCTGCGCACGCGCGACGGCGTGCTCAGCGTGTTGGGCGATGCGCTGGAGCTGCGAAAGCTGACCGCGGATGCGGCTTTGATCGCCGGGGCGCGCGTGGAGACGGCCACATATGCGGGAAAGCGGGGGTGAGGCGCGTGCTGGTGGAGGTCGAGGGGATCAATCTGGAAAAGCTGCTGCGCGCGGCTTCGGAGGCGGGCATCGTCCTCTCTCGCGCACGGCGCACGGGCGGGCGGACGATGCGCCTGCGGCTGCGCGCCGGACAGCTCGGCGCTTTTGCGGCGCTCTGCGCGACGTTCGGCTGGCAGATGCGCGAGATCCGCGCGGACGGCCTGACGCGCGCGGCGCGCTTTTTGCGCCGTCGGAAGGCGCTCGCGCCCGCGCTGGCGCTGAGCGCGCTGCTCGTGGCGCTCTCCTCGCAGATGATCCTCGCCGTGCGCATCGAAAACGCGCAGGAGCACGTCGCGGAAGTGCGCCGGTATCTGGATGAGGCGGGCGTGCGGCCGGGCCGATTCAAGGCGGCGTTCTCGCTGGATGCGCTGCGCGAGGGGCTGGCGCTGCGCGTGCCGGGCCTCTCGTTCGTGGGGCTGCGCTATGCGGGCAGCACGCTGATCTGCGACTGCCAGCGCGCCGTGCAGGGGGAATCGCTCGCCGTAGCCGGGCAGGGCGAGGACATCGTCGCCGCACAGCCGGGCATCGTCACGCGGCTCTACGCGCAAAGCGGCACGCCGCAGGTGCAGGCGGGACAGGCCGTGCGCAAAGGGCAGGTGCTCATCGCCGGGTACGAGCGCACGCAGAAGGGGCAGCTTCGTCCCGTGCGCGCGCAGGGCGAAGTCTGGGCGCGCGTCTACGCGCGTGGCGAGGCGAAGGCGAGCCTGACGCAGACCTCGACCGTGGAGACGGGCCGCACGCGCACGCGCGTGACGCTGCGCTCGCCGTGGCATGCGCGCGTGATCCACGACGCGCAGCCCTTCGCCTCGCAGGACGTGAGCCGGGCGCGGCAGATCGTGTTTGACCTGTTTGTGCCGGTGTGGCGGGAGATCGAGACGTTCGCGGAGACGGAGGTCTTCACGACGCCCCGCGACCGGGGCGACGCGGCGTCCATGGCGCAGGGCGCGGCGGAAAAAATGGCAAAAGAACAGTGCCCGCACGGCGCGTTGATTCTTGACAAATGGGTAAATTATAGTATGATAGATAATGAGTTCGTGTATGCGACGGTCGTTTTCGAGTATGAGGCGGGCATCGCAGGCCGGATTCCATGAAATCGGGAAACACGGGAGGCATGCGCCGTTGACCCAGGAAATGAGGGAGGCCCCGGCAAGCGGGGCCATTCAGAAGCTGTTCGGGACGGGGGACGAGAACGTCCGTGCGCTCGAACAGGCGCTTGACGTACACATCGCCCTGCGCGGCGGGGAGATCGCCGTGGAGGGAGAGAGCGAGCGCGCCGTCGAGCGGGCGCAGGCGGTGCTCAGGGGGCTGGGCGCGCTGTGCGCGCGCGGCGAGCGCATCGACACGGCGCTGGTGCACTACGCCGTGCACCTGAGCGAGACGAACGCGCTCGATCAGCTGGACAGCCTGTTTACGGAGGTCGTCGCCACGACGTTTCGCGGCAGGCCGATCCGCTGCAAGACGCTGGGCCAGCGCGAGTACGTGAAGGCGATTCGCAAGCACACGCTGACGTTGGGCATCGGCCCGGCGGGCACGGGCAAGACGTATCTGGCGATGGCCATGGCCGTATCGGCCCTGAGGAGCAAGGACGTGGAGCGCATCGTGCTGACGCGGCCGGCGGTGGAGGCGGGCGAAAAGCTGGGCTTTCTGCCGGGCGACCTGAATCAGAAGGTCGATCCGTACCTGCGCCCGCTGTATGACGCCATGTTCGAGATGCTGGGCGCGGAGGCCTGCCAGCGCATGCAGGAGCGCGGGGTCATCGAGGTGGCGCCGCTGGCCTACATGCGCGGCCGCACGCTCTCGGACGCCTTCATCATCCTCGACGAGGCGCAGAACACCACGCAGGAGCAGATGAAGATGTTCCTCACCCGCATGGGATTCCGCTCGCGGATCGTCGTCACCGGCGATCCGTCGCAGATCGACCTGCCGCGCGGCAAGCGCAGCGGCCTGATCGAGGCGGTGGAGGTGCTCGCGGATGTGCCCGACATCGCCGTGCAGAGGCTGACGCATCAGGACGTGGTGCGCCATGAACTGGTTCAGGCGATCGTGCGCGCGTATGACGCGCATGCGATTCGTGCCAAGGAGGAGAGAACAAATGGAGAAGAGCACGACGTGGATTGACCAGCTGAGCCATCGCGTCAAGCTGGTGCTCTTTACGCTGCTGACCTATCTCGTGCTGCTGCTGATCTGCTTTTTGACGATTTCCCCGGAGCAGTACGACCTGAGCGTGGGCGACGTCGCGTCCAAGACGATCACCGCCAGCCGCGACATCGTCGACGAGATCACCACGCAGCGCCGCCGGGAACAGGCCGCCGCGGCGGTTTCCCCGGTCTATTTCAAGGACGACACCGTCTCCGACACCGTCCTGGCGGATCTGGACGCGGCGTTTTCCGAGCTGCGCGCGGTGCGCGAGCTCGGCGAGCAGATTCGAGCCGGCTGGACGGACGAGAATGAGACGTTCACCGACGAGGATTACGCGCAGGCGACGGGCATGCTCACGCGCGTGACGCTCAACAACTATCAGCTGCGCACGCTCATGAGTACCGACGAGCGCGACTTTGAAACGCTCTACCAGAGCGTGACCTCGGCCACGCGCACAACGCTCGTCTCCACCATCACGGAAGGCCAGATCAACGACGCCATCAACAACATCCAGCAGATCGTCGCCTACAACACGCGCACCGACCTGTGGTACAACGTGGCCATTCCCACACTGCGCGCGTGCCTCAAGCCGAACATGCTCATCGATCAGGAGGCGACGGAGGAAAACCGCCAGAAGGCCTATGACGCCGTGGAGCCGACGGTCTACAAGCAGGATCAGAACATCGTCGTCAAGGGCGACCGCGTCCGGGAGGTGCAGATCGCCGTGCTCGAGGCGCTGGGCCTGCTGCGCGGGGACAGCGTGGACATACAGCTCTACCTGGGCGCCGCGCTGATCCTGGCCGTCATCCTGGCGGCGACGTATTTGTTCGCGTTCCTCTTTGAGCCGCAGATCTTCCAATCCGGGCGCAATGCCTTCGTGCTGCTCATCGCGGGCGTGCTGACGCTGACGCTGAGCCTGCTCATCGGCCAGTACATCTCCGTGAGCGCGATGCCCGTCATGCTCTCGGCGATGCTGGTGGTCAACCTGCTGGGCGCGCGCCCGGCGTACGTGCTCAATTTCGCACTGTCCATGCTCATCACGTTCCTGACCGTCACCGGGCCGGGCCTGGAGACCTCGCAGATGCTCAGCGTGCTGCTGATGACCAATTTGGGCGGCGTGCTCTGCATCTACCTGATGCGCCGCAACCCGGCGCGCGTGTTCGTGTTCTTCACGGGCCTGATCGTCGGCGTGGTCGATTTCGTCGTGATGCTGTGCGTGGGCACGCAGATCTCCGGCGATCCCACGGGCATCCTGATGAGCTTGTGCTACGCGCTGCTGGGCTCGACCACGTCGGCCATCCTGTGCGTCGGCCTGCAGCCGATTCTGGAGGCGGCGTTCAATCTGGTGACGCCCTCCAAGCTCATGGAGCTCTCCAACCCGAACCAGCCGCTGCTGCGCCGGCTGATGATCGAAACGCCCGGCACGTATCACCATTCCATGATCGTCGCCAACCTGGCGGAAGCCGCGGCGGAGACCATCGGCGCGGACGCGGTGCTCGTGCGCGTGGGCGCGTATTATCACGACATCGGCAAGCTGGTGCGCCCGCTGTATTTCAAGGAGAACCAGATCGGCGAGAACCCGCATGACAAGACCGATCCGCGCGTCTCCACGGCCATCCTGACCGAACACACGCGCGACGGCGTGGAGCTGGCCAAAAAGCACCACCTGCCCGAACCCATCATCGACATGATCCGCCAGCACCACGGCGATACCGTCGCCATGTATTTCTACGCCAAGACGGTCAAGCAGATGGGCGAGGGAAACGTGGACATCAACGACTTCCGCTACGACGGCCCGAAGCCCCAGACGGCGGAGGCCGCCATTCTGATGCTCTCCGATACGGTCGAGGCCGCGGTGCGCTCCATCCCGGAGCCGACGCAGGAGAAGATCTCCGCGATGATCCGCAAGCTCGTGCGCGGCAAGATGGAGGACGGCCAGCTCGACGAGTGCACGCTGACCTTCCGGGACATCGGCAAGATCTGCACGGCGTTTGAGACCGTGCTCAAGGGCGTATTCCACGAGCGCATCGAGTATCCCTCTGTGAACCTGAACCGCGGCAAGCGGAACCGTGGCGCGCGCCAGGAGAAGAAGGGCGCGCAGGCGGGCCCGAATGCGGACGGCGCCCAGCAGACGGACGGCGCGCCGAAGGCGGAGGGCAAAGCATGATGCTCGAATTTGAAGACGGGCAGAACCTGCTCGACAGCGCGGCGAAGGCGCTGATGCAGCGCTGCGCGGACGCCGCGCAGGCGGCGGAGGGCGTGCGCACGCCGGTCGCCGCGTTCGTGCGGATCGTCGGCGACGAGGAGATTCGCACGATCAACCGCGCCCAGCGGGCAAAGGATACGGCGACCGACGTGCTCTCCTTCCCGACGGTGCGCTATCCGCAGGGCAGGACGGCGGGCGCATGCGAGCGCCTGCTGCGCCGCGAGTACGACCCGGACACGGGCGCGTGCCTGCTGGGGGACATCGTCATCTCCATCGACCATGTGCGCGCGCAGGCGGCGCAGTACGGCCACAGCGAGCGCCGGGAGATGGGCTATCTGCTCACGCACGGCCTGTTTCACCTGATGGGCTACGACCACATGAACGATACGGACAAGGCGGCCATGCGCGACATGGAAGAGCGCGCGCTGCGCGCCGCCGGCTTGACGAGGGAGGACTGACCGTGACCGACGAAAAGCTGCTGGAGATGGCCGTGGCCATGCTCGATTACGCGTATACCCCGTATTCCCGCTATCCGGTGGGCGCGGCGCTGCTCTGCGAGGACGGCCGCGTGTTCACCGGCTGCAACGTGGAGAACGCGGCATACGGCAACACGATGTGCGCGGAGCGCACGGCGCTGTGCAAGGCGGTCAGCGAGGGCGCGCGCCGCTTCACGGCGATCGCCATCGCGGCGCGCACGTCCGCGCCGTTCCCGTGCGGCGCGTGCCGCCAGTCGCTCTACGAGTTTGCGCCCGACCTGCGCGTGCTGGTCACCTGGCAGGGGAACGTTCGCAAGACCACGCTGCGCGCGCTGCTGCCGGAAGGCTTTGGCCCGCAGTCGCTGGCGTGAGCCTGAACAACGAGTTTGAGGTAAGCATGAAAGACAACACATTTCTGTCGGGCTTTGCTGCCATCGTCGGCCGCCCGAACGTCGGCAAATCCACGATGATGAACGCGATGGTCGGCGAGAAGGTCGCCATCGTCTCCAACCGTCCGCAGACCACGCGCAACCGCATCATGGGCGTGGCGACGGCGGCGGATCATCAGATCGTGTTTCTGGACACGCCCGGCCTGCACAAGCCGCGCACGAAGCTGGGCGAATACATGGTCAAGTCCGTCGAGGGGGCCATGGACGGCATCGACGTGCTGCTGGTGATGGTGGACGTGAGCGACATCGGCCCGCAGGACCGCGCAATCGCGCAGGAGATGGCCGCGCGGCAGGTCCGGAAGATCCTCGTGCTCAACAAGACGGACGCCGTCGACGAGGCGAAGCTGATGGCGGCCATCCAGTCCTTCTCCGACGCGCAGTACGACGCGATCATCCCCATCAGCGCGCGCACGGGCAAGAACATGGACGAGCTGCGCAAGCTGATCGTCTCCTACCTGCCCAGTGGCCCCAGGTATTTCCCGGACGACATGATGACCGACCAGCCGGAGCGCGTCATCTGCGCGGAGATCATCCGCGAAAAGGCGCTGCTGCACCTGCGCGAGGAGGTGCCTCACGGCATCGGCGTGGAGATGATGCGCATCGAGAAGGTCAGCGACCGGATGACGGAGATTCACGCGACGATCTACTGCGAGCGCGCGAGCCACAAGGGCATCATCATCGGCAAGCAGGGCGCGATGCTGCGCACCATCGGCGCACAAGCCCGCCGGGACATCGAAAACCTGCTGGGCACGCGGGTCAATCTGCAGCTGTGGGTCAAGGTGCGCGAGGACTGGCGCAACCGCATGGACGACCTGCGCACGCTGGGATACGAGGACATGTAAAGCGAGTCCGCGCCCGGACGGCTTGAGACCGCCGCAAAGCGAAGCAGGGGTCAAGGGGGGAAGTCCTTTGCGGGATTCGGGCGGCAGACCAACGTTTCTTTGAACATCCCATGGCGCAGGGCGCGCCGAAGGCGCTGTCATGCGCCGCGCTTTGGTTTTTGGAAACCGCTGTCAGGCGAGCAGGGGCTGGCAGTTTGGCTGTAGATGCAAAATCGCATCAGACAACGCGGGAATGTGTACTTCCGCGCTTTTTGTGTGGGCGAGATGCGCAGACCGGCCTTGCGCAGCCGGGACGATCCGTCCGCCTGCAAGAAATTCCAAGAACAGGAAAGAAATGTATGTCCATGATCGTTAAATAGACAAAGATGATTTCGGGAGGGGTGTTTTGATGAAGCGCATCAAAGCGATATGCCTGCTGGCGCTCGCACTGTGCCTTGGCGCAGCCTGCGCGGCGGCGGATGACTACGGCACGGCGGTGATCGACGGGCGCAGTTCGAGCCGCGTGCACCTTCGCGCGGAGCCGACGAAGAACTCCGACTCGCTGGGCCTGTACTTTACCGGCACGGAAGTGACGTGCAAATCCGATCCGAACGGCGACTGGGTCGAGGTGAAGATCGGAAGGGAGCGCGGCTACATGATGTCCGACTATCTCAAGACGGGCGACGCCGCCGACCGCGTGACGCCGCGCTTCAAGAAGGGCACGGTGACGGCGAAGAACTGGGCCCGGCTGCGCAAGGGACCCTCGACGGAGTATCAGTTCATCTGCAAGGTGAACCACGGCACGACCGTCACCATCATGGGGGAGACGCACGAGCACTGGTATTACGTCAAGGCGGGCAAGGAAGTGGGATTCATCAGCGGCAGCCTCGTCAGCATGCAGGGGAGCACGTCAAGCTCGTCGAGCGGCAGCGCTTCAAGCGGCACGACGAGCACGGCAAGCTGGAAGACGGCCTATCGCAATTACCTGCTTGCCGATGATGAGGCCGGGAGCATGACGTATGCCCTGCTCTACATCGACAATAACGACGTGCCGGAGCTGGCGATTCATTCGGGCGCCGAGGCCGGCGGCTGCCGGATTCTGACGCATCACAACGGCCGTCTGGACGTGCTGCAAACCAGTCGCCTGCACTTCACCTACGTCGAGCGCGGCGGGCTGCTCAACAACAACGACGGCCATATGGGCTATTACTACGACAACGTCTACGCCATCAAAGACGGCTTCTGGCGGCTGGCCGCCTACGGCGAATACCACGGCGACGGCCAGTGGGACGAGGCGCAGCAGCGCTACGTCTGCGACACCTACTTCTTCAACGGGAAGCAGACCACGCAGGCGGGCTATGCGCAGGCGCTTGCCCAGGTCTATCCGCAGGCGGGGTACAAGGAGCCGGTCTTCGCTTACAGCTATGCGGAGATTCTGCGCCTGCTGGAGTAAAGGTGGCGTGAAGGACATGAGAAGGAGAGCCGCAGCGCTTTGGGGCGCATGCCTGCTGTGCATCGCATGCGCTGCGCGGGCCGAGTATGCGCCGGGCTGCCTGATGGAGCCGCCCGAAGAGGTGCGCGACCACATCGAAAGCCATTTCTCCGCGTACACGCTGGAGGATTACTGTGAGATTGAGGAAACGCCGGAGGGCGATTTCGGCTTTGCGCTGCTCACGGCGGGCGAAGAACGCATGCTAGTGGGCTATCATGAGCGGGACGGGAAGATGACGTATGGACTCAAGAGCCATGGCGCCGTCATGCAGGGGAAGGAGGAAGCCTGGTTTGATGTGCCGCAGGCGGGCAAAATAGTCTACGAGGCGGATGGAACGTCGGTTTTGCTCGACGGACTGTCGTTTTGGGTGACGCGCCTGGATGACGCGGGCGAATCGTACCAGAAGTCCATCTGCTATCACTGGGAGGACGGCGGATTCAAGCTGACCTGTTACTGGGATATGGCGCAATTCGCTGGCACGGTGAACGTCTCAGACGGCGAGCTTCACTTCGTCAACGTGCTGGAAGGATGGGATTTTGGAAAAGTCTACGGCACGGTGCAGCGCAATTTGCGCCATGTGAACTACGAGGCGCTGCCAAAGACGATTGAGGAGGCGAGAAAGGAGATCACGCTGGAGCCGGATCTGCCGCAGGGCGGTCAGCTTGAGGCGAAATCGGTGAAATTCACGGGCGGAAAGAAGTACCCCGTGTACACCGGGCCGGGCGAGGCATACGCGCGAAGCGGAAACGGCAAGGGGCTGGTCAGCACCAACGACTGGATTCAGGTCTTCGGGCAGGCGGGCGATTATATCCTGATCCAATACGACATCAGCGCAGAGCGATACCGCTTTGGCTGGATTGAGGCGTCCGCCTTGCCCAGGGGCGAACGCGTGGAACGGTTGGCGCTTGGTACGCAGGAGCGCACGCTCACGCGGGCCTGCGTGCTGACGGATGATCCGCTGATCAGCGGTGCTGCCCTGTGCACGCTGAAAGCTGGCGACACGGTGATCGAACTGTCCAGCCTCGGTGAAGGATGGGCGTATGTGGAGGTGGAAAAGGAAGGGGCGCGCTATTGCGGCTTTGTGCCTGCCGACGCATGGGCGCAATAGAGGCGTGCTGCGCCCGGCATGCTCCCGTGGAGCGGCGCGTTGTACATTCCAGGGAATCCGTGCCCGCTTTATCGATGCGCACAGCCCATGCCCTTTGGGTGTGGGCGATTTTGTTTACAGAGATTTTTCGGGGCTTTATACTGATTTCTGATCAAAAGGTCAAATGCAGCGCGAAGCGAAGAAGGGAGTCTGAGGGATGAAATCCATCAGGCAGGTTTCACGGCGGCAGCCCTCGCGTCTTCTATGATCACGGCGTAAGCGGCGGAAACGGCAGCGTAGCGACCATTGCGGTTCTGCTTAGCCGTTTTCATCAAGAATGAGTATGACAGAGCATGCCGGATATGTCGCGCCGGCGAAGCCGGGCGGCGCCGCGGGGAAATCGGGCGCATTGAATAAAGGCAACCCCGATCGAGGCTGCCTTTTTCCGTGTCGTTGAGCGGTGCGCAAGGGGGCGCGTCAGCCTGCGCTCTGCTTGCACGCCGCGCAGTCTCCGCCGCACGATGCCGCGGCCGCTTCGTCCTGCGCAATGAGCAGCTCCTGCTGCCGGCGCTTCTTCTGCGCGTCGCCCGCGACGGAGAGCATCAGACGGATGCGGTTCTCCTGGTTGACCTTCGTGGCCGACAGGTCGTAGTCGATGGGCACGATGTTGATGCCGGGGTGCACCTGCGTGAGCCTGCGGATCATGCCCTTGCCCGCGATGTGGTTGGGCAGGCAGCCGAACGGCTGCGCGCAGATGATGTTCTCGTAGCCGTTCTCGGCCAGTTCGAGCATCTCGGCGGTCAGCAGCCAGCCCTCGCCCATCTTGCAGCCGTAGCCGATGACGTTCTCCACCAGCGACTTGGTGTGAGAGAAGGGGGAGGGAGGCACGAAGGCCGGACGCGTGGCGATCGCGTCGATGAGCAGGCGCTCCATCCTCTGCACGTAGCGCTTGAGGAAGGTGCACAGGAGCTTCTTGAACGGGTTGCCGCCGTAGAGATCGATGTCCTGAATCCGGTTGTCGATCTTGAAGAGGATGAAGCCCATCAGGCCCGGCAGCATGTACTCGCAGTCCTGCGTGCGCAGGAAGTCCTCCAGGTGGTTGTTGCCCAGCGGGGAGTACTTGACGTAGATCTCGCCGACGATGCCCACGCGCGTCTTCTTCTCCCGGCTGCGCTCGATGGCGTCAAAATCGGCGACGATGCGCTCCATGTTCGCGCGGATCTCCTTCTGGGAGAGGCCCTTGCCGTGGTTGAACTGCTCGATGAGATCGGCGTTCCAGCGCTCGATCAGCGCGTCGGTGTCCCCTTTGTGCAGCTCGTAGGGGCGCGTCTGGTTGGAGACGTGCATGATGCAGTCGCCGTAGACCAGCGAGGAGATGACCTGACGCAGCAGCGGCACGGTGATCTGGAAGCCGGAGGCGCTCTCCAGACCGCTCAGGTTGACGGAGATGACCGGGATGTGATCCAGCCCCGCCTTCTTGAGCGCCTTGCGCAGCAGGAAGATGTAGTTGCTGGCGCGGCAGCCGCCGCCCGTCTGCGTGATGGCCAGCGCGACCTTGTTCAAATCGTACTTGCCGGAGTGCAGCGCGTCGAGGAACTGGCCGATGACCAGCAGCGCGGGCACGCAGGTGTCGTTGTGCACGTACTTGAGGCCTTCGGCCATGACGCCGGGGCCGTCGTTTTTGAGGATCTCCACGTTGTAGCCGTTGAGGTGAAAGACCTTCTCCATCAGCGAGAAGTGGAAATCGAGCATGTTCGGCGCGAGAATGGTGTATCCGGCCTCGCGCATTTCTCTGGTGAATTCAACGTGCCTGGCAGCCATGCTCATCCCTCCTTCGCGCTGTCCAGCGCCTGCTGCTGATCGATGGCGGCAAAGAGCGAGCGCAGGCGGATGCGCACCGCGCCCAGGTTGGTGATCTCGTCGATCTTGATCTGCGTGTAGATCTTGTCGTTGTCCTCAAGGATCTCGCGCACCTCGTCGGTGGTGATGGCGTCGACGCCGCAGCCGAAGGAGACGAGCTGCACGAGATTCATGTCCTTCTGCGTGGTGATGTAGCGCGCGCTGGCGTAGAGCCGGGCGTGATATGTCCACTGGTTGAGCACGCCCACGGGCTCCTTCTTCATGTGGTGGGAGAGGGAGTCCTCGGTGACGACCGCCGCGCCGAACCCGGCGATGAGCTTGTCGATGCCGTGGTTGATCTCCGGATCGACGTGATACGGGCGGCCGATGAGCACGATGATGCGCCGGCCCTGCGCGCGCGCCCGCGCGATCATCTCCTCGCCCTTTTCACGGATGTCGGCCATGTAGGCGTCATAGGCGGCATAGGCGGCGTCGCTGGCGGCGCGCACCTGTGCGAGCGTGATGTCCGGGAAGTGGCGGCGCAGGATCTCGGTCAGCTTCCTGGGGAAGTGCTTGCGGTGATCGATGCCCACGTAGTCGTGGATGAAGTCGATCTCGTGCACGCGCGGCATGTTCGCGGAGATGACTTCCGGGTAATACGCCACGACCGGGCAGTTGTAGTGGTTGTCGCTGAGCCGTTCGTCGAGGTTGTAGCTCATGCAGGGGTAGAAGATGGTCTTGACGCCCTGATCGATGAGCCACTCGACGTGGCCGTGCAGCAGCTTGGCCGGGAAGCAGACGGTGTCCGACGGGATCGTCGCCTGTCCGGCGATGTAGAGCTTGCGCGAGGAGAAGGGGGAGACGACCACGTCAAAGCCGAGCTTGCTGAAAAACGCGTGCCAGAAGGGCAGCAGCTCGTAGAGGTTCAGGCCCAGCGGCAGGCCGATCGCGCCGCGCGGGGCCTGCGGGTTGCGCGCCTCCATCAGCGCGCGCAGCTTCTCCTGCTTGCAGGCGTAGAGGTTGAGATCGCTGACGGCCTTGCCGCCCGCCACCGGGCGGTCGCAGCGGTTGCCGCTGATGTAGCGGCGGCCCGCGCCGAAGTTGTTGATGGTCAGGCGGCAGCGGTTTTCGCAGCCGCCGCAGCGCGTGTAGGTGACCTCGCTGGCAAAGTGCGTGAGCGCGTCCAGGCTGAGCACCGTGCTCTCGCCCGGATGCAGCCGGCGCTGCGCCCGCGCGTGCAGCGCCGCGCCGTAGGCGCCCATCAGGCCCGCGATGTCCGGGCGGATGACGTCGGTCTGCAATTCCTTTTCAAACGCGCGCAGCACGGCGTCGTTGAGGAACGTGCCGCCCTGCACGACGATGTGGCGGCCCAGATCCTGCGCGCTCGCGCAGCGGATGACCTTGTAGAGCGCGTTCTTGACCACGGAGATGGACAGGCCGGCGGAGATGTCGGTCACGTCGGCGCCGTCCTTCTGCGCCTGCTTGACGGAGGAATTCATGAACACCGTGCAGCGGGAGCCCAGATCCACCGGCTTGCGCGCAGCCAGGCCGAGCTGCGCGAATTCGGCGATGTCGTAGCCCAGCGCGTTGGCGAACGTCTGCAAAAAGGAGCCGCAGCCGGAGGAGCAGGCCTCGTTGAGAAAGATGTTGTCGATGACGCCGTTGTGGATCTTGAAGCACTTGATGTCCTGCCCGCCGATGTCGATGATGAAGTCGACGTCGGGCAGGAACGCGCGCGCGGCGGTGAAGTGCGCGACGGTCTCCACCAGGCCGAAGTCCACGCCGAACGCGCTGCGGATGAGGTCCTCGCCGTAGCCGGTGACCGCGCCCGCACAGACCGTCCAGTCCGGATGCTGCGTGCGCAGGTCGGTCAGGAAGCTGCGCACGTGGGGCACGGGGTCGCCGGAGTTCGACTGATAGCGGGTGAGCAGCAGCTCGCCGTCCTCGGAGACGACGACGGACTTGATCGTCGTGGAGCCGGAGTCGATGCCCAGGTACACGTTGCCCGCGTAGCCGTCGGGATCGCGGCGGGCAACCCTGGCCTGCGCGTGGCGCGCGCGGAAGGCGGATAGATCGTCCTCGCTTTCAAAGAGCGGGGGCAGCGCGTTGTAGCTCTCCGTGCTGTGGAACGCGTCGATCGCCTCGATGCAGTCGCTCAGGCGCGCCTCCTCCGCCGCGTGATGCGCCGCGCCCAGCGCGACGTAGTACAGCGAGTGTTCCGGGCACAGGCCGCTCAGGCCCAGCGCCTCGTCAAAGCAGGCGCGCAGCTCGCTCATGAAGGTGAGCGGGCCGCCGAGGTAGACGACGTTGCCCTCGATAGGGCGGCCCTGCGCAAGCCCGGCGATCGTCTGATTGACGACGGCCATGAAGATGGAGCGGGCCACGTCCGCGCGCCTGGCACCCTGGTTGAGCAGGGGCTGCACGTCCGTCTTGGCGAACACGCCGCAGCGCGAGGCGATCGTGTAGGTGCGCTCGGCCCTGGCGGCCTCCTCGTTCATCTGCGAGGGGCTGATGCCCAGCAGCGTCGCCATCTGGTCGATGAACGCGCCGGTGCCGCCCGCGCAGGAGCCGTTCATGCGCACCTCAAGCGTGCCCTTGAGGAAGAGGATCTTCGCGTCCTCGCCGCCCAGCTCGATGATCACGTCCGTGCCCGGCAGGTACATGTCCGCGGCCACCTTTGTCGCATAGACCTCCTGCACGAAGGGAATGTGGGAGCCGATGGCCAGACCCATGCCGGCGGAGCCGGAGATGCTCAGGCGAACGGGCGCGCCGTGCGCCACGTCTGCGTCCAGGCGTGCGAGCAATTCGCGGGTCTTCTGGCTGATCAGGGAATAGTGCCGGTCGTAGCAGGAATAGATGATCTGATCCCTGTCGTCGAGCACCACGCATTTGATGGTCGTGGAGCCGATATCCAGACCGATGCGAAGCGATTCGTTCATCTGCGTGATCCTTTCTGAATCCGTTCAATATGGATGCCCGCGCCGGTGCGGCGCAAGCTCATATGCAGCAATGAGCAACATGTCTCAACATAGTATTATAATTCAAAGAAAAAAACGTTGCAACCGAGAATCGAAAAGAGTCAATATTTGCATCAGTTTTTTCGCCGCATTTTGTGAGAAAAAGCCTTAATATTCCTTAACAATGGCCGAAATCCCGCCGGATGCTTGAAGAAGCGGCGGCGATCTGCTATAATCACAAGATGGTTGAATGTGTATACCCGTGTTTGACGAAGGAGGCGCGGCTTTGGCCAGGCTGGAAGCATACGACAAGTCGCTCGACTACTCCTATGCGCCGGGGATCTTTCCGGCGACGGAGTGCCTTGAACATGCGCCGGAGCGCTGCCTGCGGCTGCTGCTCTCCAGCGCGAGCGAGGAGAGCGAGGGCGCGCGCAGGCTGCGCGACCGGGCGCAGGCGTTGGGTGTGCGCGCGGAGATCGCCGACCGGGCGCTCTCGCGCATCAGCAAGAAGGACAACTGCTTTGCCGCGATGGTGTATGAAAAGCGGGAGGGCGTCTTTGACCCCGAAGCGCCGCACGTGGTGCTTCACCATCCCAGCGACAGCGGCAACCTGGGCACGATCCTGCGCACGGCGCTGGGCTTTGGCCTGACCAACATCGCCATCATCCGTCCGGCGGTCGATTCCGACGATCCGCGCGTGACGCGCGCGTCGATGGGCGCGGCGTTTTCGCTGAACGTGCGCCACTTTGACAGCTTTGAAGCGTATCGGGCGGAGTTTGCGGACAGGCAGCTCTTCCCGTTCATGCTTACCGGCGCGGTACCGCTTGAAGAGGCGGTTCGGCGGGTGAGCGGGCCGTTTTCGCTGGTCCTGGGCAACGAGGCCAGCGGCCTGCCGGACGAGTTTGCGCAGATGGGCGTGAGCACGCGGATCGTGCACAGCGGGCGGATCGACTCGCTGAACCTTGCCGTGGCGGCGGGCATCGGCATGCACGCGTTCGCTTCCAGACAGAAGGGAGAATGGATATGAAAATCGTATTGGACGCCATGGGCGGCGACTACGCCCCCAAGGTCAACGTGGACGGCGCGATCGACGCGCTGTGCGCGTTTGAGGACATCGAGGTCGCGCTTGTCGGCCCGCAGGCGCTGCTGGAGCAGACCATTGCAGCCTACGCCGATCAGGCGGCGTACGCCAGGGTCAAGGACCGTCTGAGCGTCGTCAACGCCACGGAGGTCATCACCACCCAGGAGCACCCGGTCATGGCGCTTCGCCGCAAAAAGGACTCCACATTCAACGTGGGCATGGACATCGTGCGCCGCAAGGAGGCGCAGGCGTTCGTCTCGGCCGGTTCCACCGGCGCGGTGATGGCGGGCGCGATGTTCAAGATCGGCCGCATCAAGGGCATCGAGCGTCCGGCCATCGGCGCGCTGCTGCCCGTGCCGGGCCGTCCCATGCTGCTCATGGACGCCGGCGCGAACACGGACTGCAAGCCCGCGTGGATCAACCAGTTCGCCATGATGGGCAGCATCTACATGAACCGCGTCATGGGCGTCAAGGAGCCGGAGGTCGGCCTGGTCAACATCGGCGTGGAGGAGGCCAAGGGTAACGAGCAGGCGCAGCAGGCGCATGCGCTGATGCGCGCGCAGCATGCCTACAAGTTCATCGGCAACGTGGAGGCGCGCGACGTGCTCGCCGGCGGCTGCGACGTGCTCGCCGCGGACGGCTTCGTGGGCAACGTGGTGCTCAAGAACGTGGAGGGCACCATCTCCGCGCTCTTCAAGCTCCTCAAGCAGGGCCTGCTGGGCTCCACCAAGGGCAAGATCGCCGCGCTTCTGGCCAAGGACACGTTCAAGCAGCTCAAGGACAGCTTCAACTCCGAGGAGGTCGGCGGCGCGCCGCTGCTGGGCGTGGAGGGCGTCGTCATCAAGGCGCACGGCAACTCGCAGGCCCGCGCGATCTTCTGCGCGATCCGTCAGGCGCGCACGGTGGTGAGCACCGGCGTGGTCGAGCTCATCCGCGAGGGCGTCGCGCAGCTGGGCGAGCAGGAACAGGCGTAAGCAACCCGGCAGGATTGCTGGAATACGGATAGATCATCCGACAATGGGAGGAAAAGACGATGATGGAGAAATTGATCGCCATGGTGGCGGAGCAGCTGGGCGTCAGCCCCGCCGATGTGAAGCCGGAGAGCCGCCTCAAGGAAGACCTGCAGGCGGACAGCGCGTCGATCATGATGCTGGTCATGGACGTGGAGAGCGAGTTTGGCATCGAGGTCGAGGACGACGCGATCGAGAAGGTCAAGACCGTCGGCGACATGGCCGCCTACATTGAGGCGAAGATGTAAGAAAGCAAAGCCCGCTGCCGGGCGTCTCCCGGCAGCGGCTTTCCCGCTTATTTCGCTTTGCGCGCGCCGGTGTGGAAAGCGAAATGAACGGGAGCGACGACAGGAAAGGGAAGACCATGAATTACCGTGCGTTGGAGCAGGCGATAGGCCACGAATTTGCCGATACCGCCCTGCTCGATCTGGCGATGACGCATCCCTCCTACGCCCTGCAGCACAAGTGCCGGGACAACCAGCGCCTGGAGTTTCTGGGCGACGCGGTGCTGGAGGTGTGCGTCAGCCGGGTGCTCTATCACAAGTTTCCCAAGCTCAAGGAGGGGCAGCTGACCCGCCGGCGCGCCGCGCTGGTGTGCGAGGCGAATCTCGCGCAGGCCGCGCGCCGCTTCAATCTGGGCGCGTATCTCAAGCTCGACCGTGGCGAGGAGCTCGTCGGCGGCCGGGAGAACCCGTCGATCCTCGCAGACACGATGGAGGCGGTCATCGCCGCCGTGTATCTGGATGCGGGCATGGACGAGGCGGCGCGGCTGATCGACCGGGCGATGGGCGATTACGAGTCCGCCGTGTGCAGCGACCGCGACGCCAAGAGCGCCCTGCAGGAGTATTTGCAGGCGCTGGGCGAGGAGACGCCCAGCTATGAGATCATCGCGCAGGACGGCCCGCCGCACGCGCGCATGTTCACCGCCCGCGTGCTGCGCGCGGACGGCACGGAGCTGGGCCGCGGGCAGGGCCCGCGCAAGCAGCGCGCCGAGGAGGCCGCCGCGCAGATGGCCATCTGCGCGCTGGGCCAGGCGGGGGCGGAGCACGGGCGGGACATGCCCGAAAGAAAGGAGTCGCGGCCGTGCGGCTAAAGAGACTGGAAATCTACGGCTTCAAGTCGTTCGCGGACAGGACGACCGTCGTGTTCAACGAGGGCATCACGGGCATCGTGGGGCCCAACGGCAGCGGCAAGTCGAACCTGTCGGACGCGGTGCGCTGGGTGCTGGGCGAGCAGAGCGCCAAGGCGCTGCGCGGCGGCAAGATGGAGGACGTGATCTTCAACGGCACCCAGAAGCGCAAGCGGCTGGGCTACTGTGAGGTCTCCCTCGTCTTTGACAACGAGGACCACGCGCTGCCGGTGGATTTTACAGAGGTCATGATCACCCGCCGCGTCTACCGCAGCGGCGAGGGCGAGTACTACATCAACAAGGCGACCTGCCGCCTGCGCGACATCATCGAGCTCTTCCGCGACACGGGCGTGGGCAAGGAGGGCTATTCGATCATCGGGCAGGGCCGCATCGGCGAGATCCTCTCCCAGAAGAGCGAGGACCGGCGCGGCATCTTCGAGGAAGCGGCGGGCATCGTCAAATACCGCACGCGCAAGGAGGAGAGCGAGAAGCGCCTTTGCAACATGCGCGACAACCTCTCGCGCGTGGAGGACATCATCTCGGAGCTGGAGGGCCAGCTCGAACCGCTGGCCAAGGCGAGCGAGACGGCCAGACACTATCTGGCGCTGCGCGATGAGCTGCGCACGCTGGAATGCTCGGCCTTCGTGCTGCGCAGCGACCGCGCCGGGGAGCGCATCGCGGACGCGGAGGCGATGCTCGCCGGCCTGCGCGAGGCGATCGAGCAGGAGGAGAAGCGCACGGGCGAGCTGACGGCCGCGCGCGACGCCGCCAACGAAAGGGCGCAGGAGCTGGAGACGCAGGTCTCCGCCGCGCACGAGGCCGTGCTGACGCTCACGCGCGAGCGCGAAGCGCGCGAGGGCGAGCTGGCCATGCTGCGCGCGGAGATCGCGCGCATGGAGAAGGACGTCCTGAACATCAGCCAGGAGGAGGACGTGCGCCGCGCGCGCAGCGAGGCGCTGGAAGCGGAGATCCGCGAGAACGAGCGCGGCACGCTGGAGGCGCGCGCGCAGATCGTGGAACTTCAGCGCACACTGCACACCAAAGAGGCGGAGCTGGAGGCCGCGCAGGAGGCGGCGCGCGAGGCGGAGGAGACGCTGGAGGCGCACAAGAGCGCCATCATCGACGCCATGAACCGCCTGAGCGACGTGCGCACCAGCGAGGCGCGCCTGGCCACGATGCGCAAGGAGCTTGAGCGCCGCGGCGAGGAGGCCAACGCGCAGCGGGAAGAGCTGTCGATCATCGCGCAGCGGTTGGACGAGCAGCTTCAAGAGGCGCGCCAGGAGCTGGAGGAATTCAAGCAGGCCGAAGACCGGCTGCAGGCGGCGGGACGCGCCATCGAGCAGGAGAGCCAGGAGGCGGCGCAGCAGATCGCCCGCGTCCAGCAGGCGATGGGTGACGCCAACGGGCAGAAGCAGGCGGCGGCGAGCCGCCTGCGCATCCTGCGCGACATGGAGCGCGACTACGCCGGCTATCAGCAGGCGGTCAAGCAGGTGCTGATGCACGCGCGCGGCAACAAGGGCGTGCACGGCGTGGTGGCCTCGCTCATGCGCGTGCCCAGGGAACTGGAGCGCGCGGTGGAGGCCGTGCTCGGCGGCGCCTTGCAGCACATCGTCACCGGCGACGAATACGTCGCCCGCGACATGATCGGCTACCTGCGCGCCAACAAGCTGGGCAGGGCGACGTTTTTGCCCATGACGACGATCACCGGCCGTGTGCTCAGCGCACAGGAGCGGCAGGTGCTCTCCATGCCCGGCTGCGTGGGCGTAGCCAGCGAGCTGGTCGGCTTTGACCCGGCCTATCGCGGCATCGTGGAAAACCTGCTGGGCCGCACGGTTGTGGCGGAAAACCTCGATGCGGGCATCGAGATCATGCGCCGCGGCCGTCACGCGTTCCGCCTGGTGACGCTGGAGGGCGACGTCATGCACTCCGGCGGCTCGATGACGGGCGGCAGCGCCGCCTCGCGCATGACGAGCCTGCTCTCCCGCGAGCGCGAGATCAAGGAGCACGAGGCGCTGCTCACGCGCCTTGAGCAGACGATCAAGGAACACGAAGCGCGGCTGGCGCAGGGCGAGGCGAAGCGCCAGGAGATCAAGCAGCGGCGCGCAAAGGCGTTTGAGGACGTGCATCAGGCGCAGATCGACGTGTCCATCGCGTCCGAGCGCGTGCGCACGCTGGAAGCGCAGCGGGAGGGGCACGCGCAGCAGGAGCAGCGCTGTGACCTGCTCTGCGCGCAGATCGCGGAGAACCTCGCACAGATCGACAGCCAGCTCGCCGGCGCGCGCAGCACGCAGGCGGGCGAGGAGCGCACCAGCGACGAGATGAACCGCCGCACCGGCGAGCTCTCCGACATCCTCTACGAGAAGCGCGAGGCGCTCGACCGTCTGCGCGAGGAGGCGCAGGGCCTGCGCGTCACGCTGGCCGCGCAGGAGCGCGGCCTCACGGCGCTCAAGGCGGACGGCGTGCGCATGCACCGCGAACAGGAGGACATCGCCGCGCAGCTCTATCAGGCGCAGGTGAGCCGGGAAAGCCTCATCCTCAAGCACCAGCAGGCGACCGAGCAGATGGCGCAGAATACGGCGCTGGCCGAAGGCTGCGGCGAGAAGCTGACGCAGGCGCAGCAGACGCTCGGCGAATTGCAGGCCACGCGCAGCGAGCGGCAGGAGGCCGTGCGCGCGCTGACGCAGGAGGTCGACAGCCTGCGCGAGACGCTCGCGCAGGATCAGGACAAGTGCCACAAGGCGGAGATGATCCTCTCGCGCACGCAGGCGGAACTCTCCCAGATGCAGCAGCGCATCTGGGACGAATACGAGCTGACGTACGCAGGCGCCAGGGAATACCTGAAGGAGCCGTTTGATCTGGCCGCGTCCGACAAGCGCACGGGCGAGATTCGCCGCGAGATCCGTGCGATGGGCCCGGTGAACGTGACGGCGGTGGAGGACTACCGCGCCTGCCGCGAGCGCTACGACGATCTGACGCGCCAGCGCGACGACCTGATCAGGGCGGAGGCGGACCTGCAGGGCATCATCGAGACCCTGCAGCGCCAGATGGAGCGCCAGTTCATGGAGAACTTCCGCCTGATGCAGCAGTACTTCGCCGAGACGTTCAGCAAGCTCTTCGGCGGCGGCCATGCGGAATTGCGGCTGCTGGACGAGCACGACGTGCTCGGCTGCGGCATCGAGATCGTCGCCCAGCCGCCGGGCAAGAAGCTGCAACTGCTCTCGCTGCTCTCCGGCGGCGAGCGCGCGCTGACGGCCATCGCCATCCTCTTTGCGATGCTGCGGCTCAAGCCCACCCCCTTCTGCTTCCTCGACGAGATCGAGGCGGCGCTGGACGACGGCAACATCTCCACGTTTGCGGACTACCTGCGGGAGTTCTCCCGCGACACGCAGTTCGTCGTCGTCACCCACAGAAAGGGCACGATGGAGCGCTGCGACGGCCTTTACGGCGTGGCGATGGAGGAAAAGGGCGTCTCGACGATGCTCAGTGTGGAACTCAAGGATGTCGATGAAGACGCGATGCAATAACCGAAAGGAGCGATGCGCATGGCTTTCTTAGGCTTTGGCAAGAAGAAGGAGACGGAAGAGGCGCGCGAGGTGCGGGCAGAGCCGCAGGCTTCGGCGCCCGACGCGCAGGAGGACAAGAAGGGTCTGTTTTCCCGGCTGTGGAACGGCCTGTCCAAGACGCGCACGAACGTCGCGGGCCGCGTGGACGAGCTGGTGGAGGCCACGCAGGTCATCGACGAGGACTTCTACGAGGATCTGGTGGACATCCTGATCATGAGCGACATGGGCGTGCGCACCAGCGACCGGGTGATCGAGGAGCTCAAGCGCCGCGTGCAGGCGCAGAAGATCACCGACGCCCGCAAGGCGCGCGAGATCCTCAAGGACATCCTCAAGGAGATCATGGACATGCCGCGCAAGCCGCTGGCCTGGCCGATGGTCATGATGGTCGTGGGCGTCAACGGCGTGGGCAAGACGACGACCATCGGCAAGCTGGCGATGCGCTTTAAGGACGCGCGTCACAGCGTCGTGCTCGCGGCGGCGGACACGTTCCGCGCGGCGGCGGCCGACCAGCTCCAAATCTGGGCGGATCGCGCGCAGGTGCCGCTCGTGCGCCACGCGGAGGGCGCCGACCCGGCGGCCGTCGTCTTTGACGGCATCAAGAAGGCCCGCGCCGCCGAGACCGATCTCCTGATCGTGGATACGGCGGGCCGCCTGCACAACAAGAAGAATCTGATGGAAGAGCTGCGCAAGATCACGCGCATCATCAACCGCGAGTACGCGGACGCCGAGGTGCGCACGCTGCTGGTCATCGATGCGACGACCGGCCAGAACGGCTTGCAGCAGGCGCGCGAGTTTGCCTCCGTCGCGGACGTGTCGGGCATCGTGCTCACCAAGCTGGACGGCACGGCCAAGGGCGGCATCGCCGTGGCGATCATGGAGGAACTCAAGCTGCCGGTGCTCTACATCGGCGTGGGCGAGGGCATTGAGGATCTGCAGGCGTTTGACGCGGGCGCGTTCGTCGATGCGATTTTCTGATTTCGGTTGGCTTTGGCGCACAGGGAGGTGCAGGGCGTGAGAATCCTCAGGCGGCTTTTGAACTTCATCGCCTCGCGCATGTTTTTTCTGACGGTCATCAGCGCGCTGCTGATCATCGCGTTCTATCTGGCGATGAACACGGCCAACATCTGGGTGCTCATCGATGACGGGCTGTCCGCGCGCGCGGCGGTCGTGCTCATGGACGAGGACCCGTCGGAGCTGACGAAGTACTTCAAGCAGGAGTTCATCAGTCAGGACCCGGTCTTGCAGGTGGGCCTGAGTGACACGTCGCCGTATCGGGATTACGAGATCCGCGGCTTTGACCACCGCGTGCGCATGGTTTCCGTCTGGTCGTGGCCGTGGGAGAACGTGGCGCGCGCGGAGGTCATCGAGAGCATTCCCGCCATCGACGGCACCATCCGCGCCGCCAGCCGGGAGGCGGCATTGGCCGAAGGCGGCGAGGCGCGGCTCTCCCCGCCCGCGTGGACGACATCGCGCTATCGCGTCACGCTCACGCGCACGGCCGGCCGCTGGATGATCTCCAACCTGCAATTGCTGGAACAGATCGAGGAATGATGGACTTTTTGAAGCGGGGCGCGATGCTCGCCCCGATGGCCGGCGTGACGGACATGCCCTTTCGCGTGCTCTGCCACGAGATGGGCTGCCCGATGGCCGTCAGCGAGATGGTCAGCGCCAAGGGCTACGTGCTCGCGCCCAGGGGCAACCGGGCATCGCGCGAGCTGCTCGCCGTCGCGCCGGAGGAAGAGGGCGCGGTGGCGCTCCAGATCTTTGGCAGCGAGCCGGAGATCATGGCGCAGGCCGCGCAGGAGCTGACGACGACGGGCCGATACGCGCTGCTGGACATCAACATGGGCTGCCCCGTGCCCAAGATCGTGGGCAACGGCGAGGGCAGCGCGCTCATGCGCACGCCGGCGCTGGCAGAGCGGATCGTGCGCGCGGTCGTGCGCGCATCGCGCGTGCCGGTGACGGTCAAGATGCGGCTGGGGTTTGAGCCGGGCAGCGAGGCCTATCTGACGCTCGGCCCGATGCTCGAAGCGGCGGGCGCGGCGATGATCACGCTGCACGCGCGCACGCGCAGCCAGTTTTACGAGGGGCACGCCGACTGGGACGCCATCGCCCGGCTCAAGGCGCGCGTGTCCATCCCCGTGGTGGGCAATGGCGACGTGGCGAGCTGGGCGGACGCAAAGCGCATGCTGGAGACGACCGGCTGCGACGGCGTGGCCGTGGGTCGCGCGGCGCAGGGCAACCCGTGGATCTTTGCGCAGATTTGCGACGGCATGGCCGGAAAGCCCATCCGCGAGGCCGGCGCGCAGGAGAAGTATGATGTGCTGATGCGCCACGCGCGCATGCTCGCCGCGCTCAAGGGCGAGGGCGTCGCCGTGCGCGAGATGCGCCGGCACATCGTCTGCTACGTGCGCGGCATGCGCGGCGCGGCGAAGCTGCGCACGCAGGTCAACGCGATCCTCACATTGGAAGAGCTCGAACGGACGATGCGCGCATTCATGCGCGGCGTGTGATGCACCGGCTGCCGGACTGCGGCGACCGGTTTTCTGATGCCCGCATCCGGCAGGGCTTGACATTCCGGCCGATTCTCTGTATGATGATACTGATCAACAGACAAAGGCGGTGTACGGTCATGCGGATCGCGGTGCTTGGCGCGGGCGCGATGGGCGCGCTCTACGGCGGGTATCTGAGCAGGCGGCACGACGTGCTGCTGGTGGATGTCAATCAGGCGCTGGTGGACGCGGTCAACGAAAAGGGGCTCGCGATTCACGAGCCGGACGGCAGCGTGACGATGTGCCGTCCGAAGGCGGCGGCCGACACGCGGGGCATGGCGAGCGTGGATCTGGTCGTGGTGTTTGTGAAAGCGCTCTTCTCGCGCGCGGCGCTGGAGAGCAACCGCAGCCTGATCGGCCCCGACACCTGCCTGCTGACGCTGCAAAACGGCAGCGGGCACGAAGAGACGCTGCTGGATTTTGCGGACCGCGAGCACGTGATCATCGGCACGACGCAGCACAACAGCGCCGTGCTGGGCATGGGCGAAATCCGCCACGGCGGCAGCGGCAAGACGGTGATCGGCCCGCTGTGCGGCGATGCGCAGCGCTTGGCGCCCATCGCCGAAGCGTTTGCGAGCTGCGGCCTTGAGACGATCTGCGATGCGCGCGTGCAGCAGCTCATCTGGGAGAAGATGATCACCAACGTGTCCGCCAGCGTGCTCACGGGCGTGCTGCAGGCGCCGCTGGGCTTTATCGCCGAGGACGAAAACGCCTGGGCGCTGTGCCGGACGCTCGTGCGCGAGGCGGTCGCCGTCGCGGCGGGCGAGGGGATCGCGATGGACGCGGCGGAGAAGATCGAAGAGGTGCGCGGCGTCTGCCTGCGCAGCCCGCAGGGCATCACCAGCATCTGCGCCGACCTGCGCGACGGACGCCGGACGGAGGTGGACACGATCTCCGGCAGCGTCGTGCGCGCCGGTCGGAGAAACGGCGTGCCTGCGCCCACGCACGAGGCGATGGTCGCGCTTGTGCACGCCATGGAGGCAAGGGTACAGCGAAAGCGCTGATCCGATAATATCACGGCGGGGTTTCCCCGCAGTACGACAGGAGGAACGACGATGGGACCCGTATATGATCTCAATGGACTGCGTCTGGTCGACCTGAGCAAGACGCTCGATCCCGCGACGGAGAGCCGTCGCTGCCATCTCATCCGCTACAACACCGGCGGGCCGATCCCGGATTTCCACACCGCGTTGGATCTGACCAGCCATCTGGGCACGCACTGCGAATGCCCGTATCATCACTTTGAGGACGGCGCGTCCGTGGGCGACCTGCCGCTGACCACGTTCATGGGCCGCGCGATCTACGTGACGCTCGACCTGCCGGAGAACCATCAGATCACCGGCGCGGATCTTGAAGCGGCGCTGGGTGATCGCGTGCGCGAGGGCGACATCGTCATCCTCGACAGCCCGCACAAGATCCCGCCGTTCACTGCGCTCTCCAACACGCCGGACGATCATCGCCTGGTCATCGGCGAGGACAGCGCGAACTGGTTTGCGGCCAGGAACGTCAAGTGCGTCGGCTTTGGCGACGGCGTGTCCATCGAGGACTGCGAGGCGAACGTCAAGCCCTTCCACGACATTCTGATGGCCAAAAACATCGTCTTCCTGGAGGTGCTCAAGAACCTCGAATACCTTCAGAAGGACACGTTCTTCATGTGCTACGCGCCGCTGCCCATTCTGGGCGCGGACTCCTGCCCGGTGCGCGCGTTCGCCATCGAAGGCCTGCCGGGCTTCGGGGCGTAAGGCGTCTCATTCCCGGTCTTTCAGCCGCCGAACCGCATGGTTCGGCGGCTTTTCCGTATATGCAGACGATCGGAGCATAAAAAAACCGCTCGATGCGTCTGCATCGAGCGGAAGTGGTGCACCATCAGGGACTCGAACCCGGGACACCCTGATTAAGAGTCAGGTGCTCTACCAACTGAGCTAATGGTGCGTATCTCATGGAGAGGTTTTCCTCTCAACAAAATCCAGTATATCACAAGCGCAGACAGAATGCAAGCATTTTTTTCAGAAAATTTCAAAATTTGTGCTGCGCCCTGCCGGGTATGGAAAAACATCGAAAAAACGCCGCCGCACGGCGTGCGGCGGCGGCGGTCATTGCAGGGTGGCAAGCAGCTTGGCGGCCGTCTTGCTGGGATACAGCTCCGGCGCGAGCCTGGCGATCTTCTCCAGCAGCTTGACGGCCTCGCGGCGGTTGTTGTCGGCCAGATAGGCGCGGGCAATCCACAGGGAGATGGTGATCTTGTGCAGCTGCTGCGTGTTCTGCTGCACAAGCCGTTTGAGCAGCTCGACATCCACCTTGCCGGTGGTCAGGTAGGCGTAGCACTGCTCGTTGAGCTCGGTGTTGAAGACCATGCGCTTCTTTTCCGGCTTCGCCTTTTGCAGCGCTTCCAGCTGCGCCTTGAGGGCAAGCAGCTCGTCCAGATGGCGCTTGGCGCTTTCAAGGTCTTCCTTCTGCTCGGCACAGTAGCACAGGTTGCTCACCACGACAAAGCGGGCAAGCAAGTCGTTCTCCTTCTTCCTGCTGGGGACGGGGACGAAGGCTTCGAGCAGCGCGATCGCGTCGTCAAAGCGGCCCAGCGCGCAGTACGCATTGGAGATGTGCAGGCGCACGGACAGGGCGACGTTCGGGTTTTTGACGGTCAGCTTGAGCTTGGGTTCGTACTCGCGCAGGAACCCCTCGACGTCCAGCTGATTGTACAGCCGTGCGAGCAGCCGGCTGTTGTCGTTGGCGGCGTTCATGTAATGGCTGAGCATGATGACGGCCAGACCGATCATCGTCAGCAGCAGCAAAAACAGCGCATTGACCGCGGGGTTGAGCGTCATGTACACGCCGATGAGCACGATGTAGCAGACGCTGATGAGCAACATTCTGTTTCGAATCTTGGGAAACAAGTGAATCATGGCCGTACACTCCTTGCTGATCATCCGAAAAGTATACGTATAGTATATCTGCTCCATGGGAGAAAAGCAAACCTTTTTTATGATGCGCCTGCGCGGCGCGCGCAGGGGAGCGGCGGGACAGAAATACACCATATAAATGCGCTGTTATATTGACAATGTAACGAATCGTATGTTACCATTTGTCGCGAAGGGGGGATGCGCGTGAGGGCCGAATGGATGCGCCTGCGGCGGTATGGGCGGGAGAATGCGCCGAAAATTGTCGCATTGGCGGTGGCTTTTCTGCTCGTGTGGTCGGGGTGGATCGGCTGTCAGAACCTGAGGATCGACACGGGCACGCGGATATTGAATCCCCGATCGAGCATGGGCTGGCTGATATCCGGCAGGCAGGGCGGTATCCTGTTTGACCGGCTCTTTCATCAGCACTGGTTCAATCCGTATTTCTCGCAGCTTTTTGGCTATGCAGCGCTCTTCGCGGCGGCAGGGCTTCTGGGCTACGCCCTGAGCCGCTGGCGGCACGGCGAGGCGTGCTGGAGCGCCTATGCGTTTGTGGGCGTCATCGCGCTGACTCATCCGATCATGGCGGAGGTGCTCTACTTCGACATGATGATGGACCACGTGGCGTGGGCGTATCTGCTCTGCGTGCCGGCCGTTTTTTGGACGTATGACGGCCTGTTGAACGGAAAAAAGCTCGCGCTGACGGGCGCGGTGCTCGCGCAGATCTGGGCGTTTTCAACGTATCAGGCGCTCGTGCCGGTGTACGTCTCCATCGCGATCATGGGCTATCTGCTGCTGTGCCGCAGGCAGATGCGCGAGGGCGGCGAGCCGCTCCGCCATCCCTGCGCGCTGCCGTTTCAGGTGTTTGGCATCTTCCTCGTGGCGATGGCCATCAACACGGCCGTGACGCAGCGCTGGTTTTCGGGCGGCGGCTATGTCGAAAACATGATCCTCTGGAAGAGCATGGAAGCCAGCTGGTGCATCCAGACCGTCCGCGAATACGTCATCCAGGGCTTTACCGGCCGGGATTCCATCTTTTACAGCGCGGCATATGGCATTTTTGCGGTAGGCGCGGTGGCCTGTGCGGCGGCGGAAGCCGTGCGCGGCGGCAGGCGGGCGGCAGGTGCGCTGTATCTGCTGTCCGCCGTCACGCTGCAGATCACGCCGTTTCTGCTGGGCTTCCTTCAGGGCGCGCATCCTGCGATCCGCGCGCAGATGGCCTATCCGCTGGTGATGGCATTTGACGGGCTGTATCTGCTGGATGCGCTGGGGGACAGGCGCGCGATGTGCGCTGCGGCAGGGCTGGCGGTGTGCGCCGCCGCCTTCATGCAGATTCAGACGACGGAGCGCCTGATCTACACGGACAACGTCCGCTCAGCGCAGGATGTGCGCGCGCTGCACGCGATCATGGCGGACGTGCAGCGCGTGAGCGACACGCCCAAGCCGCTGGCCTTCGTGGGCACGCTGGATGCGCCGCTGGATCCCACCTGCGTCAAGGGGGAGATGATCGGCGCGTCGATCCTCAACTGGGACGTGCTGGTCGAGCCGAAGTTCATGTTCTCGACGAACCGGATCGTGGAGGGGATCCGTGTGCTGGGCTATCCCTATGAGCGCTGCCGGAGCGAGGAAGACCTGCTCAACGCCCGCCTTCTGGCGCTGGAGATGCCCGCCTATCCGCAGGAGGGCAGCGTGGCAGACGCGGGCAGTGTGATCGTCGTCAAGCTCTCGGAGGATCCGTGGGCGTACAGGCTGCAAAGGGAAGAAAACTGATCCGTCATATGATCGCGCGCCGCCAGGCTGTATAGGCCGGGCGGCGCGCCTGCGCGCAGAAAAAAATACAAAACCGGGGTGGCCGATCGCGGCTGTGTATGTTATAATTAAAGGAAAGCCGCTGCGCGAGAGCGGCATGCAAACAAAGGATGGGCGGGACGAGATGCGGATTGAAGAGAGACAACGGTGCGAAACGGCGCGGGACTATGCGCTGCGCATGCTCAAGGGCAACATCGTGGCCATGGAACTGCTGCCGGGCGCGATGGTCAGCGAAAATGAATTGGCTGCGCAGCTGGGCCTCAGCCGCACGCCGGTGCGCGAGGCGCTCATGGATCTGGTCAAGTGCCGCATGGTGGACGTGCTGCCCCAGCGCGGCAGCCGCATCGCGCTGATCGACTACGAGCTGGTGGAGGAGGCGCGCTTCGCCCGGCAGGTGCTGGAGGTGGCGATCCTCGACTCGGTCTGCGCGCGCATCACGGCGGAGGACATCGCGCAGCTGCGTCAGAACGTGCGCATGCAGGCGATGGCGCTGGAGCCGGGCATGGACGAGACGCTTGACATGATGGCGCTGGACGACGCGTTTCACCGGTCGCTCTTTGCCATCGCGCGCAAGGAGAACACCTATGAGATGCTCTGCGGCATGACGCTGCACTTTGACCGCGTGCGCCATCTGGCGTTGAGCGTCGTGAAGGACAGCCGGATCATCGAGGATCACCGCGCGATCTGCGATGCGCTCGCCGCGCGCGACGCCGCGCAGGCCAAGGCGATCATGGACACGCATTTGCAGCGGGTGAACGTGGATGAGGCGGCCATTCGCCTCGCCTATCCGCAGTATATCAAGACGAAGGACTGAGCAGATGAAGATCATTCGTGGATTGGCGCTGCTGACGGCGCTGCTCGTGCTGCTGTGTACGGCGGCGCTGGCGCAGGACATGGACGCGCGCGTGGACGAGGTGTTTCGCGCGTGCAAAACGGTGGGCGGCGCGTTCGTGATCGCCCAGCACGGGGAGATCGTCTACGAGCGCTACTACGGCGAGCAGCAGAAGACGACGCACGTGCCGGTCAGCGAGAACACGTATTTCCGCTGCGCCTCCGTGACCAAGCTGGTGACGGGCATCGGCCTGATGAAGATGATGGACGAGGGGCTGCTGCATCCCGACACGGACATCAGCGAATACCTCGGCTACACCGTGCGCAACAAGCGCTACATGGACACGCCCATCACGCTGCGCATGCTGATGTCGCACACGGCGGGCCTCGTGGAAAACAACTCCTTCGCCCGCAAGTCGAGCATCCTCTCGGACATGCTCGACGTGAACAAGAAGGCGAGCGCGAATTTCAAGAAGGACGTGCGGCCCGGCACCGAATACGCATATTCCAACTTCGGCGCGGGCATCACCGGGGCGATCGTGGAGGCCGTGACCGGCAAGGACGTCTCCACCTACATGCGGGACACGCTCTTCGCGCCGCTGGGCATCGACGCGGCGTACAGCGCCACGCAGCTCGCCGACCCGCAGGACATCGCCGCCACGTATGAAAAGGACGGCTCGCTCTACGCCGCGCCGTCCTACATGCTGCGCCAGCCGTATCTGGAGGAAGCCTCGCCGGACACGCATTACCGCACGACCATCGGCAGCCTGCTCATCCGCCCGCGCGATCTGGCAAAGCTGGGCGTTGTCATCTGCGGCGACGGCACGGTGGACGGCGTGCGCGTGCTCAGCGAGGAGAGCGTGCAGGCCATGCGAAGCGAGCACGGCGAGGACGGCATCACGCCCGATTCGCCCTACACGTTCTTCACCATCCGTCAGGACACGCTCTTTGAGGGCCGCCGCGTGTACGGCCATCAGGGCACGGACGAGGGCATCGTGTGCAACCTCTACGTGGAGCCGGAGAGCGAGCTGGTGATCGTGGTGATGACCAACGGCTGCAAGACGAACCGCGACGACGGCATCATGCGCATCACGCGCCGCCTGGCCGCCATCGCCGAAGAGGTGTACCTCGGAAATGTGGAGTGAACATATCCACAGCAGCGAATTGAACGCATAAAAGTGGAGCATATCCTCTCCAAATGCGGCGCCGTGCCGCGCCCGGTGGAGGATACGCTCCATTTTTATGCGGTTTTGAAGGGGATGCGCTGCATCAGTCCGACGATCTGGCCGGAGAGCACAACCGTCAGCAGCGAGCAGAAAAGCTGCGAGGGCGACAGATAGCTGACGCTCAGCGCCAGCACGATCAGATCGCTGGCCAGATAGATGCGCTCAATGGGCTGGTGAAGCACCTTGCCCAGCGTCATGGCCAGCGCGTCGTCGCCGCCGGGCGCGCCGCCCGCGCGCACGCTCAGCCCCACGCTCACGCCCACAAACAGCGCGCCGACGATGGCCGCGAGCAGCGGCATGTTCGCCAGCTGCGGCCAGAACGGCGGGAACTGCTCGAAGACGGCGTAGAACAGCGAGAAGCTGCTGCTGGCGATGACGGAGTAGAACAGAAACGAGGCGCCCAGCGTCTTAAAGCCGAAAAAATAACACGCTACGTTGAGCAGCAGCGCGGAGAGCGACGGGGAAATGCCCAGCCAGTGTTCAAGCAGGAGTGTCAGGCCCAGAATGCCGCCCTCCGTCACGCCGGAGAAGGCATGGACATTGTACAGGCCGAAGGAGAGCAGCGCGCCGCCCACGATGGCCAATGCGCAGGACCTCCAGGAAATACGCAAAATAACAGATCCTTTCCTGAAATTATAAATATATTATAATGGAGGCAGGCCGTTTTGTCAAGCGGGGGAACATGCGCGAAAGTGGCGCGCATGTGGAGGGATGAGGGAGGATTGGACGTTGATTTGAATGGATCGTGGAGATACGATGGAGGAGCGATGCGGGCGCACCGGCGCGTTGTGGTTTTTGCCGATCTGTGGTACAATACAGGCAGCAAAACAAAAGGAGCGGGGAATATGAACCGATATGAACTGCGCCGCCGGGCGGTGCTGGAGCAAATGGAGCCGGGGAGCCTGCTGGTGCTCTACAGCGGCGAGGCCGTTCCGCAGAGCCTGGACGAGTGCCATCCGTTTGAAGCGAATCATCACTTTTTCTATCTGACCGGGCTGCGCCGGGAGAACATGGCGCTGGTGCTCAGCCGCAGCCGCAGCCAGGATCAGACGCTGCTGTTCATCGAGGAGCCCGTGCCCGCGATGGAGCGCTGGACGGGCCGCCGCGTGACGAAGGACGAGGCGAAGGCCATCAGCGGCGTCGAAGACGTGCGCTACATCGACAGCCTGCCGGGCGCGCTCAGCCGCATGGCCAACCGCGAGGTGGTGGCCGCCGCGTACTTTGACTGCTACCGCAACGCCATCACCGACGTGGACAGCTACAACATGGCCAAAGCGCGCGCCTTTGCGCAGGCGTATCCGACGGTGACGCTCAAAAACGCGCATCCGCTGCTCGCCGCGATGCGCATGGTCAAGGACGAGGAGGAGGTCGCCTGCATCTGCGAGGCGATCGAGGCGACCGACGCGGGCCTGCGCCGCATCCTCGCCACGCTTGCGCCGGGCCAGATGGAATACGAGGCGCAGGCGGCGTTTGAGTGCGCGATCCGCTGCCGGGGCGCGGAGGGCACGGCGTTCGCCACGATTGCGGGCAGCGGCCTCAACGGCTGCATGCTTCACTACGACACCAACGACTGCCGCATGGAGGACGGAACGCTGCTGCTGCTGGATCTGGGCGCGAAGGTGAAGGGCTATTGCGCGGATATCACGCGCACCTATCCCGTCAGCGGACGGTTCACGCCGCGCCAGAAGGCGATCTACGACATCGTGCTGCGCGCCAACCGGGCCGTCGCGCAGGCCGCGCGTCCGGGCATGACGCTCAAGGCGCTCAACGAGATCTGCAAGCAGGTGCTCGCCGAGGGACTCATGCAGCTGGGCAAGATCGACGCGCCGGAGCAGATCGGCACGTATTACATGCACGGCGTCTCCCACCACCTGGGGCTGGATACGCACGACGCGATCACCCACGACGAGGAGCCGCTCGCGCCCGGCATGGTGATCACCGACGAGCCGGGCCTGTACATCGACGAAGAGGCGATCGGCATCCGCATCGAGGACGACCTGCTCATCACGCAGGACGGCTGCCGGGTGCTTTCCGAGCAGGTGCCGCGCACGACACAGGAGATCGAAGCGCTGATGGCGCGATGAGCGAGGGGACGAGACGATGAAGCTGAAGATACAGGCGCGGGCCAAGATCAACTGGACGCTCGACGTGGTGGGCGTGCTGCCCAACGGCTATCACGATCTGGATATGCTGATGCAGTCGGTCACGCTCTGCGACCAGATGACGATGGAGGACGCGGAGGCGCTGACGCTCAGCGTGCGCGCGGGCGGCTGCTATGTGCCCGCGGACGGGAACAACCTCGTGCTGCGCGCGGCGCGCGCGCTGCAGGCGCACACGGGGTGCACGAAGGGCGCGCAGATGACGCTGCGCAAGTACACCCCCGACGCGGCGGGCATGGGCGGGGGCAGCAGCGACGCGGCGGCCGCGCTCAGGGG
>CALVKT010000024.1 GCA_944333055.1 uncultured Clostridia bacterium
CGAAGCGCGCACATGCCGATCATCTCCGCCTGATGGATGGGAAAGGCCTTCTGCGCATCAAAAAAACGCGCCAGATTCAGCGGGGAAAACCCGCAGTTGCCGCCCACCGTCGTGGTGATGCCCTGCAAGAGCGACAGCTCGCCCGTGTACAGATGCCCGTCGATATGCCCATGCGGGTCGATAAAGCCCGGACAGACGAACAGCCCGCGCGCGTCGATCACCTGCGCGCCCTGCGGCGCAATCAGGTCGCCGATGGCGGCGATGACGCCGTTTTCAACAAGCACCTGCGCGCGCAGACTTTTGCGCGCCTCAGGGTCGATCACCACGCCCCCGGAGATGAACAGCTTCGACATGATCTCACATCCCTTTGGTATGATACGTCAAAGAAAGCCCGCATGTGCACGCGGGCTTTCTTTGACGGGCGCCGGAAGGCGCCCGCCGATGCGGCCGTTACAGGCTCAGCTTGAAGGTGGTCCAGATGTCCTGGAACTTCTGCTCGTCCGCGATGGGCAGATTCTTGATGAACTCGATGTCATCCAGACGGTCGATCAGGCCGGTGAAGACGGCATTGCCATAGTACCAGTCGCCCAGGATTTCACGGGCAGGCACGTTGGTGCAGCAGTAATACTGCCACTGGGTGATGGTCGCACCGACCTCCGGACGGAGCATGTACTCGATGAACAGGTTCGCATTTTTGGCATGCGGCGCGTTCACCGGGATGAAGCAGCCGTCCACGCCGAAGCCCAGGCCCTCCTCCGGATAGACAATCTTCAGATCCGGATTGGCTTCCAGTGCGAGCGCGACGAACGGCGTAAAGGTATAGGCGACGGAGATATCCCCGGAGAGCAGGAAGTTGTGCAGGTTCTCATACTCGAGAATGTGCAGGTTGGGCTTGAGCGCCTCAAGCATGGCGGCTGCCTCTGCCAGCTGAGCCTCGTCCGTGGTGTTCATGCTGTAGCCCAGCGAACGCAGCGTCAGGCCGACCGTCACGCGCGCGTCGTCGATCAGGCCAACGGAATCGGCCAGGGACGGATCGAGAAGATCCTTCATCCCCTTGATGTCCACGCTCACCTCGTCGGGATTGTAGATGATGAGCGGGCCGCCGGACACATACGGGAAGACATACTCGTTGTCCGGGTCGAAATACTGGCCCAGGAACGTCTCGTCCAGATTGCCGTAGTTGGTCACAATGCTCTTGTCGAGCTTCTGCATCAGGCCCGCCTCGCGGGTGGTGTTAAGCATGTAGTCGCTGGCCAGAACGATGTCGTAGTCGCCGCCGTTTACTGCGGACAGCTTCTCATACATCTCCTCGTTGCTGGCAAAGGTCGCATAGTTGACCTTGATGCCGGTCTCCTCCTCAAAGGGCTGGATGACCGTCGAATAGTCGATATACCCTTCCCAGGTGAAGATGTTGAGCACCGGCTCATCCTTCTGGTTGACGGTCTCCGCGACGGCGCAGGCGCTCAGCATCGCGAGCGCCAGCAGCACAGCAAACAGTTTTTTCATGACGTCGTCCTCCTTGTAGCAAAAAAATTCTCTATCGGCCATCCGTCAGCGCAGGCGCTCATCGGGATGCGTATAGCTTCCTGTCGCTGCGCGCGCGCAGCAGCTGGGAGAGGCCCACGATCACGAAGATCGCGGCGAGCATCAGCGTGGAGAGCGCGTTGATCTCCGGCGTGCCGCCCGAACGCAGGCCCGTGTAGATCTTGAGCGGGAGCGTCGTCGTCTCGGCGCTGGTGACAAAGAACGAGATGACCACGTCGTCCAGCGACATCGCCACCGCCAGCATCATGCCGGAGACGACCGCGGGCAGGATCAGCGGAATCGTGATGTCCCGCAGCACGCGCATGGGGCTCGCGCCCAGATCGCGCGCGGCCTCCTCGATGGCCGGATCCATGCCGATCAGGCGGCTCTTGACGTTGATGAACACGTAGGGCACGCAGAACGTGGTATGCGTGAGCACCAGCGCGCCCATGCCCAGCTTGAAGCCCACCGCCGTGAACACGGCCAGATACGCCATGCCCAGCACCAGTTCGGGGATCATCATCGGCAGCGTCGCCAGCGATTCGATGAACCCGCCGCCGCGCAGATGCCCATGCGCCAGGCCGATGGCGCCCAGCGTGCCGATCACGCCCGCAAAGCCCGCCGAGAGGAACGCGAGCACCAGCGAATTCCTGAGCGCGTCGCCCATCAGCGCGTTGTTGAACAGCCGCGTATACCAGTTCGTCGTAAAGCCCTGCCAGGCGCTGATGCTCCGCCCGGAATTGAACGAATAGATGACGACCATCAAAATCGGCAGGTACAGCACGATCAGCACGAGCGTCAGATAGACGGGCGAGGCGATGCGCCCAAGGTCGCGCTTTTTTCTTCTCTTCGCCATCTCAGAACACCCCCAGATCGTCGCCGCCGCTCTTGCGGTAAACCAGATAGACGCCCGCGGTGATCAGGATGAGCACCATGGACATCGCCGAGCCGGTGTTCCAGTCGCGCACCTTGAGCAGCTGATCGCGGATCAGGTTGCCCACCAGCACGAGGCCGCCGCCCATGATGTCCGACAGATAGAAGATGCCCACGCTGGGCACGAACACCAGCACGCATCCGGCCAGAATACCCGGCATCGTCAGCGGCAGCGTCACGTCCAGAAACGCGCGCCACGGCCTGCTGCCCAGATCGCGCGCAGCCTCCACGAGCGTGAAGTCCATCTTGTCCACCGCGCTGTGGCAGGGCAGGATCATCATGGAGATCATGCAGTAGACCATCGCCAGCAGCACGGAACCGTAGGAACCCAGAAACTTGATGTTCTTGTCGATCAGCCCAAGGCCGCGCAGCACCGCGTTGATCGGCCCGTTCGCCTGCAGCAGGATCTTCCAGCCGTATATACGCACCAGCGCGCTCGTCCAGAACGGGATGATCACCAGCATCATCAGCAGCGCCTTCCACCTTCTGCCCGCGCGCGCCATGCAGTAGCCGAACGGATAGCCGATGAGCAGCGACACCAGCGTCGTGAGCAGCGCCAGCTGCAGGCTGTTGAGGAAGACCTGCAAGTAGTCCGCGCGCAGCAGCCGTTTATAATTATCAAGCGTGAACGTCGCGCCCAGGGAGAAGTCCTCCCCGGTCTGCACCAGCGACGTGCCCAGCACGTAGATCAGCGGCAGCGCCACCAGCAGGACGGCCAGCAGCGCCATGGGCGCCACGAACATCGCGTTTCGCCGGGCATCGCCCCGCATGCCGCCCTTACGCGCCATGAGACGCACCCCCAATGACGGCGGCCTGCGCCGGGTTCCAGTGCAGGTAGACCGTGTCGCCCGCGGCGGGCGCGTCGCACATGCGCTCCACGCCCTCGGCCACGGCCTCCACGCCGCCGCGCGTCGTCACATAGGTGAGCACGTGGCCGCCGGCATAGCGCGCCTCGCGCACCGTCGCGGGCAGGTCGAAGCCCTCCACCGGCGTGCGGCTGGCGCGCATGCGCTCCGTGCGCACGCAGACGTCGCAGATCTCGCCCTCGCGAATCTCGGCATGCGCGCTGTCCACCGTGAAGCGGCCGTTCTCGTTCTCGATCACGGCGCTGTATCCGTTTGCGCTGCGCACCGTGCCCGTGAAGATCGTCGAGCGCCCGATGAACTGCGCCACATAGCGCGTGGCCGGGTGGTCGTAGATCTCCTCCGGCGTGCCCAGCTGTTCAAAGCGGCCCCCGCGCATCACGGCGATCCGGTCGGACATGTTGATCGCCTCTTCCTGATCGTGCGTGATGTAGATGAACGTGATACCCAGCTTCTTTTGCAGCCGCTTGAGCTCGATTTGCATCTGGCGGCGCAGCTGCAGATCCAGCGCGCCCAGCGGTTCATCCAGCAGCAGCAGCTGCGGCTGGGGCGCGAGCGCGCGCGCGATGGCGATGCGCTGGCGCTGGCCGCCGGAGAGCTGCGCGGGCATGCGCCCGGCGTACTCGCTCATCTGCACGAGTTCGAGCATTTCACGCACGCGCGCCGCCTGCGCGCGCTTGTCCATGCCGCGCACCCGCAGGCCGTAGGCCACGTTCTTCTCCACGTTCATGTGCGGGAAGAGCGCATAGCTCTGAAACACCGTGTTCACCGGGCGGCTCTCCGGCGGCAGGTCGGTCATGTCCTGCCCGTTCAGGATGACCTCGCCCGCGTCCGGCGTCTCCAGACCCGATATGATGCGCAGCGTCGTCGTCTTGCCGCAGCCGGACGCGCCCAGCAGCGTCACGAATTCCCCGCGCTCCACGTCCAGCGAGACGTCCTGCAACACGTCGCCCTCGCCGAAGTTTTTGGAGATATGCCTCAGTGAAAGCAGCACTTCTGCCATCGCTTCATCCATCCATTCCTCTGAAATCAGTCTGATTATATGATAGCTTCCCCCTGATGTCAATAAAAAGTTTGATGATCAAAAAACGGCGGTTTAGTTCTGCTAAACAAAAACCGGACGCATCGCGCGTCCGGGAAAATCGTGTGTCATTTTTTTTGAAAATTACAGCAATGGCGCGATGACCTTGAGCGCCGGGCCGAGAATTCTGCGGCGAAGCGGTTCTTTTTTGAGCCGTTCGGTGGTCACGCGCTCGCAGCGGCGCATCGTCTGCTGGAAGTCGAGCTCGATGTCGGCCACGCAGTCAAGGCCGTACATGTACGTCGCACATTCGAAGTGGTGATACAGGCTCCTGTAGTCGAGGTTGATCGTGCCCACGACGGCGGTGTGGTCGTCGCTGACGAACACCTTGGCGTGCACGAAGCCGGGCGTATACTCGTAGATGCGCACGCCCGCCTCCATCAGCGCGGGATAATACGTCTTGGCCAGCGCGTAGGCGATCTCCTTGTCGGGCACGCCAGGCATGATGATGCGCACGTCCACGCCGCGCTGGGCGGCGTAGCACAGGGCGTTTTCCATCTCGTTGTCCAGGATGAGGTACGGGGTCATGATGTGCACATAGTGCCGCGCGTGATTGAGGATGTCCAGATAGACGCGCTCGCCGAGCTTGTCCTCGTCCACCGGGCAATCGCCGTAGGGGATGACGAAGCCGCGCGTATATTCGGGCGGGCAGGATTTTGCGGCCAGATATCGGTCGTATTCGGCCTCCTTGTCATGCATGTTCCACATCTGCAAAAACATGAGCGTGAAGCTGCGCACGGCCTCGCCCTTGATCATCACGGCGGTGTCCTTCCAGTGGCCGTACTTGGGCACGTGGTTGATGTATTCGTCCGCCAGGTTGACGCCGCCGTTGAACGCCGTGTGCCCGTCGATCACCAGAATCTTGCGGTGGTCGCGGTAGTTGTAATGGGTGGAGAGGAAGGGGGTAAGCGGCGCGAACATGCGGCACTGAATGCCCAGCTTCTGCAGGCGCTGCGGATAATCATGGGAGAGGGTGGAGAACTCGTTGGTGCCGTCGTAGAGCACGCGCACCTCGACGCCCTCCTTCGCCTTGCGCGCGAGGATCTCCAGCACGCGGCCCCACATCAGGCCCTCGCCGATGATGAAGTATTCAAGGAAGATGAAGTCCTTCGCCTTTTCCAGCTCCACGAGCATGCGCGCCCACTTGTCCTCGCCGATGGAGAAATAGGTGACGTCCGTCTTGTCAAACACGGGATAGCATCCGCTGCGGCGCATGTAGCGCACCAGCGAGGACACGGCGGGGTTCTCCTCCTCCAGCCGCCGCATGACGTCCGGGTTTTGCTTGATTCTGCGCTGGTTTTGCTGCGTGCTCCTGCGCACCAGCTCACGCATGGCGCGGTGGCCGATGTCGCTGCGCGTGTAGAGATAGAGCGTCGCGCCGAACAGCGGCATGACCAGGATGACCATCAGCCACGTGATCTTCGCCGTGGGATCGAGCCGGCTGTTGAGCAGCACGACGACCATCACGGCATCCAGCAGCATGAGCACGACGTACAGATGCGGCAGGAAGCGCGCAAACCACCGGACGGCGGCGAACAGCAGGAAGACCTGGAGCAGGAAGAGCAGCACGATGATGCTCAACCGGCTGAAGAGCACGGCAAGCAGGCCCTTTTTTCCCTTCTTGAGCAGGAACAGCCCCTCGTTGCCTCCGACGTTTCTCTGACTCATGGACGAAAACCCCTTTTGTGATACATACATATGGGTAACTTCTTTATTATAGCGAAAAAAGGAGAGAATGTCCATGTTTTTCAGCTGATCATCCGAAAGGGGTCTTTCCCTCTTCATTCAACGGCATGTAGGACTACAATACATCTTGGACATAGAGAAAAAAGAATAGAAGGATATGGCTGCTTGGGTTATAGTTAAGCTACCACACCAAACGCAAACGAAAGGAGCCACACCCTTCATGAGCAACAGTATAACACAGGACATGAAGTATCGGCAATCCCTGATGAAGTATGCCGAGAAGTATGGCGT
>CALVKT010000025.1 GCA_944333055.1 uncultured Clostridia bacterium
CGTACTTCTTCTATTTCGGTTCGCTGACTTTCTGTAATCTCGTACATCTTTGCCATCTTTCATCACCCAGATTATTATATCACAGATGGCACTTCTTGTTTAGTGTTTTGTTTGAAGATTAGTATGATTTTTCGATTGACCAGTATGCTCATGGCTCACCTCATGCCGTCGTATTCCATTTATACCCCATACGGCGGACGGTGACGATCTTTTGAGGATCGGCAGGGTTATCTTCTACTTTCGTGCGGAGCCGACGGATATACACGGTCAGTGTATTGCTGTCCACATATTTCTCTTCACAATCCCAGAGCTTGCTGAGAATTTGCTCCGGGGAAAGCACAATGTTGGGATTCTCCATGAACAGGCACAGCAGCTTGTACTCGCCGGCCATCAAGTCTAGCGGAAGCCCGTTTTTGGTGACTTCCTGTTTGAGAAGCCGAATCCGTATGCCATTGGATTGCAGCTCCGGCTCGGCCTGCTCCTGATGAAAGTTTTCGCTGCGGCGCAGCAGGGCGTTGATTCTGGAAAGGAACACAGCCAGCTTGAACGGTTTGGTCATATAGTCATCGCCGCCAATGTCAAGGCCCATTATAATATCCGTTTCCTCGTCGGCAGCCGTCAAAAACATGATCGGCACTTTGGAGGATGCCCGGATTTTCCGGCACAGATCAAAACCGGAGCCGTCGGCAATGTCACATCCAAAATCACCAGATCATAGCTGCCGCCGGCCCATAGCCGCTCAGCCTCCACGCGGGTGCGGGCAATCGTCAATTCGTAGCCCTGCTTTTTGAGGGCAAAGGACAACCCGTTGATTAAACTCCAATCATCTTCCACAAAGAAAATGTGCTTCATTTATTTTCATCATCCTTACCGCGTTTGTTTTTGAACCCTTTGTCAACCGCATCTCCGACATCCCCATTATATTTCCTTTCCTCGATGAATACAAGGAACGAATATCGGCCGATGGGCGAAGCGCTTCTTCGGCGCCCGCTTGCAGCCGTAAACGCGAACGGCCGCAGGCCGGGCTGCACCCGGCCTGCGGCCTCGCCGCGGCAAAATTCATTGCGCACAATGGCTGTCTTCCTTCCACGCCTGCCTGAAATACCGCCCGTTCGCTTCCTCGGACGCACATACATCCTCCTCACTCAATCGCAATGGATACGGTTGCGTCCGCATGGTCGCCCCACACGCCGATATAGGTGCTCGCGCCATCCACCGCAACAGTGCCGGTGTACTCTCCGCTCCCGGAGAGCAGGATGACCGGGTCCTTCGCGCCTGAGCAGAGGAAGACCGCTGCCTCGCCGTTTTCAAGAGAGAGCGTGCACGCAATGTGCAGGAGGCTTCCGCCCTCGCGCGCCAGCGTGGTGCCGCCGAACGGAAGCTCCGTCCCCGTAAAGTCCGTGTAGGATGCCTCGTAGGAACCCGTGTAATCGTCCGCGCCTTTTGTCAGGCGGCCTTTCAGCTCGCCTTCCGGCGTCAGCGCGGCTGCGCCCGCCTTGTCTATGAGCGCCCCGTAGACACTCAAAACGCCGTCCTTCAATCGGCCGTCCTCCGCTTCCGACAGGAAATCGAGCGCCTGTTCGGTCGCGTCGGATACCCCGCCTAACACGCCGTCGGCGCCGTCGGCCAGCCCGCTCAACAGGGCGTCCGCGCCCTCCGCCAGATTCCGCATGTCCGCCGAGCAGCCGGACAAGCCGAACACGCAGAGGAGCAGGCCGATAAAGACAAGTGCTTTGCCGATGCATGAATTGCCGAGCATGAAATCCCTGACCTCCTTTACGCGCGCCGCCTTTGGCCGCGCCCTTTTTTGATTTTCCGTCGATTCTCCGCTTTGCTGCCGGGGCGCGAGCGCATCAGGATCGCCAGCGTCAGGGCGGCGGCCGCCGCCATGCCCGCGAGCGCCAGCAAAACGCTGGGGGCTTGCGTGGCGCCGTTGTAAGCCTGCATGTCGAATCCCGCGAGGATCAGCGCCGCGGAAAACGGATAGGCGGAAAGCAGGAAGCCGCTCTTGAAAAACAGGATGCAATATCCAAGGAAGAACGTCAGCAGCGACCCGCCGAGATACGCGCCCCGCATCTGGCCGAAGATCAGGATCATCGGCATGCAGACCAGGCAGGTATTCAGGGCGGCGGCCACCACCTGCGCGCCCTGCCCCAGCAGCACGGCGGCGGAAAGCCCCTCCAGGCCCGCGAGCGTGCCGGTCAGCACCGTGACGGCCACGCTGTACAGGCCAAACAGAAGCGACAGAAGGAGGGTGATGATCAGCTTCCCGCCCAGCAGCTTGGGATACGATACCGGGACCGTCAGCAGATTCTTCATGGCGTCGTCCGTGTGTTCGCGGTCGATCATCCATCCTCCGATCATCACAAGGGAGATCGGCAGAAAAATCTGCGTATTGCCCCAGATCACATTGGCAAACAGGCTGACGAGATCGTAGTTCGGGTTCCGCACCTCCGGGCTGACGATCAGCTGCGTGCCGTATTGCACGACGGGGCAAAGCGCCAGCGCCACAATGCCGACCAGCAGAATCTGACAGCGCCGCAGCTTGCGCCACTCGCCTTTGAGAATACTCCACATGCTTCACGCCCCCTTAGCCGTTCCGGCGCTTATAGACCAGCGCAATCAAAGTCAGAAACACCGCCGATTCCATGACGACGACCAGAAAAGCCTGGGGCGTCGTCACAAAGTAGGGGCTGATCCGTTCCCAAAGCGCCGCCATCTGCGCGCCGGGTTCCGAAGCGTCGAGGTATTGAAAGAACCAGCGGAAGGCCAGCGGCCCGGGCAGCAGCGTCCCCGGATTGAACCCGAACGGCTGCGTGATGAAAAAATCGCTCGTGCCGAAGATATAGTTGACCGCCGTATAGAAAAAGGTGATGATCACGGAGACGATGTAACTGCGATTCAAGAGCACCACGATCAGCACGCAGGGCAGCGCGCCGGCCCACATCATGACCCCCTGCCCGATGCCCACGAAAAAGAGCCGCCAGAAGCCGTCCGGCTCCCAGCCCGCGGCCAGCACGATGACCAGATTGACCAGACCGCCTGCCGCCATAAACGCGATGGCAAACAGAAACAGCAGCGCCATCTTCGCCAGCGCCAGCGCCGGCTTGCTCACGGGCACGGCCATCAGGTTCTTCAGGATATCGTTGTCCTGTTCCTCGAAGAGCAGGTTGGCGGCGAGCACCACCAGCGCGGGCATGAGCAGCAGGTAGGCGCTCATCTGGAACAGGGTGGACATCATGCCCTCTACCGCCTCCGCGCCGCTTGTGAACGCATGAAAGTCCGGCAGAAACAGCGCGCACCCCAGCGGGATCAGCGCAGAAATCGCCGCCGAGGCGAAGAACAGGGGCTTGCGCCTCAGCTTGGCAAATTCGCAGCGCAGGAGCTTAAGCAATGCCCTCACCCCCCGTGACCTCCTTGAAATAGTCCTCAAGCGTATCTTCATAGAGGTGCGCGTCGGACACGGCCACGCCGGCCTCCACAAGCAGTCTGACCGCAGCGCCGGCGTCCAGCCGGGCGTCGCGCACCGTCAGCTCATGGGTGTGATTCACCTGCGCATTGCGGATGCCCAGTTTGTCTCGCAGCAGATCGGCGGCCTGCGGCGCGCTCGAAACGATAAAGCGATAATACTTCCCGTTCTTTGCTTCCAGCTCCGCAAGGCTTTCTTCCTCCAGCAGGACGCCGTGGTCAATGATCCCGATGTCGTCCGCCAGCAGGGAGATCTCCGACAGGATGTGGCTGGAGATCAATATGGTCTTCCCGGACGTGTCGCACAGCGCGCGGATAAAGTCGCGCACCTCCGCGATGCCGATGGGATCAAGGCCGTTGATGGGCTCGTCCAGAATCAGCAGCTCCGGGTTGTGCATGACGGCCAGCGCGATCGCCAGCCGCTGCTTCATGCCGAGCGAATACTGAGAGAACAGCTTCTTATCCCGGTACGGAAGGTTGACGACCTCCAGGGCGGTTTTGACATATTCCGGATCCTTCAGGCCCCGAAGCTCGGCAAAAATCCGCAGGTTTTCCGTCCCGGTCAAATTGGGATAAAACCCGGGCGATTCGATCAGCGAGCCGATGCGGGGCAGGATCCGCTTTTCGTTGCCGCGAAGCGGCCTGCCGAATATCCTCACCTCGCCGGATGAGGGCGCCGTCAGGCCCAGCAGCATCCGCATGGTGGTGGTTTTGCCGGCCCCGTTGCGGCCCAGCAGGCCGTAGATGCGTCCCTTGCGCACATGGATGGACAGGTCGGACACGCTGTTTTGTGCCCCGAATCTCTTGGTAAGGCCACGGGTCTCGATCACGTAATCGCTCATCTGCGAATACCTCCTTGTTCGTGATGGCTCAATCATACCATCCCGACCTTGAGATCACGCTGAGCCAACCTTGAAGGAACTCTGAGATTTCGGGCGCGGCATAGGCAGACGGCGGCCTTTGCGGTATAATGGAGGCAACGATGGACGACGAAAGGACTGTTACCATGACGGATCACACAATCCTGCTGGTTGACGACGACCGCAGCTTGCTGGAGATGCTGCTCTCCATCTTCCGGCGGGCGGGATACACGGACATTCTGACCGCTTCGTCAGGGACCGAGGCGCTGCGGACATGGCGGGAAGCTCAGCCGCGCCTGATCGTCCTGGACGTCATGCTGCCGGACATGGACGGCTTTTGCGTATTGAGGGAAATACGGCGCACGAGCCGCGTGCCCGTGCTGATGCTCACGGCCCGCGGCGAGGCGGAAGACCGCATCGAGGGGCTGGAGACCGGTGCGGACGATTACCTCGCCAAGCCGTTTCTGCCCAGGGAATTGCTGCTCCGGGCCGGCGCAATTCTCAGCCGCGCTTACCCGGCGCCAAACGAGAGGGTCGAGCTGGCCGGGGCCACCGTGGACATGGCCAATGCGGAGGTGTGGAAAGACGGCAGGAAGCAGACGCTGACCGCCAGGGAGATGCAGCTGTTTGAAAAGCTGTATCAACACGCGGGCCGGATCGTCACCACGGGCATCCTGTGCGAGGCGGTGTGCGGGGAATTCTGGCAGGGATATGAGAGCACGCTTTCCACCCATATCCGACATCTCCGGGAGAAGATCGAGGAAAACCCGTCCAAACCGGTCTCTCTGGTGACTGTAAAGGGGCTTGGTTACCGCCTCAATCTCAAGGAGGCGACGCCATGAATGCCGTGCGGCGTTTCTTCCGGCGATACATCTTTTCCGTGGTCGGGATCATGCTTTTATACTTGTTTGTCAACATCGCGCTGATCTTGGCCGTCCTGGTCGGGGGAAGCATGAGCGTCCCGGAGGGCTCCCTGTCCGCCCGTGATTTTTCGGACCATGTGGTGCTGCGGGATGGCATGTGGATGGCGGACGACGCCGCCCTGACCCTGCTGCGGGAGCAGGGCGCATGGGCGATGCTGCTGAATGAGGACGGCGACGTCGTCTGGCAGCAGGACCTGCCGGAAGGCCTGCCGCGCTCCTTTACAAGCACGGACGTGGCCTCGTTCAGCCGCTGGTATCTGGAGGACTACCCGGTAAAGGTGTGGGCGCGGGAGGACAGGAACCTCATGGTGATGGGCTTTCAGCCCGGCACGCTGGTGAAGTATTACTTTTCTCTGGAATGGCCGTATATGGGGGCCATGGCCGCCGGGGTTGCGGCAGTCTTTTTCATCAATCTGTTCCTGATTGTCTTTCTGCTCCTGCGCAGCACGCGGAGAGTCGAAAGCGCCATGACCCCGATTTTGCAGGGCATTCAGGACTTGAGCCGCGGCCATGCGCGGCGGCTGGATGAGCAGGGCGAACTGGCCGAGATCAACGCGGCGCTGAACCGGGCGGCGGACTACATGCGAAAAAAGGACAACACGAGGGCGGAGTGGATTCGCGGCGTATCCCACGACATTCGCACGCCCCTTTCGGTGGTCCTGGGGTATGCCAGCGAACTGGAGGACGACCGCACCCTTGCACAGGAGGCCAGAAAGCAGGCGGGCATCATCCGTCGGGAAGGCGAGAAGATGAAACGGCTGATCGACGATTTGAACCTGACCACCAGGCTGGAATACGCGCTTGAGCCCGTTCACCTCAAGGAAGTGGATTGGGTGGAAATCAGCCGTCAGGCGGTCAGCGAGATCCTCAACAGCGGCCTTGAGCGCCGATACGAGCTTGCGTTCACCGAGATGCAGCCGGGACGGTCCATCCGCACCCTGGCCGACGGCGGGCTGCTGCTGCGCATGCTGGATAACCTGATCTGCAACAGCATCACCCACAACCCGCAGGGATGCCGGATCGTGCTCTCCGCCGGCGAGGAAGACGGGCGCTGCGTCTGCACGATTTCGGATGACGGTGTGGGCGTTGCGCCGGAGCTTCTGGAAGCGCTGAATCGGGGGGACGGCATCGCCAGCACACGGAAAGGCGACGAACGGTCGGAGCATGGTCTGGGGCTGAAGCTGGTGACGCAGATCGTAAAGGCCCATCAGGGCACCGTTTCCTTCTCCGGCTGTGACCCGCATGGCCTGGCGGTCAGGATTACCCTGCCGCGTCTTTCATAAATGCCTGTGGCGGCGGTTCGGATGCGAATGGGCCGTTCAAGGCGGCGGTCATCAGGCGGATCAAGGCGCGCGCAAAACCCGATCCGCGCATGGCAGGAAGGGGAAAGTCGGGCGATTCTCCTGCTCGAATTCCGGGGGATTCAACTGCATGCCCCAGAATCGTTATTTGCATCATCTTAATTAAAACAGCCAATCGGAACCGCAATGGTCGCTTCGCTCCGCTGCGGTTCCCGCCTCTTACGCCGTGATCATGGAAGACGTGCCGCCCTGAAACCGGGATTTCATCCCTCAGACGCCCTTCTTCGCTTCGCGCTGCATTTGACCTTGTTATCAGAAATCAGGATGAGTCGGCTGGCGAAAATTGAAAAAACGGGCGTATGATCAAACGGCTGTCGTTTGAAAGCGCGCCCGGCAGGCGTCCATTATGCGATCCGAAGGCACGGGACATCCGGCATGCCCATCTGCCGCAAAGCAACACACGAAAACTCTACAGACAGCAACCCGCTATTCCAAAGAAAAAACGGAGCCAGAATGGAATCTGCTCCGCTTTCCTCAACTGACGTGCGCTTTGTAGCCTTCGCCCCATGCCCGCATGGCGTCCAGAATCGGTTTCAAACTCTTTCCCAAGTCTGTCAAACTGTATTCCACCCGTGGTGGTACTTCCGCATAGACACGACGGTTTACGAGCCCCTTTTCCTCCATGTCTCGGAGCTGGGCAGTCAACACCTTCTGCGACACACTGCCGATCGATCTCTTTAACTCGCCAAACCGCTTCGTTCCGGGCATAAGGTCACGCAGAATCAGGACTTTCCACTTGTCGCCAATGAGCATGAGCGTGATTTCCACCGGGCAGGCGGGCCATTCTTTCTCCTGCTGCATGGTATCCCCTCCAATAGTTTCTGTTTGGTAACTACAGCACAATAATGTGCTTACTTGCCAAAATCTCTCTATAGTCTTATTATAACCTTGCAAGATCAAAATTGCAATCCCCTACCCCACATTGGAAATCAGGAGGTATTCACCATGCATGAAGTTGTAAAGTTTTTGCGGGAAAACCCTGTACAGTATCTGGCCACGACAGGCCGTGATGGCAAAGCCAAGTGCCGCCCTTTCATGTTTGCCGGCGAGCTGGACGGCAAGCTGTGGTTCTGCACCAACAACCGGAAGGAAGTCTACAAGGATATGCAGGCCCACCCGGACATCGAGATTTCTGTTTCCAGCCCGGCTTATGCGTGGATTCGCCTGAACGGAAGAGCCGTTTTCGAGAACAACATGGCCGCCAAGGAGATGTGTATCCAGAATCCCATCGTCAAGGGGCAGTACGGCGAAGCCACCAATCCCATCTTCGAGGTATTCTATCTGAAGGACGCGCATGCGGTAATCGCCGATTTCTCCGGCAACCCGCCCAAGGCGTACGACCTGTAAACGACGCTTCCCCAATATTGGGGGCGCAATGTGAAATGCCCGACCGGCAGGGAGGCCGTGACAGCATCATCCAATGGGCACATGATCCGAGCCCCGGCACCGGCGCCTGAGACGCACGGCAAACCGGCGCGGGCAAACGCTCGCGCCGGTTCATTTTGTCTTCCCTCCGCTCAGTGCAGCTTCGCCCCCTGCACCCGCACGGGCACGCTGACGGTGAACGCCGTGCCCCTGCCCCATTCGCTGCGCACGCTGATCGCGCCGCCCATTCTGCGCACGAGCCGCCGCACACTCGCCAGCCCCAGCCCTTCGCCCGGCAGCGACGCGCTCTCCTTCGCGCGCTCAAACGGCCTGTACATCCGCCGCATGAACAGGGGTTTCATCCCGATGCCCGTGTCCGACACGATGAACGACAGCCGCACGCCGCTTCGCGGCCAGATCGTCTCCCGAATCGCCGTGCGCACGCAGACCGCGCCGCCCGGCGGCGTATACTTGACGGCGTTGCCCAGCAGGTTGACGAGCACGCGCACCAGCGCGCCGTAATCCGCTTCGATGTGCAGGCCGTCCAGCGCGCAAAGGTCGACGCTCAGCGTCAGCCCCTTTTCTTGCGCCCGCTCGCCCGCCACCGCCAGCAGATCCCGGCGCAGCATGTCGCCGGTGAACGCCTCCGCGTGCGCGCCGGTGAGCGTCTCCAGCATCCTGTCCATCGCGTGCACGGCCAGCAGAATCTGTTCGAGCTGCGCGCTCACATCCGTCCCCTCCCGGGCGGCGAGCGCAAGCTGCGCCGCGCCCGATACCGCGCACATCGGCGCGCGCAGATCGTGCGCAAAGGCCGCCAGCCGCGTCTGTTCCCCCCGGACCGGCATGTCCATCGGCGCTTTCATCGCGTCATCCCTCCTCTATCCTTATCCTATGGGGGATTGCGCCAAATTATGTCAAAATTATTACGTAACATCCGATTAAATGTTACGAATTTCTTCACAATTTTCGTTTTTTCATCACATTTCTTCCAAACCCGACAGAATTCCCCTCGCCTTTTCCCGTCGATTCCCGCCCGTTCGACAAAAAAAGAATCCCGCGCGGTCGCGGGATTCTCGTGATGCGATGGGATGCGCCGCTGCTCATACTGATTCTTGATGAAACAGCTTAGAACGGCGCGAAGCGAAGAAGGGTGCAGGGACTAGTCCCTGCTCAGGGTTTTAGGGGTGAAACCCCTAACGTATCCTTCTGGCGTAAAGCATTTCAATTGGAAACCAGTATCAGGCGCGTTTTCTCTCGTATTCGGATGCGCGCTCTCCGGGGCCTTGCTCATTTTGCCGCAGCTGCAAGGCGCGCAGGACGCTTTCCGGGGAGCGTTTTCCTGATATCAGGGGATACGCTCGGCTGCCGCCCCGATCCCCGCAAGGGACTTTGCCCCTTGACTCCATGCCCGCTTCGCGGCGGGTTCAAGAAGCGATCAGTCCTCCGGCTTCGCGCCGATGACCGCCTTGATGCGGCGCACGCCCGCGGAAGAGGACTCCTCCTTCTGGATCTTGAAGGAGACGAGCTCGCCGGTGTGGCCGGCGTGCGGGCCGCCGCAGATCTCCTTGGAGTACGGGCCCATGGTGTACATGCGCACGCACTCGCCGTACTTGCTCTCGAACAGGCCGATCGCGCCCTCGGCCTTCGCCTCTTCCACGGTGGTTTCCTTCATCTCCACCGGCACATCCGCGGCGATCCACTCGTTGACCAGCGCTTCGACCTGCGCCAGCTCCTCCCTGGTCACCTTACGGCCGAAGCGGAAGTCAAAGCGCAGGCGCTCGGCGGTGATGTTGGAGCCCTTCTGCGCGACCTCGTCGCCCAGCACGCGGCGCAGCGCCGCCTGGAGCAGGTGGGTCGCGGTGTGCAGGCGCGCGGTCTGTGCGCTGTGGTCGGCCAGACCGCCCTTGAAGCGCTGCTCCGCGCCCGCCTGAGAGAGCTTCTGATGCGCGGCGAAGTGATCGGCAAAGCCCTGCTCATCGACGGTGAGGCCCTTCTCAGCCGCCAGCTCGCGGGTCATCTCAATCGGATAGCCGTACGTGTCGTAGAGGTGGAACGCGTCCAGGCCGCTGATCACGGTGCCCTCGCCCAGGCGGCTGACGACCTTGGCGAATTCCTTCTCGCCCTGGCGCAGCGTGCGCGCGAAGCGGCTCTCCTCCAGGCGGAACTGTTCGAGCACGAACGCCTCGTTCTGCTTGAGCTCCGGATAGACGTCGGCGTATTGCGCGATGATCACCTTGGCGATCTCGGCGGTGAAGCCCTCGCCCATGCCGATGCCCATGCCATAGCGCACGGCGCGGCGGATCAGGCGGCGCAGCACGTAGCCCTGATCGACGTTGCTCGGCGAGACGCCGCGCGGGTCGCCCATGATGAACGTGGACGTGCGCAGGTGATCGGCCACGATGCGGAAGGCTCTGGTGGTCGCCTCGTCCTCGCCGTACTGCTTGCCGGAGAGCGCCGCGATCTTGGCGAGGATGCCGGAGAAGGCGTCCGTCTCATAGACGGTCTTGCAGCCGTTGAGCGTGCAGATGGTGCGCTCCAGGCCCATGCCGGTATCCACATTCTTCTTCTCCAGCGGCACGTACTGGCCGTCCGCCGTCTTGTTGTACTGCATGAAGACGTCGTTCCAGATCTCCAGGAACCGGCCGCAGGAGCACGCCGGAGAGCAATCCGGGCCGCAGGGCGGCTGATCCTTGATGATGAACATCTCGGTGTCCGGGCCGCAGGGGCCGGTCTGGCCCGCCGGGCCCCCCCAGTTGTGCTTGCGCGGGAGGAAGTAGATGTTCTCCGGCTTGACGCCCTGCTCCATCCAATAGCCCGCCGCCTCATCGTCGCGCGGGATATCGCCCTCGCCCTCAAAGACGGTGAAGGCCAGCTTGTCCTTGTCAAGGCCCAGGTATTCCGGGCTGGTGAGGAACTCCCAGCTCCAGGCGATCATCTCCTTCTTGAAGTAATCGCCCAGCGACCAGTTGCCCAGCATCTCAAAGAAGGTCAGGTGGGACGCGTCGCCAACCTCGTCGATATCGCCGGTGCGGATGCACTTTTGCACGTCGGTGAGTCGGGTGCCCGCCGGATGCTTGCTGCCCAGCAGATACGGCACCAGCGGGTGCATGCCCGCGGTGGTGAAGAGCACGGTCGGATCGTTCTCCGGGATGACGGAGGCGCTGGGAATGACGGCGTGTCCCTTGCTCTTGAAGAAGTTGAGCCACATGCTGCGCAGCTCGCCGGAAGTCATCTGCTTCATCGTTTTCTCTCTCCTTGTTTGTGATTGCATACAAAAACGCCTGCCGTCCGGGGACGAACAGGCGCGATTCGCGGTACCACTCCGGTTGACATGCGCGGGGGCATGTCCTCTCTCGCCCTTCACGCGGGCTGACGTCCGGCTCCACGCCGGCGGCTCCTCGGAGGGCTGCGCATGGGTTCCTGCCGCCGGGCTTGCACCCTCCCCGGCTCGCTCAGGCAGGTGGTTTCCTCGCGCTCTTTCCGCGTCATCGCCTTTTCATATCGGGACTTATTATAGGGAATCCGCGCGCTTTTGTCAAGCCCGGAATCCGCAAATCCGTCCCCAAAAGGGGAGGCGGCGCGATTGCTCGCGCCGCCTCCTATGAAGAGGGGATGGGGATGGGTGTAGGGAATGTCTGGGCCGCTTATTCCTGGACGTTGTAGCCCGCAGATCGGAGCGCCTTCACGCCCGTGGCGATCTTCGCCTGATGGTTTTCAGACGGCGTCACGCTGCCACCGTCGCCCGCGTGGATGGTGGAACCGCGGAAGTGCACGCAGAACTGGCCGTCGAAGTCGTTGCCGGAGATCGTATTTCTTCCGTGCGGGATCGCGTAGATGGAGCCCACAAACTGTTCGCCATTGCCGTTGGTCATGACCACGGCGCGGCGCTGCCACTTGTTATCAGTCTTCAGCTGTGCACTGTTCGCGACGCCATAGAGGCTGCAGAGCACCTTGGTGTCATCCGCCGTCAGCGGCTCCACGTCGGCGTGGTTGCCGGCGGACTGGATCTTGATGCTGAAGGTGCGGCCCGTCGCGATATCCGTCAGCTTGTACGTGCCGGAGCCGGAGATGATTTTGGTCTTATTGGCGAACCAATCGATGTTGTAGATCGTCTTATTGTACTCAGCATCGCCCGCACCCTCGGCGTACTCCTTGTTGATCTCCTCCATGATCTTGGCGATCGTCTTGGCGCCCGCGATGCCGTCCGCGCCCAGCTCGTACGCCTTCTGGAACTGGCGCACGGCCTCCTTGGTCAGCCTGCCGTACTTGCCGGTGACTTCGCCTTCGTAGTAGCCGAGCTCCTCAAGCGACTCCTGAATCCAGGTGACCATCGCGCCGGTGTCGTTGAGGTCGTAGGACTCGCCCGCATAGCTTTCGCTCAGGTAGTCGTCCACCTCGTCTTCGTCGAGCACCTCGGCGTAGGTGTTCTTCACCCAGTAGCCGGACTGGAGCTGATACCAGTTGCCGGACTTTTTCATGTAGAAGAACACGTCGCCCTTGTTGGCCTTGCCCACGGAGGTGGAGTCGGAATCGGCCGCCTCGCGGATATGGACGTCGTTGCCCGTGATGCGGATCATGCCGAGGATCTCGCCGGAGAAGCCGACGTCGTCACTGCTGACGGCGTCGCCGCTGGCCAGATACTCCGCTTCGGTGATCTGGTCGAGCACCCTGGCGCGGACGTAGCCGCTGTACGTGCCGCTGCTGTTCTTGACCGTGATGTAATACCAGGTCGTGCCGGCGACGATGTACTTGCGGGTAGCTTGGACCGCCTTGCCCTCGTTCATCGTCGTCTTTGCGGCGGAGCTGAGGGAGTACGTGGTGCGCAGGCGCACGCCGTCCTGATTGATCTCAAAGTAGGAGTCTTTCTTGGGGACGGAGGAACTGGTGACGCTGCCGCTGATGTTGGAGCTGCTGTCCGACGAGGTGCGCCCGGTCTTGCTGCGCAGCAGGCTGAGCGTCTTGCTGCCGGCCACGCCGTCCACGGTCAGGTCGTTGTCGTCCTGGAACTTGCGCACAGCGCGCTTGGTCAGGCTGCCGAAGCTGCCGGTCAGATCGCCGTAGTAGTAGTCGAGCTCCTTGAGCATCGTCTGCAATTCGAGCACGCCGGAACCGCTGTCGCCCTCGCGCAGCGCGGTCTTCGTGCCGGAGGAAGAACCGATGCCCAGCGCGCTGGCAATCGCATTGAGCGTGGTGGTGCCGGCAATGCCGTCCGCCGTGATGCCCTTCGCCTTCTGGAACTTCTTGACGGCGGTCTTGGTCAGGTTGCCGTAGTGGCCGGTGATGTCGCCGTAGTAGTAGCCCAGCGCCGTCAGATCCTGCTGCAGGGCAGTGACCTTCTCGCCCGTGGAGCCGACCTTCAGGCCGCCCGAACTGCTGCTGGTGGAGCCGCCCGCATCCTCAATCTCATCGGCGATGGCCGCGAGCGTCTTCCTGCCCGCCACGCCGTCCACGCTCAGGCCGTGATCCTCCTGGAAGCTCTTGACGGCCGCCTCCGTCTTCTCGCCGAAGTTGCCGGTGATGCTCGCATAGTAATAGCCCAGCTGCTTGAGGTCGGTCTGCAAATTGGAGACCGCCGTGCCCTGGCTGTTGAGTCTGAGCGTGGTGCCGGTGGTGGAGCTGGCGACCGTGCCGCCCTTGCGCTCCACGGCCTCCTCGATGGCGGCGATGGTCTTCTTGCCCGCCTTGCCGTCCACCGTCAGGCCGTTCTTGTCCTGGAAGTTCTTGACGGCCGCCTCCGTCTTCTCGCCGTAGTGGCCGGTGACCTCCGCCCAGTAATAGCCCAGCGTGGTCAGGTTACGCTGCAGGTTGCGCACCGATGTGCCGGTGGAACCCAGCTTGAGCGTGGAACCGGAGGAAGAAGAAGAGGTCGAGCTTGAGGAAGAACCGCGCTTGTCGGTATAGACGTCCTCCAGCATGGCGATGGTCTTGGGCCCGGCCACGCCGTCGACGCTCAGGTCGTATTCGCGCTGGAACTTGCGGATGGCCGCCTCCGTCTTCTCACCGACATTGCCGGTGATCTCGGCGGTGTAGTAGCCCAGCTCCTTGAGCATCGTCTGCACGCTCTTGATCGTGTCCGTATCTCCGGAGCTGGAAGACGAGCTGCTGCTGCCCGCCGCGCGCTCGCGCTCGGCGGTCGTAAACGTGCCCACCTTCTTGCTGGGCAGGTTGCCGCTCTTGACAGAGAACGCGTCCTTCGCCTGCGACGCGCTCAGGATCTTGACGTACGTCTCATCGCCGTCGTTCTGGCAGACCCAGCCGCTGTCGATGTCGCCGTCGCTGTTGCGGTAGTTGACCTTCACATAGGTCGAGCCGCCGCTCGTCTTGGAGCTGGTGACGTACACGCAGGCCCCTTTGATGATGTTGTCCAGGATGGTGGCGCTGGACGAGGCGCTCGCGCGCACGCGAACCCTGGCCTGCGTCTGACCGTAGACCCTGCTATAGCTGGCGGCCAGCGCCGGCGAGGCCAGGGCCGTGATCAGCACGCACAGAATCGCCAACAAACCGATGCGTTTGGTGATCCTGCTTTTCATGATATCTATCCCCTCTTTCGTGTCCGCCCTTTCCGGCGAACGACTTGACGGGCGGACGGCTCTAACCGTCCTCCCTATCATCATGGAACAATTTTATTACAAATATGTTAATTTGTCAACAGCAATCCCACATCTATTTTATGGAATCGTCATTCTTTTTGGGCTTTTTCTTCATAATCCCCGGTATTTTCGGTCAACTGGAGCCGCTTCCGGGGCACAAAGCCGGAGAAGACCGTGTCCCCGTCGTGGGAGTCCACGCTGATGCGGCCGCCCAATCCCACGACCGTCTGGCTCACGATGTACAGCCCCATGCCCTGCCCCGTCGCCTTGGTGGTGAAGCCGGGCTCAAAGATGCGCGCGCGCACCTTCTCCGGGATCTCCGGGCCGTTGTTGCGCACGGAGAAGAACCAGCTGCGCAGGTCTTCCCCCAGCACGAGCTCCACGGTGGGCTGCTCGCCGGCGGGATGCTCGGCGGCGCAGGCGGCGTCCAGCGCGTTGTCGATGAGGTTGGCCAGCACGCGGCAGATCTCCCAGGCGGGCATGAGCTCGTCGTCCCACTTGGCGGCGATGGAGAGCTTGAGCTCCGCGCCGCGCGCGGCGGCTTCGGACACCTTCGCCTGAATGAGCGCGTTGACCGCCGGGCAGGCGGTGCGCAGCATGCTGCTCACGCGCTGCATGTCGCCGTAGATCTTGTCCATATAGGCCATGGCCTCGCCCGGCTCGTTCATCTCGATGAGGCTGTAGACGACCTGCAGGTGGTTCATGAAGTCGTGGCGCTGGGCGCGCATCTCCCGGTTGAGGTGTTCGAGCTGGCCGTAGGCCTCCTCCAGCTCCTGCGTCTTCTGCACGAGATGCAGGCTGGTGAGCGAGGAGCCGATGTCCGTCACCGCGCCCCAGCCCACGATGGTCACGCACAGCAGCGTCGTCATGCGGGCGATGTTCGCCTCCACGCTGCCGCTGAGCATCCCATTGACCAGCACGATCATGATCAGGCCCGCGATGATCTCCAGCACGTTAAAGGCGATGGAGAGCATCGCCGCTTTCTTCGCCTTGACATGGCCGGGCATGTCGCCCTTGATCGAAGTAAGCTTGAATTTCATGTCGTTCTCGCCTTGTCCATCGTCGTTTGAAAACCGCCCTTTCGCCGAACAAGCAAAAAACCCATGCGGAACCTGGAAAGCGCCGCACGGGATATCGGGATTACGCGTGGAGCGAAGCCGGATAGACACCGCTGTCATGCAGCGCCTTGAGCGACGCCTGCACGTTGGGCTTGTCCTCCCTGTACGTGACGCCGAACCACTGCGCGTCCGTCGTCAGCACGGAAACCTTGAGTTCGCCGGCGTGCATGAGGTCGTCCACCATGCGCGGCAGCAGCGCTTCCGCCTTGATGGCGTCGGGCGCGAGGCCCTTGAGGAAGTCGTTGAAGTAGCTTTCCAGCTTGGTGAAGAACCACGGGGTGAAGCCCCAGAAGTTCATGCTGGCCGGCGCCTCCGGGTCAAGCAGCTTGCCCGGCTCGCCCGCGTCGATGTCGCGGATCTCGCCGTTCTCGCAGAGCTTGATCTTGAGCGTCTCCACCACCTCGGTCAGGTAGCCGTTTTCATCGGACTTGCACACGCCGCGGGAGACGGTGCCGTTCCTGGAGACGGTGTTCTTGAGCATGTAGCCGACCATGCAGGCCTCCCCCTCCGGCTTCATGGTCTGCAATCTGTCATACGCGGCCTTGAACGCGGACACGCCGTAGTAGTCGTCGGCGTTGAGCACGCAGAACGGCTGATGGATCACATCCCTGGCCACGAGCACGGCGTGCACGGTGCCAAAGGGCTTCACGCGGTCAGCGGGGATCTTGTAGAAAGACGGCACGCTGGAAAAGTCCTGAAACGCATAGTCGACCTTGACCTTCCTGGCGATGCGGTCGCCGCAGATGCCGGCGATCAGCTCCTGCATGCCCGGCTTGATGACGAACACGACGTGGTCAAAGCCCGCTCGGATCGCGTCATAGATGGAGTACTCCATCAGAATTTCGCCGTTGGGGCCGAGACCGTCGACCTGCTTGTTGCCGCCGTAACGCGAGCCCATGCCCGCAGCCATGATCAAAAGGGTAGCGCCCATTGTACTTCCTCCTCCGCATCCGGAATACCGGACTTTGATGCTCTCATTATACAGGATTTGCGCACCCGCTTCAAGGCATATTTCCTTTTTTCACAAAAAGTTCGCGCTGCGCTCACGCTTCACATTTGCGCCGTTTTCGCGTATAATGGGGTCAACGAACACGGGAAAGGATGGTCACATTAAAAATGAAGGTTCTGCTCATCAACGGCAGCCCGCACGCGCGGGGCTGCACCCATCGCGCGCTCCTTGAGATCGAAAAGACGCTGCACGAGGAGGGCGTAGAGACCGAGATCGTCCAGCTTGGGGCCGCGCCCATCCGCAGCTGCACGGGCTGCCTCGCCTGCGCCGGCCGCCGCCGCTGCATCCACGACGAGGACGCCGTCAACCGCGTGCTGGAGAAGTGCGCGCAGGCCGACGGCTTCGTGTTCGGCTCCCCCGTGCACTACGCCGGGGCGTGCGGCCAGATCGTCTGCCTGATGGACAGGATGTTCTACGCCGGCAGCGCGCTGCTGCGCGGCAAGCCCGCCGCAGCCGTCGTCAGCGCGCGCCGCGCGGGCACGACCGCCGCCATCGACCAGCTCAACAAGTACTTCCCCATCGCCGGCATGCCCATCGTGCCCAGCCAGTACTGGCCCATGGTGCACGGCAGCAAGCCCGAAGACGTCGAGCAGGACGAGGAGGGCTTGCAGATCATGCGCCAGCTGGGCCGCAACCTCGCGTGGATGGTCAAGAGCTTCGCCCTCGCCCGCGAGCACGGCATCGAGCCGCCGCGCCTGGAGGCCGAGCGCAAGCGGACGAATTTCATCCGCTGAGAGGCGGGGACGCCGGGGCCCTTCTTCGCTTCGCGGCGCTTGCCCGAAAGGGCGGGTTGTGGAAATTCTGCATATCCATCAAAAGAGGCTTCTCGCACCGAAGCCTCTTTTTCATATGCCGCCCCGTCTCCGCCCGGCGCATGCGCCGGGGAAGCGCGGAGCGTCGGGGACCGGAGCCTGCGGCGAAAACGCGCGGGCGGAGCACCGTCAATCGCAAGGCACGGCGATGCGAGTGCCCCGGACGATCCTTCATCGCCTGCGTTCACGCCAGATGCAGCACGTGGATGAGCATGAGCCACGCCAGCCCGTAGTACGTGACGACCGCCACCAGGTCGTTGATGGTGGTGATCAGCGGGCCGGAGGCCACGGCGGGATCGATGTGCAGGCGCTCAAAGATGAGCGGGATGACCGTGCCGCAGATGCTGGAGAGCACCATGGAGATCAGCAGCGCGATGCCCGTGCACGCGGAGACGGAGAAGGCCAGCGCCGCCGCCTCCCCCTTGAGCATCAGGTATGCGCCGATCAACCCGAAGGAGAGCGCGCCCAGCAGCATGCCGTTGCACAGCCCCACGCGCGTCTCCTTGATCACCAGTTCGAGCTTCTGGCGCGGCCGGAGCGTCTCGTCCATCAGCACGCGGATGGTCACGGCCAAAGACTGCGTGCCCACGTTGCCCGACATGTCCAGGATCAGCGACTGGAAGCAGACGACCAGCGTCAGGCTGGCCACCACCTGCTCAAACAGCCCGACCACGCCGGAGACGACCAGCCCCAGCCCCAGCAGCACCACCAGCCACGGCAGCCGCTTGCGGATGCTCTTTGAAAGCGGCTCGTTGAGGTCCTCCTCCGCGGAGAGGCCCGCCAGCTTCGCGTAATCCTCCCCCATCTCGTCGTCCACCAGCTCGGTCAGCTCCTGCGCCGTCAGCACGCCGACCAGCTTGCCCGCCTGATCGAGCACCGGCACGGAGTCCTCCTCGTATTCCCGAATGCGCTCGATGCAATCGGCGATCTCCTCGCTCGCGTACACGTAGGGATGGGACGTGCGGATGGTCTCCGCGAGCGCCGTCCCCTCGCGCGCCACGATGAGATCCTTGAGCGCGATGGCGCCGGCAAGCGTGCCGTCCGGCTCCGTCACGTAGAGCGTGGAGATGTTGTCGTGCGCCGCCGCCTGATCCACCAGCGCGCGCATCGCCTGCTTGACCGTCAGCCCCGCCTCGATGCGGATGAAATTGTTCGTCATCCGGCTGCCGATCTCGTCCTGATCGAAGGCGCTGATGCGCAGCACCTCGCGCCGGGCGTCCTGCGTCATCAGCTCCAGCAGGTTGGCCCGGCCGCGCTTGTCCAGCTGCTGCAGGTATTGCGCCGCGTCCGCCGGCTCCAGGCCGGAGAGCACCGCCGCCTGCTGGGCGATCGTCAGCTCGTCGATGTAGGCGCCGCGCTCCTCGCAGTAGCCCAGCACATCCGCGAGCTTTCCGGCGTCCAGCACGGCGTAGAGCCGCTGGCGCGCCTCCCGGCTGAGCAGCGCCAGCGCCCCGGCGATGTCGTTGTCGTGGAAGGCGTTCAGCCGCTGCCGGATGCTCTGGGGCATCAGGCTGCTGCCCATCAGCCCGGCGACCTGCGCCGCGTAGTCCGGGCGCATCACCTCCGGCGCGTTCTTCTTTTCGTTCTTCCTGTCGATCTTCTTCTCGTTCATCATCGTCCTGACCTCCTTGCACATTCCTCGTCCACGCGGACGCAGGCAGCGCCGGAGCAGGGCAAAAGAAAAGACCATTGTCCCCGCGCCGTGGCGCACCGGCGTCCGCCGATGTAGCGCAGTGTACATGCAGGACAATGGTCGGCCGATCAAGGCGCGTCAGGCGGACGCCCCGACACGGGCGGCGCTGCGAGCCGTCGGTTTCCCCTTGTCCGATTGTCGACCGCGACTACTGCCGTCCATGTCGTTCACCTCGCTTGTTTCCATGATTTGCTTGACAGCCCCTGTATTGTACCATAACCCCGCCGGGCCGCGCAACCTTCGAAAAACGGCGGGCAAGAAAAAACGGCGCGGCCCGGCGCGCCGGACACAGGATTTCCCAGGCGGTGCGGCGAATGTTCTTCGCAGCGCCGTTGTTTGGGCATTTCATCACACCGCACGAGGAAGGAGCAGCATATGGGATTCAAGAAGGATTTCATCTGGGGCGCGGCGACCGCGTCCTATCAGATCGAGGGCGCGGCCTGTGAGGACGGCAAGGGGCCGTCCGTGTGGGATCGCTTCTCGCATGAGCCGGGCAAGGTGCTCGAAGGGCACACCGGCGACATCGCCTGCGACCACTGCCACCGCTTCCGCGAGGACGTGGCGCTGATGAAGGAGATGGGCGTCAAAAACTACCGCTTCTCCATCTCCTGGCCGCGCCTGCTGCCCGAAGGCACGGGCGAGGTCAACGCACGCGGCCTCGCGTTTTACGACGCGCTCATCGACTGCCTGATCGAAAACGGCATCCGTCCGATCGTCACGCTCTTCCACTGGGACTACCCCAGCGCGTTGCAGGCCCGCGGCGGCTGGGAAAACCCGGAGAGCCCGCAGTGGTTCCTGCGCTATGCGACGCTGTGCGCGGAGCGCTACGGCGACCGCGTGAAGGACTTCATCACGTTCAACGAGCCGCAGTGCTTCATCGGCCTGGGCTGCTGCACGGGCGTGCACGCGCCGGGCTACGTGCTGCCGCCGTCCGCGACGATCCCGATGAGCCATCACGTGCTGCTGGCGCACGGCCTGACGGTCAGGATGCTGCGCGACAGGGTGCCGGGCGTGCGCGTGGGCTATGCGCCCTGCGGCGATCCGCGCATCCCGAAAAGCGCGCGCCCCGAAGACATCGAAGCCGCGCGCAAGGCGTACTTCAGCACGCCGGCCGATGCGGCGGGCTGGCCGTTCTCCGTCGCCTGGTGGAGCGATCCGGCGCTGCTGGGCCGCTATCCGGAGGACGGCCTGCGTCACTTCGCGCAGTACCTGCCCCATGGCTGGCAAGCCGATCTGACGGCGATCTGCCAGCCGCTGGACTACTACTGCCAGAACATCTACTCCGGCCGGGTGGTGCGCGCCGCGGACAACGCGCAGGGCTACGAAGAGGTCATGCAGCCGGTCGGCCACCCCAAGACGGCGATCCAGTGGCCGGTCACGCCGGACGCGCTCTACTGGGGCCCGAAGTTCCTCTATGAGCGCTACAGGACGCCCTTCATGATCAGCGAAAACGGCATGAGCTGCCACGATGTCGTCTCGCTGGACGGCAAGGTGCACGACCCGCAGCGGCAGGACTACATGCACCGCTACCTGCGCGCCTTCAGGCGTGCGGCGGAGGACGGCGTGGACGCCTGTGGCTACCTCGCCTGGTCGCTGCTGGATAACTTCGAGTGGGCGCAAGGGTATACGGAGCGCTTCGGCCTGGTCTACGTCGATTATCAGACGCAGCAGCGCATCGTCAAGGACAGCTTCCACTGGTACAAGACGGTCATGGAGCGCAACGGCGAGAACCTCTAACCCTTGTTCAAACCGCCGCCAGGCGTGCACGGGCGGCGGCAGGCTCGGCGTCCCTCCATGCGCACGGCGCTTCCCGTCAAACGCAGGGCGGCAAAGCGGATACATGTCACGATGCCCGGAAGGCGTGCCTTCCGGGCATCGTGTTTATGTCATAGAAGAAAGCGGACGCGCGCACGTCGTTTCCGTCGCCATGCTGCGCCTCTGCCGCCGGGCGCCGTTTCGGGGATGCGTTTTCTCTGGGCGTCGGGGGACGTTGGGGCCGCAGGCCCCGCCTGGGGACATTGTCTCCGCTTCGCGGCGGTTTGATATCCCGGTTCACCCGTTGACATCACCCTGCGCGGGCAGGGTTTCCACCAGCGTGCCGCGCTGGAGTTCCAGCCCATGTTCCTCGCCGTCGTCAAGGCCGATGTACACGGTCAGCATCAGGTCATCTTCAAGCAGCGCGCGCGCCACGCGGCTGCTGCCCCAGTCCGAGAGATGCACGTTCGGCTCAATGCTCTCGAACAGCCAGACCGGATCCTCCAGCGCAAGCCGCTCTTCCACATCCGCCAGCACGGCGAGCACGTCCTCGCGGGAGAGCTCCTTCACCTGCGACGGCCCGTCCCCCGTCCACTCGCGCTCGTGCATCCGGCAGAGCGAGATGATCTCCCCCGTCTGCGCGTCAAACATCGCATACGCATACACCGGCACGCCGTCCGGCGTGTGATAGGCGAAGCTCACGAAGTACATGTCCCTGCTCTGTTCGCCGTCCACGCAGTCGATATTCCCCTTCGCGTCAAAGAGCGCCGGCATATAGCTGCCGTCCAGGGAGAGGTTCACCAGCTCCATCGACGGCGCGGCGTCCAGCTGTCCGCACAGCGCCTCGCGCGCACGGCGCTCCAGCTCGTCCATGTCCGCCTCGCCGCTCCTGTCGCGCGCGCCGAGCTGCACCAGCATCGCGCAGAGCTCCTCGTCCGTCAACCGCCTGTACGGCCGCAGCGCGAAGCCCTCCAGCCCGCAGTAGTAGCGGCTGTCCGTCTGCATGTAGCACGTCACGCCCTCCTGCGCCGCCGGCGGCGTCAGCAGGCCCCGCTCGATGAGGCGCGCAATCTGCGTCGAGCGCGCATACTCATCCTCTGTCAAGAGCCGGGTCGTCTCGATGCCGCCGCCCCGGGCGCAGTTGCGTGCATTCAGCGCGTCGGGATCAAACGTGAGGCCGAGCTGCGCGTAAGCGTCGATGATCGAGAGAAGCTGTTCGTCCGTCAGCCAGGTGCCCGGCAGCAGCAAAAATGCCCGCTCGCCGTCGTAATCCGCAGGGTCGAGCGCGTAAACGCCCACGACGACCTGCTGCGTCTTGCCCAGCACGTCCTCGCCCGCATAGGCGATCTCCCCGGCCTCATATTGCGCCAGCAGCGCTTTGGCGCGCGCCGATTCGCCCGCCGTCAGCCGGGGCCGCTGTTCCACGTCCTGATAACAATCCCCGTCAAACCGGAGCTTCGGGTCCTCCACCGCGTTCTCCCAGATCGGGCCTTCCCAGCCCTCGTAGCCGTCGACGTAATAGCTTTCGTCCGGCAGGTAGGACACCGGCGCGGCCTCTTCCTCCAGTTCCACCGGCGGCGCGTCTTCCACGACGCCCTCCGTCACGGCCAGCGCGCTCGCGGGCAGCGCCAGCGCGAGCATCATCGCGGCAATCCTCATTTTGCGCTTCATGGTTCATACCATCCTTTCCTTGCATTTCCCCTTGGGATGGCTTCAGGATAGCACGCGGCCGGTTTCAAAGTCTTCACCGGGTTGTATCAAAGTGGTAAACAACCGTCGTGCCCCTGCCCGGCTCGGAAACAATCGACAGATCGCCGCCGTGCAGCCGCGCAATCTTGCGGCAGAGCGTCAGCCCCAGCCCCGCGCCGCCCTGCGCCCGCGCGCGCGATTTGTCCGCCTTGTAAAACGGCTCAAACGCGCGGGCGATCTGCTCCTTCGTCATGCCGCAGCCCGCGTCCGAGACGGCAAAGCCGTCCGCATGCAGCGTCACCCGCACGGGCGCATCGCCGCCCGCGCGCAGCGCGTTGACCACCAGATTGCGCAGCAGCTCGATCGTCAGCTCCCGCTCGCCGCAAAACGGCGCGTCCTCGCCCGCCAGTTCCACGCCCTCAAACACGCCAAGCGCCTCCTCCGCCATCGCCCGTGCGGAGAATGGCGCGAACTGCGGCGTCTCGTGATCCAGCCGGGTGAGCAGCAGCAGGCGCTCGTCCATCGTGGAGAGGCGCTGCGCCTCCTGCGCCATGGACGTGAGCAGCGCGGTGCGATCCGCCTGCGGCAGATTCGCGCGTTCCAGAAGCCGCACGCCGCCCAATATCGCCGTGAGCGGCGTGCGCATCTCGTGCGCCAACGCGTCGATGAGCTCCTGGCGCTGCTGCGCCAGGAGCTTGAACGGGCGCACAAGCCGGCCCGAAATCAGCGCGGAAAGCACGCCGCACAGCAGCACGCCCGCCAGGCTCAGCACGCCCGCCCAGACGGTCAGCTCCCGGCGCAGCGCGTACACATCGGAGACATCCGAGCCCAGCAGCAGCACCAGATTTTCCCTGATCCGGTGCGCGATGTAGAGCGTCTCGCCCTGTCCATCCAGCAGCGTCGCGCGGCCCTGCGTGGCGAGCAGCGTCTCCATGCCGGCCGCCTGCGGGAGCGCGGCCCCGGCCATCGCCACGCCGTGCCGCACGAGCGTCACGGACAGCGCGTCCGAGCCGTAGCGCCGCTGTGCGACGGAGGCGACAGCATAGAGCGTCTCCCGCTCGCCGCTGCCGATCTCCATGGACACCGCACGCGAGATGGCCGCCTCCTCCGACAGCGCGCGCGCCCGCGCCCGCTCCATCGTCAGATCAAAGCAGCGCAAGACGATCATCTGCGCGCCCAGCGCGAAGAGCAGCAGCGCCAGCGCGGTCATGGCCGCGGCAATCCTGATCCTCATGCGCGTTCCTCCGTGGGGCAGGCAAAGCGGTAGCCGTACTTGTACACCGTCTCGATGTACGCCGCGCCGATCTTGCCGCGCAGGCGCTGCACGTGCACATCCACCGTGCGCGTCTCGCCCGCGTAGCCGTAGCCCCAGACGCCGGCGAGCAGCTCTTCCCGGCTCATGGCGACGTTGCGCCGCCGCGCGAGCATGGCCAGCAGGTCAAATTCCAGATTCGTGAGCGGCACCTCCTTGCCTGAAAGCGACGCGCGGCGCGCGGCAAAGTCGATGTGCAGCGCCCCGCAGGCGACCGCGCTTTCCTCGCGCTTCGTCCGCTTGAGGATGTTCTCCACGCGCGCCAGCAGTTCCGCCGGTTCAAACGGCTTGAGGATGTAATCCTGCGCGCCCATCGACAGGCCGCGCACGCGGTCGGGCACGGCCGTCTTCGCCGTCACAAAGAGCACCGGCACGCCGCATGAGAGCAGCGCTTCGCCCAGCGAAAAACCATCCTCGCCGGGCAGCATCACGTCCAGCAGCGCCAGATCCGGCGCTTTCCCGGCGCACAGCGCGCGCGCCGTGGCGGCGTCCTGCGCCTCGCGCACGGCGTGGCCCACGAGCGTCAGATGCATGCTCAACACCTGTCGGATCGACGCCTCGTCCTCCACGATCAATATGTCCGCCATCCTCGTCCCCCCTTTGCTGCCAGTATACCATAGTTTGGGGGCCGGGCCGGTAACAAAGTTGTAAATTTGAGGGGATTGTGCTATACTGTCTCCACTGCCGAACACAAACGAACGGAGGGATTCTGCATGAGAAAATTGTCGCTTATCGCGCTTGCGCTGACCCTGGCGCTGCTGCTGGCCTCCTGCGCGGCGGCCGACGACCCGGCGCGCGTCTACGCGCTCAAGGGCCCAACCGGCATCGGCATGGTCGGCGTGATGGAAAACCACCCCGATGCGTATACATTCACGCTCGCCGGTGCGCCGGACGAGATCGTCGCGGCCGTCGCCAGCGGCAATGCGGACATCGCCGCCTGCCCGACGAATCTCGCCGCCGTGCTCTATCAGAAGACGAAGGGCCAAGTGCAGCTCATGGCGCTCAATACGCTGGGCGTCCTGCACGTCGTTTCCAGCGATCCGGAGATCGACGGCTTTGAGGACCTTGCGGGCCGCAAGGTCTACGCCACCGGCCAGGCCAGCGTGCCGGAGTACGTCATCCGCTACATTCTGGAGGCCAACGGCCTGCAGGACACGGTGGAGATCGAGTACGTGGCCGAGCACAGCGAGCTGGCCACGCTGCTGGCTGCGGGCAAGGCGGAGATCGGCATCCTGCCCGAACCGCACGTCACCTCCGCCCTGATGCAAAACGAAAACCTGAAAGCGGTCATCGACGTGACCGAAGCGTTTGAGGACGCCGCCGCCAAGGCCGGAAGCGAGGACATGGCGCTCTCCATGGGCTGCGTGATCGTCCGCCGCGAATTCGCCGAGGCGAACCCGGAGAAGGTGAACGCGTTCCTTGACGCCTACGCCGAATCCGTTGACATGGTCAACGCGGACGCGCAGGCCGCCGGCGAGCTGGTGCAAAAGCACGGCGTGATGCCCAAGGCCGCCGTCGCCGCGCGCGCGATCCCGAACTGCCACATCGTGTTCGTCGAGGGCGAGGCGATGCGCACGCAGATCGAGCCGCTCTACGCGCTGCTCTACGCGGCGAACCCCGCGTCCGTCGGCGGTGCGCTGCCCGACGATGCGTTCTACTATGCCCGCTGAGCGCCCCGGCCCGCGCGCAAAAGCCCTGCTTTCGCGCGCGGGCGTTTTGCTCTTCTATCTCGCGCTCTGGGCGCTGCTGGCGCGCTGCGTCGACCAGCCGCTGCTGCTGCCCGGTCCGCTCGCCGTGCTGCGCCGCCTGCTCGCGCTGCTGCCCGACCCGCAGTTTGCCCTGACGCTGCTGGGCACGCTGGGCCGCACGCTGCTCGCCTATGCGCTGGGCATCCTCGCGGCGGTGCTGCTCAGCGCGCTGTGCGCCGCCTCGCGCGCCGCGCAGGCGCTGCTCTCTCCGCTGCTCTCCGCCATACGCGCCACGCCCGTCTCCTCGTTCATCGTGCTGGCGCTGGTGTGGCTCTCCAGCAGCCGCGTGCCGGTGCTCACCGGCTTTTTGATGACGCTGCCCGTCGTCCAGTCCGCGCTGACGCAGGCGATCCGCGCCATCGATCCCAAGCTGCTGGAGATGGCGCGGCTGTATCGCTTCGGCCGCCGGGGCACGCTGCGCCACGTGGTCATCCCCTCGGTGACGCCAGCCTTCGTGCAGAGCTGTCTGGCGGCCATCGGCCTGTGCTGGAAGGCCGTCGTGGCGGCGGAGGTCATCGGCGTGCCCAGGCTGGCCGTCGGCAGCCGCATCTACGAGGCGAAGATCTACCTGGAGACCGACGCGCTGCTCGCCTGGACGGTGACGATCGTGCTGCTGAGCGTGCTGCTGGAGGCGCTGCTGCGCCGCCTCATGGCCCGGTATATGGAGGTGCGCCATGGCTGAGTGCATCCGCCTGCGCGACGTGCGCATGGCCTACGGCGACAAGCCGATCTTCTCCGCCCTGAACCTGACGTTTGACATGCCCGGCGCGTACGCCATCTTAGGCCCCTCCGGCGAGGGCAAGACGACGCTGCTGCGGCTGATCGCCGGGCTCGCGCGCCCGCTCTCCGGGGACATCACCCTGCCCCGGGACGCGCGCATCGCCTTCTGCTTTCAGGAGGACAGGCTGCTGCCGTTTAAGACGGCGCTGGAAAACGTCGCCCTGGCCTGCCGGGATCGCGAGGCCGCGCGGCATTGGCTTGCGCGCGTGGGCCTTGGCGCGGAGGCGGACGCGTATCCCGCGTCCCTCTCCGGCGGCATGCAGCGCCGCGTCGCGCTGGCGCGCGCGCTCGCCTTTGACGCGCCCATCGTGCTGCTGGACGAGCCCTTCCGCGCGCTGGACGCCGAGACGCACGCGCGCATGCGGGCGCTCGTGCGCGAGAGCTGCGCAAACAAGCTGCTGCTGCTGGTCACGCACGACGAGGCCGACGCGCACGGCATGCACGCCGTGACCATCTGATTCTTTCCGACGAGGTGCCCTATGCCCATCAAAATCCCCGAATCGCTGCCCGCGCGCGCCACGCTGGAGGGCGAGAACATATTCGCCATCACCGAGTGGCGCGCCGTCACGCAGGACATCCGCCCGCTGCGCATCCTGCTGCTCAACCTGATGCCCACCAAGATCGTCACCGAGACGCAGCTGGCGCGATTGCTGGGCAATTCGCCGCTGCAAATCGAGCTGGAGCTGATCATGACCACGGGCCATCAGAGCCGCAACACGTCCCGCGAGCACATGCTCGCCTTCTACAAGACGTTTGACGACGTGCGCCATCAGCACTTTGACGGCATGGTGATCACCGGCGCGCCGGTCGAGCAGATGCCCTTTGAGCAGGTCGATTACTGGCCGGAGCTGTGCGAGATCATGTCCTGGAGCAAGACGCACGTCACCAGCACGTTCCACATCTGCTGGGCAGCGCAGGCCGGGCTGTACCATCACTTCGGCATCGAGAAAAAGCCGCTGACAAAGAAGCTCTTCGGCGTGTTCGAGCACGCGGTCGAGCGGCGCAGCTCCATGCTGCTGCGCGGCTTCGACGACCGCTTCTTCGTCCCCCACTCGCGCCATACGACGATCGACCGCGCGCAGGTGGAGGCCGTGCCCGCGCTCAAGATCCTCGCCTCCTCGCCGGAGGCGGGCATCTACGCCATGGCCACGGACAAGGGCCGCCAGATCTTCATCACCGGCCACAGCGAGTACGACGCGGACACGCTGCGCCTGGAATACGAGCGCGACAAGCGCGCGGGCCTGCCCATCGACGTGCCGAAAAACTACTTCCCGAACGACGACGACACGCAGCCCCCGCGCGTCACCTGGCGCGGCCACGCGAACCTGCTCTACGCCAACTGGCTCAATTACTTCGTCTATCAGCGCACGCCCTACATCATCGGCGACATCGCCCACGAGAAGTTCACCGAAAACGGCTGACCCCGCTTCCTGCGCACGCGTGCGCAGGATTTTTTTCATTTGCCGAATCGCCCTTGTTTTTGGCGCGCATTTCCCGTCTAATATCCTGCGACGCATCAAACTTCCTTTACAACCGAATACAGAAGGAGAGATGATCATGGAGAATCAGGGTATCCGCGACGCACGCCAGCTCGGCGTGCCCAAGATGCTCATCCTGGGCCTGCAGCACATGTTCGCCATGTTCGGCGCGACCGTGCTCGTGCCGGCGCTGACCGGCCTGAGCGTATCCGCCACGCTGCTGTTCGCCGGCCTGGGCACGCTGCTCTTCCACTTCCTGGCCAGGGGCAAGGTGCCCGCCTTCCTGGGCAGCTCGTTTGCGTATCTGGCCGGATACGCCGCCATCGCCCCCAACGGTGAAGCCGCGCTGCTCCCCTATGCCTGCGTGGGCGTCGCCTGCTCCGCGATCCTGTATCTGGCGCTGGCCGCGCTGGTCAAGGGATTCGGCACGGACAAGGTCATGCGCTTCTTCCCGCCGGTGGTCACCGGCCCGATCATCATCTGCATCGGCATGACGCTGGCCAACTCCGCCATCAACAATTGCAACGGCAACTGGGCCATCGCGCTGCTGGCCATCGTCACCGTCGTGGTCTTCAACATCTGGGGCAAGGGGATGCTCAAAATCATCCCGATTCTCATGGGCGTGTTCGTCTCCTATCTGTTCGCCGCGCTGCTGGGCCAGGTGGACTTCTCCGGCGTCGCGCAGGCCGCGTGGATCGGCCTGCCTGTGCGCTTTGAGGACACCGTCTTCTCCCTCATCGGCCACTGCGACGCCAATCTGCTGATCTCCGCCATCATCGCGATCATGCCCATCGCGTTTGCGACGATGATCGAGCACATCGGCGACATCTGCGCCATCTCCTCCACGGTGGACGAGAACTACATCGAAGATCCGGGCCTGCACCGCACGCTGCTGGGCGACGGCCTCGCCACCGCGCTGGCCTCCCTCTTCGGCGCGCCGGCCAACACCACCTACGGCGAGAACACCGGCGTGCTTGCGCTCACCCGCGTGTACGATCCGCGCGTCATCCGCATCGCCGCCGTCTTCGCCATCCTCGCCTCCTTCTGTCCGAAGTTCTCCGCGCTGGTCATGGCGATGCCTGTGGGCACCATCGGCGGCGTCTCCCTGATCCTCTACGGCATGATCTCCGCCGTGGGCGTGCGCAACCTCGTGGAAAACCACGTCGACCTCGCCAAGAGCCGCAATGTCATCGTCGTCTCGCTGATCATGTCCCTCGCGCTGGGAATCACGTTCTCCAGCGCCGGGGCCATCACCGTGCAGGCCGGCGCCGTGACGCTCAAGTTCTCCGGTCTGGCCGTGGCCGCGGTCACGGGCATTGCCGTCAATGCGATCCTCCCCGGCAAGGACTACTCCTTCTCCGAGAACTATTCCAACGGCAAGAAGTCGCGCTGACCTCTCCTCCACGCAAGGGCCTGTCCGGTTCGTCCGGTCGGGCCCTTTTTGAATGGACCGCCGCGCGCCGGCGCATCCTTGGCCTCGTCCCTCATCGGCATCACGGCGCGCGCGTCCGCGCCTTACCGCCTGCGTCCAGATGCCTGCGGCTCATCCGGGCATGCAAAAAGCCCGCATGGCTGTGCCATGCGGACTTTGTGGTGTGAACTTAGAAGTTCTCGCCCACGGCGATGATCGCGTCGATGACGTCCTGATGCTCCGCACCGTAGGTCTCGTAGAGGCTCTTGCCGTCTTCGATGCCTTCCACGCCGGTCATCGGGGTGGTCATCGCAGCCTGGAACTCGGCGAACGCTTCCGGCGTCAGCTCCGTGATGGTGCAGCCCGCCTCGCGCACGATCTGCTCAGAAGCGGCTTCCTTCTCGGCCCACTTCTGCTTCTCGTACTCCT
>CALVKT010000026.1 GCA_944333055.1 uncultured Clostridia bacterium
GGGTAACTTTCGGCATCTGGATACGGTAAATCCTGTTGTATTTCTGAATGATATGCTCCATGTACTTCTCCCAGTGAAGGGCAACCATCGGCATATCGTTTTTATCCAGAAATAAAAATCCAGCGTAAGGTTTGTGTAAACCTTCAAACTGATGTAAGATAGACTTGCCGGTTTGGAGGTTTACTTTATGAAAAAGGGAAAAGTACTCCACAAAAAGCTGCCCTTCGGGAAATGATGGATGACGATCTGAAAGAAAATAATGCAAAGGACAAGGACGGAACCGATGTGAATTCCATTATGCGGGAGATGATGTCGCGCATCCTGGAAGGCGCCCTGGATCAGGAAATGGATGAGGAACTGGGATATTCCAAGTATGATTGTCGGAACAGGGAAACGGATAATTCCAGAAACGGCCATTCACGGAAGACCATGCATATCAGCTCTGGCGATATGGAGATTGGTATCCCAAAAGAGCGGAAAGGTGAGTTTGAACCGCAGATTGGTTCATGCTGTGATGTGCGGTCATGTATTGGATTGCTGGAAATGCAAACGCGTCGGACGGGAACGGCCAGCAAGGGCGCGTGTCCGGGCGTCAGGCGCACAAAGGGATTCCCTTTGATGAAGCGCCCGCCGGGGTTTCGGGCTGCTTTTCGTGCGCCCGCCGGGGCGCGCAGCCGCGTTTTTGACGCGATTTCTGCACGTTTTTGCGCATTTGATCAGCCGCGTGCATGAGGTTGCAGCAGGTTCGCCAAACTATACCGACGGCATTGAAAAACGCGCGCAGGTGTGGTATAGTGGTGTCTGTCGGGGGCATCTCCGGCGGCGCAACTGAAACCATGCGACGGGCCGTGCGATGCGGCGGGCCTTTCATTTTTTCAATGCTGTTAGTTTTTACTAACCAAGGGACAATCGGACAGAAGGAGTGGCAACATGGATCACCTAGACTATATGGACTATCACTTCCCGGAGTGGGAGGGCTTTGAGTGCGCGACGTGGTGCCGCGAGGTCAACGTGCGCAGCTTCATTCAGCACAACTACACGCCCTACGACGGCAATGAGGATTTTCTTGAAAAGCCCACGGACGACACGCTCGCGCTCTGGGATCAGGTGTGCGCGCTGACCCGCGAGGAGATCGCCAGGGGCGGCGTGCTGGACATGGACACGGAGATCATCTCCACCATCACCTCCCACGGTCCGGGCTATCTGGACAAAGACAGGGAGAAGATCGTCGGGTTGCAGACGGACAAGCCGTTCAAGCGCGCGTTCATGCCCTACGGCGGCATCCGCATGGCGGAGAAGGCCTGCAAGGATCACGGTTACACGATCGATCCCAAGCTCAGCGAGTTCTTCACCGTGCACCGCAAGACGCACAACGCGGGCGTGTTTGACGCCTACACGCCGGAGATGCGCGCCTGCCGTTCCAGCCACATCATCACCGGCCTGCCGGACGCCTACGGCCGCGGCCGCATCATCGGCGACTACCGCCGCGTGGCGCTCTACGGCGTGGACAGGCTCATCGAGGACAAGCTCGAACAGAAGGAGACGACGCGCTCGGCGATGTACTCCAAGGTCATCCAGCAGCGCGAGGAACTCTCCGAGCAGATCCGCGCGCTCCAGCAGCTCAAGGAGATGGCCGCCGGCTACGGCTATGACATCGGCCGCCCGGCGGGCAACGTGAAGGAGGCCATCCAGTGGCTGTACTTCGGCTATCTGGGCGCGATTAAGGAGCAGAACGGCGCGGCCATGTCGCTGGGGCGCACCAGCACGTTCCTGGACATCTACGCCGAGCGCGACCTTGCGCGCGGCCTGTTCACCGAGCGCGAGATTCAGGAGATGGTCGACCACTTCATCATGAAGCTGCGCATGGTCAAGTTCGCCCGCACGCCGGAGTACAACCAGCTCTTCTCCGGCGATCCGCAGTGGGTGACGGAGTCCATCGGCGGCGTGGCCATCGACGGGCGCCACCTGGTCACCAAGATGAGCTACCGCTACCTGCACACGCTCAGCAACCTCGGCCCCTCCCCGGAGCCGAACCTGACCGTGCTCTGGAGCGTCAACCTGCCCGCCAACTTCAAGCGCTACTGCGCGAAGATGTCCATCGAGTCCTCGTCCATCCAGTATGAAAACGACGACATGATGCGCTTCACCCACGGCGACGACTACGCCATCGCCTGCTGCGTGTCCTCCATGCGCATCGGCCTGGAGATGCAGTTCTTCGGCGCGCGCGCGAACCTGGCCAAGTGCCTGCTCTACGCCATCAACGGCGGCGTGGACGAGATCAGCCACAAGCAGGTCGGCCCGTGCTTCCTGCCCATCACATCGGAGTACCTCGACTACGACGAGGTCATGGAGCGCTTTGACGCCATGATGCGCTGGCTGGCGGAGGTCTACGTCAACACGCTCAACGTCATCCACTACATGCACGACAAGTACTGCTACGAGAAGCTGCAGATGGCCCTGCACGACAAGAACGTGACCCGCTGGTTCGCCACGGGCATCGCGGGCCTGTCCGTGGTGGCGGACTCGCTCTCGGCCATCAAGTATGCGAAGGTGAAGGTCATCCGCGACGAGACCGGCCTGGCGGTGGACTACGAGGTGGAGGGCGAATTCCCCAAGTACGGCAACGACGACGACCGCGTGGACAATATCGCCCGCGGCATCGTGCACCGCTTCATGGAGCACGTGCGCAAGAACCACACCTACCGCGATTCCATCCCGACCACGTCCATCCTGACGATCACCTCCAACGTGGTCTACGGCAAGGCGACCGGCTCCACGCCGGATGGCCGCAAGAAGGGCGAGCCCTTCGCCCCGGGCGCCAACCCCATGCACCGCCGCGACACGCACGGCGCGGTCGCCTCGCTGGCCTCCGTGGCCAAGCTGCCCTTCAAGGACGCCAAGGACGGCATCTCCAACACGTTCTCCATCATCCCCGGCGCGCTGGGCAAGGAGGACCAGATCTTCGTGGGCGATATCGACGTGGATATCGACTGCGGCGACGGCGCGTGCTTTGCGCCCACGCTCTTTGAAGGGCTGGACGCCGACGACGAGTGACAGGAAAGGAGTATTCCCATGACGGCTACGCAGAATCAAATCGACAACCTGGTCTCCCTGCTCGACGGCTATGTCAAGAAGGGCGGCCATCACCTCAACGTCAACGTCTTCACCCGTGAGACGCTGCTGGACGCCCAGAAGCATCCGGAGAAGTATCCGCAGCTCACCGTGCGCGTGAGCGGCTACGCGGTCAACTTCGTCAAGCTCACCAAAGAGCAGCAGGATGAGGTCATCTCCCGCACGTTCCACGACAGGATCTGATCCATGGACGGCTACATCCATTCGCTGGAGAGCTTCGGCACGGTGGACGGCCCCGGCCTGCGGTTTGTGATCTTCTGCCAGGGCTGCCCGCTGCGCTGCCAATACTGCCACAACCCCGACAGCTGGGCGGTGGGACGGGGCACGCGCATGTCGCCCGAGGCGCTGATGGCGCAGTACGCGCGCAACAAGGCGTTTTACGGCAACGGCGGCATCACCGTCACCGGCGGCGAGCCGCTGCTGCAGATCGACTTCCTGCTGGAGCTGTTTCGTCTGGCGAAGGAAGCGGGCGTGCACACGTGCATCGACACCTCCGGCGCGACGTACAGAGAAGGCGAATCGGCCTACAACGAGAAGCTCGACGCGCTGATGCCCCTGACCGATCTGGTGATGCTGGATGTCAAGCACATCGACGCGCAGGCGCACAGGGCGCTCACGGGCATGGACAACGCCCCCGTGATCGCCTTCGCCCGCTATCTGGCGCGCAAAGGCGTGCCGCTGTGGGTGCGCCACGTGCTGGTGCCGGGCGTCACGGACGACCCCGCGCAGCTGCACGCGCTGGGCCGCTTCATTGGGACGCTCAAAAACCTCAAGGCGCTTGACGTGCTGCCCTATCACACGATGGGCGTGGCCAAATACGAGCGGCTGGGCATTCCCTATCCGCTCGCGAATGTGCCCGCCGCCACGAAGGAGCAGGCCGTCAAAGCGCGGCAGATCATCCTTGCGGGCATCCGGCAGGCGCGTATGCAGCAAAAGGGATAAAGAGACATGAAAAATCCCCGAAGGCCGAGCCTTCGGGGGTTTTGTGTACAGGCAAAGCGGGGAACAATCCCAGGGGATGGATGAAGGGGCCGCAGCCCTTCCTATACCATCCGCAGCGGCGGCGTGTACGCAGCTCAGGAGCGGCTGCAAGCCGCTTCCGATGCAAGGATGCGCAGCAGCCTTGCTGAGATCATCAGATGCCCCACACCAGCCAGATGTAGATGTAGCCGGTGAGCACGGCGGTCAGCGTGAAGGGCACGCCGATGCGCAGGAAGTCCTTGAGGGTGACGGTCTCGCCGTTCTTGCGCAGGATGCCGATGGCGGCAATGTTGGCGGAGGCGCCGATGGGCGTCAGGTTGCCGCCGAGCGTCGCGCCGGTGAGCAGGCCGAAGTAGAAGACGTAGGGTTCCGCGCCCATGCCGCCGTTCATCATGGCCGCGATGCTCTGCACCACGGGCAGCATGGTGGCGACGTAGGGGATGTTGTCGATGAACGCGGAGAGGATGACCGACGCGAAGACGATCAGCGTGTAGAGCAGGAACGGGTTGTCGCCGGCGAAGTTGTAGAACAGCCCGGCCACCGCGTCGATGAGGCCCGCCGCCTTGATGCCCTCGATGACCATGAACAAGCCGAAGAGCAGCAGCAGCGTGTCCTTGTCAAGGTCCTGCCAGACGCGCTTGACCGTGTCGGCGGAGCGCTTCCTGATGCAGTCGCGCACGACGCCGATCGCGCACAGCGCGACGCAGACCAGGCCGCTGCGCAGCGCATAGAGCTGCGCGAGCACCGCGTTTTGCGGTTCGGGCAGGAAGGAGGCGATGATCAGCATCGCGACGACGGCGAGCATCAGACAGGAGGGGACGTAATCCTCCACCTCGGTCTCCACGCGCGCGGTGATGGCCTGCGTATCCCTGCGAAAGAGGATGAGCAGCGCGACCGTGGAGGTCAGCGCGCCCAGCTCGACGCCCCAGAAGATGCCGGGCTTGCCGTTCATGAAGAAGAAGTCGAGGAAGTTCATCCCGGCGAAGCTGCCCAGCAGCATGCTGGTGGTATCGCCGACCATCGTGGCCGCGCCCTGCAAATTGGAGGAGACGGCGATGGCGATGAGCACCGGCACCGGCGAGATATTGAGCCGGCGGGAGATGGCCAGGCCGACCGGGGCGACCATGAGCACCGTGGCGACGTTGTCCACGAACGCGCTGATCACGCCGGCGAAGAGCGCCAGCGCGGTCACGGCCCACTTGACGTTGGGCACCTTGGTGATCAGGAGCTCCGCGAGCCTGGCGGGCATGCGGCTGGCGATGAACAGCGTGACCAGCCCCATCGTGCCGCCGATCATCAGCAGCACGTTGTAATCGACGGCGGAGAGCGCCTTGAAGAAGGTCAGGTCAAAGAGACCTGCGTGGCCCAGCGCGATGAAGATGGCGGCGGAGCCGAGCGCGATCCACGGGCGGTACTTCTGGAAGGCCAGCAGGCCCGCATACGTGAGCAGGAAGAGTATGAGTGCCGGTATCATCCATGATCCTCCTTTTGTTTACAGATGAATGCTGCGCGTACTTTGCAACCAGTGTAGCGGAGCGTGAAGGCCATGTCAATGCGATTGGCCGATTCTTGACGCGCTCTGAGCGTCCGCCGGGCGTGCCGGCGGTTTCGGGCGAAGCGCACGAGCCACGGCGCGACGGCAGACGCCCTGACGGCCTCTATGATCACGGCGCAAGCGGCGGGAACCGCAGCGGAGCGCAGCGACCATGGCGGTTTCGATTGGCCGTTTTCATCAAGCGTAAAAAAACGGACGAGCGATCGTCCGTTTTTGTATGTATGGCACGCCGGGGCCGTGTTTCGCTTCGCGGCGGTTTGAAGAGGGTGGGCGCGGCGCATGATGGCGCCTGCGGCGCGCCCTGCGCCATGGGGGATTGGGGGACGTTGGGGTTGCCACCCCAAGCCCCGATCGGGGCCCTGCCCCGAACCCCGGCAGGGGCATGATGCCCCTGCACCCCCACTTCGCTTCGCGGCGGTGTCAAGCGGCCGGGTGAGGGATCACTGGCCCGCGACGCTCAGCGACTGCACGAGCACGCTTGGGCTGCCGATGGGCGAGCCTTCAAAGAGCAGGTCGCTGCCCACGGCCTCGATCTCCCGCAGCAGCGTGTAGAAATTGCCCGCGACGGTGAACTGCTCCACCGGGCGCACGATCTGCCCGCCGCAAACCTCAAGGCCGCGCGCCAGCAGCGAAAAGTCGCCGCTGACCGCGTCGGCGCCCGCGTGCAGGCCGCTGAGCTCGGTGATGAGCAGGCCGTCGCCCATGCGCGCCGTCAGCGCGTCCGGCGTCAGCGCGCCGGGCCGGATGTACAGGTTGCTCGGCGCGACGCGGCCGCCGCCGGCGGCGTTGCCGGTCGTCTGCACGCCCGCCTTCTTCGCCGTGCGCCGGTTGTGCAGCAGCGTGCGCAGCACGCCGTCCTCCACGACGCGCTTGGTGCGCGCGGCCGCGCCCTCGCGGTCGAACGGACGGCTCGCCATGCCCCAGGGCATCAGCGGGTCGTCCACGAGGGTGACGGCCGGGCTGGCGATGGCGCTGCCCTCCTTGCCCAGGAGCAGCGAGAGCCCCTTCTGCGCGTTGTCCGCGGAGAAGACGCCGCAGAACGTGGCGAGCAGGTCGGCCATGGCGTTGTTTCGCACGATCACCCTGCGCGCGCCGCTTGTGACCCGGCCCGCGCCCAGCTTGGCGAGCGCGTCCTGCACGCAGCCGTCGGTCACGTCGAAGGGCCGTACCTCCTCCATGCTGTAGCCCCACAGGAGCTTGAAGCCCGTGGCCGCCGCCTCGCCCTCTTTGGCCAGGCAGCTCGCGTAGGCGTAGACCATGTTGCTCTTGTGCGAGAGGTCAAGGCCCAGCGTGTTTTGCAGGCGGAACGTCTCGCTGCCGGTCGCCACGACGGCGGCGTCCGGCTGGATGCGCGCGTCCGCGGCGGCGAGCCGCTCGTCGATCTGCATCGCCAGGGCGATCTTGTCCTCGGCGGAGACGTCTTCCAACGCCTCGCTGTAGTTGCACACGGCGTCGTAGCGATCCTCCGGCGGCAGGATGTCGTCCTGCTCGTCCGTCTCCGTCAGCTCGGCGCTCTCCTTGACGCCCTGAATCAGCAGCGCGAGGCTTTCCTCGTCCATCGCCTGCGTGCTCGCCGTGCCGATCCTGCCCTGCCAGCGGCCGCGCAGCGTCAGCTGGAAGCGGTCGGAGACGGTGTAATCCTCCAGCTGCTGCTGGCGCACCCGCGCGCTGAAGGACGCGCTGGAGGAGACGGCCGCCTCCGCCGGGGAGATGCCCGCGCGCTGCGCGGCATCGAGCACCTGCGCGGTGAAATTGCGAATCTGTTCGTCCATGTCGATTCCTCACTTTCCGCCGACGGTCAGACGGCTGACGCGGATGGTCGGCTGGCCGACGTTCGTGGGCACGCTGCCGCTGCGCGAGCCGCACATGCCCTGGCCCATGGTCATCTCCCGGCCGACGCGGTCGATGCGCATGAGGATCTCGCTGCCCTTGCCGATGAGCGACGCGCCGCGCACGGGCGAGACGATCCTGCCGTCGCGCACCAGATACCCCTCGCGCACCGAGAAGTTGAACTCGCCCGTCGCCGGGTTGACGCTGCCGCCGCCCATCTGTGCGGCGTACAGGCCGTCGCCCATCGTGCGGATCATCTCTTCCTCGTCGTCGCTGCCCGCGGCGATGAACGTGTTGCGCATGCGGCTGGTGGGCGCGTAGGCGTAGCCCTCGCGGCGGCCGCTGCCCGTGGGCGCCATGCCCATCTTGAGGCCGTTGAGCCGGTCGATCATGTAGTTTTTCAGCACGCCGTTCTCGATGAGCACCAGGCGCGTGGTGGGCGTGCCCTCGTCGTCGATGTTCTCGCTGCCCCACTCGAACGGCATCGTGCCGTCGTCGATGGCGGTGACGCAGGGCGCGGCGATCTGCGTCCCCAGCTTGCCGGAAAACTCGCTCATGCCCGGCTCCACGCTCGTCGCCTCCAGCGAGTGCCCGCAGGCCTCGTGGAAGATGACGCCGCCGAACCCGCCTGCGATGACCACGGGCATCTCGCCCGCATTGGCGTAGGGCGCGTCGAGCATGGTGACGGCGGTTCTGGCGGCCTTGCGGCCGCTCGCCTCGGGATCGACGCGCTCTTCAAAGAGCTCAAAGCCCATCAGCGCGCCGGGGTTGTCCGCGCCGGTCTGGTTCTCCGCGCCGTCGCTGGCGATGGCCGAGCAGGTCAGGCGGGTGTAGGTGCGCGTGTCGCCGGTGTACAGCCCGTCGCTGTTGGCGATGAGCACGCGCTGCTCGCGGGCGAGCAGGCCGCACGTCACCTGCGTGATGCGCGGGGAGACGGCGCGGGCGGCGGCGTCCGCCGCGCGCAGCATGTCCGCGCGCCGCTGGGCGGGGACGTCAAAGACCGACGTGCGCACGGGGTGGATGTCATCGTGCGCCTGCGCGTGCAGCGTGATGTCCCGGCCCGTGCCGCGGCTTTCGGTCACGGCGGCGGCGGCGCGCGCCGCGGCGCGCAGCAGGCCGTCGGGGGTCACGTCGCAGGTGTAGACGTAGATGGAGCGCAGATCGTCGTAGATGCGGATGCCCGCGCCGCGCGGGCGGGAGACGGCTGCGCGCTCGATCTTGCCGGAGCGCAGCGTCATGTCAAACACGCGGGTATCCTCAAAGAAGATCTCCGCGAAGGCGCCGCCGCCGCGCAGCGCGCGGGCGAGCACCGCCTGACAGATGGACTCAGAGAGCATGCAGTACCTCCTGATCGTCGTGCAATAAAGGATGCGGATGGATTCAGTATACCCCGAAACCGGACAAAAGTAAACACGGCGGCGCGCCTTGCAAACGCCGCCGCGCTCCTGTATAATAGCGGTAGCCGCAACAATTTCTCCGATTTTGCGCGAACCCCTTGCGGGAAGGCGTGCAATGCGTGTAAAATAATATATCGTCCATTCAAAAGAGGTGACCGGAGATGGCGGGCAGGTTGGACCGGATTGAGGCCATGCTGCGCATGGCACTGGGCAGCGAGCTGATCGCGCGCAGCGAGGCGCTGATCTATGCCGTCAATCAGTCGCTGGTGCGCTTCATGCGCACGGAGACGACGCTCGGCGCGCTGCTTGCGCAGATCGACTCCGCCGTTTTCAACGCCGTGTACACCGGCACGGGCGGCACGATGATCGTGACGCTGGACGGCGGGCGGCGCGTGCGCGTGACGGCCGCGTTCATCCACGACCTGGCCGACAGGCTGCTCGCGCTGTGCTATGATGGCATGCCCGTCTCGCGCGCCCTGCAGGACGCGCTGTGCGATTTCTCGCGCGAGGGCTCGTTTGCGGCGATGCGCGAGCTGGTGCGCCGCTTTCCCATGGACGAGAGCGAGCGCGCCTACTACGTGCAGGTGCTCGAAGAGAACGGGCAGCTGACCTGACATCGAGGATTTCAAGATATATGGCGAAGATCATTGCGATTACCAACCAGAAGGGCGGCGTGGGCAAGACGACCACCTGCGTCAACCTCTCGGCGTGCGTGGCCGACGAGGGCCACCGCGTGCTCGTCGTGGACATCGACCCGCAGGGCAACACGTCCAGCGGTCTGGGCGTGCGCGTCAAGAGCGCCACGCCCACCGTATACGAGGTCATGGCCGGGGACGTGGCGCTGGGCGACGCGCTTGTCAAGACGCGCGTGGAGAACCTGTTCGTGCTCCCGGCGGATATCCGCCTCGCCGGCGCGGAGATCGAGCTGGCCGGCATGGACGCGCGCGAGCACGTGCTCAGGCAGGCGCTGTCAAGCGCGCTGGACCGGTTTGACTACGTGTTCATCGACTGCCCGCCGTCGCTGGGACTCATCACGCTCAACGCGCTGTGCGCGGCGGACGGCGTGCTCATTCCCATCCAGTGCGAATACTATGCGCTAGAGGGCGTGTCCAGCCTGATGAACACCGTCAACCGCGTCAAGCATGCCTTCAATCCCGGCCTGGACATCGAGGGAGTGCTGCTGACCATGCTGGACGCGCGCACCAATCTGGGCATCCAGGTGGTGGATTCGGTCAAGAAGCATTTCAAAAGCCGCGTGTTCGCCACGGCGATCCCACGCAACGTGCGCCTGGGCGAAGCGCCCAGCCACGGCCTGCCCATTCACCTGTACGATCCCCGCAGCCTGGGGGCGGACAGCTACCGCAGGCTGGCGCAGGAGTTTTTGCAGCGCAACAGATAGGAGTCGGTAAGGATGAAACGCGGCGGACTCGGCAGGGGCCTGGACGTGCTTTTGCCACAGAGCGGCGAATTGCTGGAAACGGTGGTGCGCGAAATCTCCATCGACGAGATTGACCCCAACGCATCCCAGCCCAGACGGGATTTTGACAAGGAAGCGCTGGAGCAGCTGGCCGACAGCATCCGTGAGGCGGGCGTGATCTCGCCCATTCTGGTGGTGGAAAACGGCATGCGCTACCGCATCGTCGCGGGCGAGCGCCGTTATCGCGCAGCGCGCCTGGCGGGGCTGGAGACGGTGCCCTGCATCGTGCGCAGCATGACCAGCGAGCAGCAGATGGAGGCCGCGCTGATTGAAAACCTTCAGCGCCAGGACCTCAACCCCATCGAGGAGGCCGCGGCCATTCGCAGCCTCATGCAGGAATGCGGCTATACGCAGGAGCAGGCCGCCCGCAAGCTGGGCAAGAGCCGCCCGGCCATTGCCAACGCGCTGCGGCTTTTGAATCTTCCCAAGGCCGTGACCGACATGGTGGTCACGGGCGACCTGTCCGCCGGGCACGCGCGCGTGCTGGCCGGGCTGGACAGCGAGGCGCGCCAGCTGGAGCTTGCGCATCAGTGCGTGTTGTACGGGTACAGCGTGCGAAGGCTCGAGGAGCTGACCAAGGCCCGCCCGGCCGCGCGCCAGGCGGCCCCCAAGCGGGAGACAGGCCCCGAACTGCTGGCGCTGCAAAACGCCATGCGTGAGGCCCTGGGACTCAAAACCACGCTCTCCGGCACGGAGACACGGGGGAAAATTACGCTTTCCTATAACAGCGCGCAGGAGCTGGAACACCTCTACGAGGTCATCGGACGTTTGCTGGGTTAAGCCCTGAAAGGTGGTATCGCCGTATGCGAGTCAACTCCAACAAGAAGATCCACAAAATGAAGCGAGATCCCTACAAAACCCTGCTTCGCGCCGCCGGCATCCTGGCGATTGTGGTGGTGGTGGGCATCGGCGTGTTTTATCTGTGCTCCCTGGCGGTCACAAATGACTATGTCTCGATCCGCAACCAAATCGAAAACAAAAACGCCGAGGCCGAGCTGGAGTTCAACGCCATGATGAACGAGCGGCGCGCCGAGCAGAGCGCCGCGCTCGCGCCCAGCACCGGCGTGGTTTCCTCCGCGGACCTGCCGTCCTGGGAAAAGACGCT